>NZ_JAVJSQ010000040.1 GCF_040219335.1 Gimesia sp. | reverse complement strand
CCAAACGTGCCGGAGCGTAAAAAAGTTTTTACAAACCGTTCACAGCAGTGATCACAACTCATTGAAATATAAGGAGATAAAAATAGTCCGCCCGTTGAAAGAATTCTCACGGCACGCGGCACGCGGTCTGAGCGGGCTGTGGTGAAAAATCAACACGATCTGAGGGGTTCACAGCAGAGAAGCCTTAACCCGCTGCTATCAGGTCAGTTAGCGCGATGTTGTTTCAAAGCAACACGTGGCGAATCGGCAACAGGGACGAAAAACAGTCCACCTTGATTATGAGAGTGTCCGTAAAATCCCATCAATCCGCAGAGTCAGCCGTAAACAGCAGGCTCAGAGAGGATCCGAAGAGAAAAAATGAAAAAAGTCTCTGATATCCATGATTTACTTCTTGTCGTACCCTTGACCTCAGCGGATAAGATTACATAATCTTCACACACAGCAAGCACGTGTTGCTTCTGAAAGTGATCTTCACTCTCAGTCCAATACATGCCAGCTCGCGGGTGTAGCTCAGTGGTAGAGCACCACGTTGCCAACGTGGCTGTCGAGGGTTCAAATCCCTTCACCCGCTCTTTTTTTCGCATGCAAAATCTCAGGGATTGAATCAGAGCCCCCATCTTCTTGAATGTGGGGCTTTTCATACTTTAAGTAGTATCGCTATCAGAATCAGCTCCGCAGTGTGCAACTGCCACCCTCAGATTGAGTGCAGTGATTTGGTAAATCCCCCATTGCTGTTTTCCACACAACGTAAAAGAAAAGGATTGGACCGTGTCTGACGATCTCGCAACGACAGAAGAAACCGTCTCCACCGAAGGCGAGTATAAAATGTCTGCGACCGCCGATATTAAAGAGGTGGGTCCCTGTAAAAAACATGTGACTGTATCAGTCCCCCGTTCTGACATCGAGCACTTCTACTCTGAGTCTGTCTCTGAACTGGGTGATCAGGCAACAGTTCCCGGTTTCCGCGTCGGCCACGTTCCCAAGAAGCTGATCGAAAAACGTTTCCGCCAGGAACTCAACGATCAGGTCAAACAGCGGGTCCTGATGGAAAGCCTGGAACTGATCGCAGAAGACAACGATCTGGATCCGATCAACGAGCCAACCATTGATGTCGAAAGCCTGGAAATTCCAGAAGACGGCGAATTCACCTTCGAATTTGAAGTCGAAGTTCGTCCTGACTTCAAACTGCCCGAATACAAGGGGCTGTCGCTGGAACGTCCTGTCCGCGAAATCGGCGACAAAGACATCGAAGAATACCTGAACCGCTTCCTCGGCCAGTACGGCGAAATGGAAGAACGGAAAGGTGCTGCAGAAAAAGAAGATTACCTCGAACTGTCAATCAAGTTCGAACACGACGGCAAGCCACTCAGCGAAATCGCCGAACTGGTTGTTCCGCTCCGTCCGATCCTGCGTCTACGTGATGCCGAAATCAAAGACTTCGGCGAAGTCATGGCTGACGTCAAAGCCGGCGACACTCGCGAAACCGAACTCGAAGTTTCTGCAGAAGCCGATCAGATCGAAATGCGTGGCGAAAAGGTCAAAGCGACTTTCACCGTGAAGACCGTCAAGTTCATCCAGCCTCCGGAAATCAACGAAGAGCTGCTGGAACGGATCGGTGCCGAATCGGAAGAAGAACTCCGCGAAGAAATCAAAAACATCCTGGAACGTCAGGTGACTTACGAGCAGCGTCAGTCTACCCGTACCCAGGTTCTGGAAAAGATCACCGAGTCTGCCGACTGGGATCTGCCGGAAACACTGGTTTCCAAGCAGGTTGAAAACGCACTGCGTCGGGAAATCCTCGAAATGCAGCAGGCCGGCTTCTCCCGTCAGGATATCCAGGCTCGCGAAAACGAACTGCGTCAGCAGGCGATTTCCAGCACACGTCAGGCACTCAAAGAGCACTTCGTGCTGGACAAGATTGCCACGACCGAAAACCTGATGGTCGATCCTTCTGAAATCGACATGGAAATCTACTACATGGCGATGCAGCAGGGTGAAAGCCCCCGTCGCGTTCGGGCTCGTATGGTCAAATCCGGTATGATTGAAAACCTGGAAGCTCAGCTGCGTGAGCGTAAAGCGGTTGACGTCATCCTGGAAAAAGCTGAATACAAAGAAACCGAGATGAAGAAGCCAGAGGAAAACAAAGTCTCTGCTATCGCTCGCTCGGTCTGCTCCAGCTTCGCCGGCTCCGCTGCGGAAGCTGAAGAGGAAGAAGCGGCAGAAGAAGAAGGCGAAGAATAATCGCCCCGCTGCTCATTCAGAATAGAATCAAGGCACCGTCAAATCGATGGTGCCTTTTTTTTATGCGCGAGCATTCCTCTGCTTATGAATCTGTGCGAGTGTAAATTTCTCTTTCTGAAATACCTGATCTCGCTAAAATAGAAAGATTCCATTCACATACATCACGACATCCGGGATAATCACATCCATGCCTGACTTCACTGCTCCAGATACACAGACCGCTGGACGTCCGGTGATCCTGCTGGGAGCAAGTAACCTTACCAGAGACTTTCCTTTGATTCTGCGTCTCCTGCAGCCGAGCATAGGGATGCCCTGCGACATCTATACCGCCCTCGGGCATGGACGCTCATACGGAACCTGGAGTCGTCTCCTGCACCGTGCCCTGCCCGGCATCTCCCGCTGTGATTTGTGGCAGGCATTACCCACATCGGATCGAATTTCGGAACAACCCCTCGCGCTGTTGACTGATATCGGCAATGATCTGATTTATGGTCAATCGGTTGATGCCATCTTCAGCTGGGTCAGGCTTTGCCTGGATCAATTACAGGCGATCGATGCCCGGGTGACGATCACGCTGCTGCCCGAGTTCACACTCGCAAAACTCTCAAATCTGCGTTTCGAGATGACACGCCGGCTGTTCTTCCCGAAAAATCCGGCTTCACTTCCCGATCTGATTCAGAAAGTCGGCCAGTTGAATCAGCGACTCACCGAACTGGCTGGAGATCCCCGTATCCGGATTGTTGCTCCCCAGCCTGAGTGGTATGGCTTTGATCCCATCCACTACCGTGTCTCGCAACGGGCCCGGTTATGGAAAACAATTCTGACCAGTTGGGAACTGGAGAATCTGGAACAACAGACAGTCCGCAATCGCCTGCTGGATGGCTGGTATGCCTTCACTTATCTGCCTCCCGCAGTCAGGCGTCGCTGGGGCAAAGAGATCCGGAGCAGTCAGCCGACCCGGATGTTCGCCGATGGCACCCGCATCTCCGTTTATTAAATATCATTGCCCTAATCCATTTTCTGGATTAGAGTTAAGAAATGACATCTTAATTTTTGAATGAAAATTCCAAATTGAGGAGTGATATCGCTCAAGAGAATCCGCCCGTAAAGAAGCCGAGGTAAGGCTGGATGTTTGATCTTCCGCTGCAACAGGGACCCACCCCATGGAATTCGTGCTGGTATTGATTCTTTTGACACTCTTCGCTTCCTTCATCCACGGAATCTGGGTGATTGGTCACTTTCTCGTCAAACTGTTCTCGCCGGAAGCGGCCCCAAACGACGTCCATTCCGCGCATCAACTTGACGAAGAACGAAAGACAACAGAGAGAACTCGCGAGCAGGAGCGTCAGTCAGCCGAACGCTACCTTCGCCGACTCTATCATCAGGGCGTCATCCCGGAAGATGATTTCGTCCGCCTCTTCAAATATACAGCAGCCAAGCAACCGGCGCCCGCTCCTCCTGAAGTCATACAACCGAAACCCGAGCCCAAGCCTGAACCCAAACCATCGACGCAGAAACCAGTCCCGCAAACGACGCCTGAAAAAGAACCGGTTCTCGAAATCTCCGATTTTCTGGACGAGAGTGCCTTTGAACCAGAGACCAGGACCGAACAGATTCAGCCTGTCTCTCCAGCACGCACTACCCCACGTCCTGCGATGCCCGTCGAAGAGCAGAAACGTCCGCTGGGTTCACTTCTGCAGGCCTTCATGGAAGAGAAAAACATTCGCTGGGGGGAACTGGTCAGCGGTCTGCTGATTGTCGGCAGTGCCATTGGCCTGGTGGTCAGTCTCTGGTCGACATTGAAAAATCAGATCCCCTATCTGCCTGCCCTGCTCTTCCTGCTGGCCACCGCCGCCATCCATGGAGCGGGGCTTTACACTTTCAAACGCTGGAAACTGGAAGCCACCAGTCGCGGCCTGTTACTGATTACGGTGCTACTGGTGCCTCTCAACTTCCTGGCGGCCATCCGCCTGTCCGATCACAGGCCTGTGGCCGACCCCCTCTTCATACTCGCACTCGGTGTCGGCTTTGCCGCATTCGGGTGGATGGTCCATTCCTCCAGCCGCATCCTGCTCAGTTTCGGACGCTGGCCTTTACTGGCGATCGTCCTGGGTACCTCAGCCGGGCAAATCCTGATCTCCCGGCTGGGGGACCAGGCAAACACGTTAATGCAAATTAATCTGCTGGCGCTGCTGCCGGTCGCCTGTTTTGTGATTGGCATGGGCAGTGTCTTACGAAATGCCTTTCACTGGGACGACTTTCCCGATTCTCGTGCCCGGGAACTAGTAACGCTGCTCGGGCTGGCGGTTTTTTCCGTGCTGGCTCCCTGCTGGCTGATGATCTGGAATGCCCCCGAACGCCTGGAAAACTTTGCCCGACTGACGCCGCTGTTCAGCCTGATGGAAAGCCTGCTGGTCGGATTTGGTCTGCTGCTCCATCATCGGAAAGGGAAAGACGAATCGCCGCACTGGTCCCTGACGGGTTCGTCCCTCGCGATCTTTGCTGCCATCATGCTGCTGGTCAACTTCGCGATCGCCTGGCCGCGCGTCGATATTCTGATCGCCCTGGGAATCGTCAACGCCATTAGCCTGACACTGCTCGCCTTTCGAGGACGTTTTCCTTTATGCCATTTACCGGCACTGGCATCGCTAATGATTTCAGTCCTGCTCGGATTTCACGTTCTGGGCGGCACTCTGCCTCTGGAAGGCGTCACACAGCGAATGCTCATGGAAGCGATGCTGCTGGGCCGTTCTGCCATCGTATTACTGGCATTGGCGATCGGAGCGGGAACCGGAGCGATGCTCCTCAAGAACAAATCGCACCGGGAGGCAGCGGAATACTACCTGTATGCCGCTGTTGGGCTGGCCTGCGGCTCCAGCCTGATCGCGGTCTACGCGGGCTTTTATAGCCGCACGGATGTCATGTGGACTACGGTGGCTTTACTGTTGAACTCCGTTCTGTTCCTGACAGCGAACTGGCACGTTCGTCGTCAGGTGCTTTCCAGCATCGGATCATTTCTCTGGTTCCTGACACTGCAACACGCACTCTGCCTCAACGGCCCCATCCGCGAGTTGCTGCAGAGCATGCATCTGCGTCCCGATGGTCCCTTCGCCTGGGGCTGTTTGATCCACGCTTCGACCAGCCTGCTGTTTTTACTAGCCCTGCAATTCTGGACACAAACTCGACAAAAGTTACAGAACAGCTGGTCGCTGCTGCCCGCTGAGGGAAATTCGTTTACCGGCCCTCTCACCGCTGGTTCCATGATCACGTCGGTCCTCATGATCCCTTATGCCCTGCTGCAGATCATGCCGGCCCACATGCATGCGTTTTACTCGTTCTGGCTGATGTTGATCTGGCTGGGCATTGCGTTGATCCTCCGCTCCGACATCTGGTTTCTGTGTGCCCAGTTCGCGGGGACAGCCGGCACACTCTACACCGCGACTGCGGTCGGTCAGCGTTTTGATCTCTGGACGGGTAATGGTTACCATTCTCCCCGATACTGGCTGTTCCATATCCTGGCGATTGCCCTCTGGAATGGACTAAACTCCCTGATCTGTTCCCATAAATTTTCGCGCAACATGCTGGGAGCGCTGGCCCGCGACAGCCGTCTGAATCTGCAACCGATTCTATTGGGCGGTGCCATCCTTTCTACAGGCCTCGTATTTGCATTTGCACTGTTACCCCTGGTCGGAGCCGAGTTCAACCAGGCCTACCGGATGAGTGCGGTCTGGAATTTTCTGGCTCCCGCAATGTTCGGGCTGTTCGTCTACCTGATGGGACTGACGGCCATTACCATTACGCGGGCCCGGGAACACAGCCTCTGGACACAAGGTGCCCTCTCCTGCACGCTGGTTGTACTGTTTTCCCTGTTTGTTATTTTCAATTCCGCATTGAAAGAATTCTCGGTCGGCTTTCCTTTGCAACTGGCACCAGAAGCCTTCAGTATCTGGAGCTGGCTCTGCCTGGGCCTGTTGATGCTGGGATGTCTGCCCTTCCTTAACAGTCGCCTGCAGAAACTCGCTTCGCTGGGCATGCTGTTAATCAGCTACCTGGTTCCCTTTTTGCTCGCCGGGTATTTCAACCAGACTCAGCATGTGGCGGGGGCTCTCCGCTGGTGCCTGAGCCTGTATGCCGTGGTTATATTTGTAGTAGTCTGGAAAGCAGAATCGGTGCTGCAGACTTTCCAGTCGCAGCAGGTCCGCTTGCGATACCTTTCGCGTCTGCTGGAAGACAAACCGTCGTGGCGTGACTTAAGCATACTGGGCATCAGTCTGCCTGTCCTGTTCCTGACAATGTGCCAGGTACTGGGAACGGGGCTGGGACAGGTCGCAACTCTTGATGTTGCAGACCGGTTACTCGCTTTCACACAATTTGGTCTGCCGCTGCTGATACTGCTGGGAACGATCATCTGTTATGCAGTGCTGTTCCGCTCCAACGGCTGGATGCTACTCGCATCCCATCTTCTGCTGGTGACAACGCTGGCGGGAACCATTCTGATGTTTTCGACACCCCTCGATCAATATGATACCGCCGAGTTTCTGCAGACTCTTACCTGGCTGGGACTCGCGGCTGCCGGTTTCGGGATCTTCTGGCTGGCGTGCGAACGCTGGATTCATCCCGAGTTCCAGAAATACCAGCTGCTCATGTCTTCCGAGTGGCCACCATTACGGATTCATCTGGCGACGATGCTCAGCCTGATCGTCTCTCCCTACCTGCTCCCCTTCCTGTTCAACCTGTTCGATCCCGCTGGCTCATGGGGGCCACGTTTCTCACAAGCCCCGTGGGTGACTCTGCCTGCGGTCGGAGTCTCTGCGATCTGCATTCAGTATTTTGCCCGCAGGTACTCCAGCAGTATGCAGGTCAATGGTCTGAGCTTCCTCAGTCTGTCACTGATTGGACTGGCAGCGGTCCTGGGCTGGCACCATACGGACTGGAACGCCTGGCAGGTCAACCTGCTGCTCGAAGGGGGGCTGCTTCTGGTGATTGCCTTCCACGCGTTCCGCTTTGTGCAAACCTGGCGTCGCTCCGCCAGCGATATCGAACTACAGGCTGACACACAACGACATCTCTACTGGTCTCAGTTGCTCTTTGGTCTGTTACTGCTGTTCGGACTGCGGGGGGGCTGGTCTGACCTGTATCGCCCCTGGCCGGGGCTGACGATCGCGGCGACAGGGACGGGCCTGTATTTCACGCTGGGACTCTGTCTGCGAAAACAGATCATGGCCTGGGCTTCACTGGCAACGGCATTGGTCGGCACCGTGCTGGGCTTCACAGCGTTCTGGACCGACATGAATGTGATTGTGACAACTCAAAATCAAATGGACCTCTTGAAGTGGCTGATCACAGTCGCGTCAGGTATCGCTGCCTGCTGGCTGGCGGTGGACGTCTATCGGCAGCGTGTCTCGACTGACGAAGAGCTCGGACTGTCTGAATTCAGGTTGCAGCACATCGTAACGGGGGCTCTGTCCGCAGTCGTCCTGCTCTACACGCTGACAATCACCGTTTCCCGGACAATGCTGACAGTGGAAGGACTTCCCGTCATTCGTGACAGTCAGGGGTGGATTGCCCTGGCAGCGGTGACCGTGCTGCTGACAACGCTGCTCTGGGACCGGAACAGCCGATATGGGCTGGCGCCACTGTTTATGATGGGATTATGTGCAATCGGCACCTTCCTGAGTAATGAGACAGAACTGCAGATCCTGGTACAGCGGTCGGGCATCGCGTTGTCTGTCTATGCCTGTCTGATCGGGATTCTGTGGAGACTGCGTTCACAGCTGGGCCAGGCTGGTAACCGCCTGGCGATTGCCAACGCGGACCGCATCTGGGAGCAGGCACGCAGCTGGGTCCCGCAAGCGGTTTCCGTGATGACACTCTCGACAATCCTGGCATTGCTGCACAGCGTATTGCGATTTGAAGATCAGACGCTCCGCTGGTGGTCGGTGGTGGGGACCTGCCTCACGGTTCCGGCGTTGCTGTCACTGGGTGATTTGAGTGAACTTTCCGAACGGTTCAAACACCGGGCACTTTTGGCACTGGGCGCCGCATCCATCTATTTCAGCTGGGCCCTGTTACCCGTCACAGGGAACTTTTACTGGCTCGACCATCTGATTCGTCTGCTGGAGGCGGTCTCCGTTCTAAGCCTGCTGACCACAATTGTGCTTGCGAAATGGTCGCGCCTCACCTCGGACTGGACGGAAGCGATTCGCAAAAGCGCGCGGACCTTCCTGACCGCTGCTGGCGTCGCGCTGTTATCAATCCTGGCTTCGGAGATCGGACTGCAACTGACCGGGGTCCGGCTGCAATTGAATCCAGCGAGAATTGGCGTTGTTTCAGCGGCGCTGGTGCTGCTCTCCGCGGCCCTGATCGTGATGGCTGCCATTCCCAAATATGATCCGTTCCAGCTTCCGTTGAAACGCAGAATGCTGTATGTCTATGCGTCTGAAATCGTACTGGCCCTGCTGTTCCTGCATATTTATCTGACCGTGCCGGAACTGTTCCGCGGCTACCTGCTGCCTTACTGGCCTTATATCGTCATCGCGATTGCCTTTGCCGGTGCGGGGGTCGGTGAGTACTTCGACCGCATCGGGCTGCAGGTGTTGTCTGAACCGCTCCAGCGGACGGGTGTCTTCCTCCCGCTGTTGCCTGCACTGAGCTTCTGGCTGCATGGTGCTTCGACTCAGACCTCTCCGGTGGTTGGCGAATATTCCCTGGTGCTGCTGTTGATCAGCCTGGTCTACGTGGTGATGAGCCTCTGGAGAAAGTCGTTCGTCTATACCACGCTGGCTGCTCTGGCGGGTAACGGTGCCTTGTGGGCTTTCTGGGTGGAACAGGGACAGTTACTGACGCAGCATCCTCAGCTCTGGCTGATTCCGCCGGCATTGTCGGTACTGGTCGCGACACATCTGAATCGTGAAAAACTGAGCGATTCCCAGCTGACTTCGATCCGGTACTTTTCTACGATTGCCATTTATGTCAGTTCGACCGGGGACATGTTCATCACCGGAGTGGCGGAAAGTATTGCGCTACCGATGATTCTATGTGGCCTGTCAGTCGTGGGGATCTTCGCCGGGATGCTGCTGCGAGTACGGGCCTTCCTGTATGTCGGCACCTCGTTCCTGGTGCTTTCGATTGTGAGCATGATCTGGCACGCGTCGCAGTCACTGGGACACGTGTGGCCCTGGTGGGCGTTTGGAATTGGCCTGGGGATCTGCATCCTGGCCCTGTTCGGGCTGTTCGAAAAGCGGCGCAATGAGATGCTGGATCTGGTGGGTAAATTAAAAACCTGGGACCGGTAAGCCGGCCCCAGGTTGGAAAGTCAAAATCATGGAGTACGTTCTGCTGAATTAAGCATTCGTACTGCGGTGCTGGCGTTTCCGCTCGTTTTCCGTGAGGTAGATCTTGCGGAGACGGATCAGCTTGGGAGTGATCTCCACATACTCGTCCTGTTCGATGTACTCCAAAGCAGCTTCGAGACTCATATCTCGTGCCGGCTTGAGGGCGACGTTTTCATCGGAACCGGAAGCACGCACGTTCGTCAGTTTTTTACCACGGATCGGATTGACGACTAGGTCATTTTCACGGGCGTTTTCGCCGATGATCATCCCTTCGTAGACATCATCTCCGGGAGAGACAAAGAATTCAGCCCGTTCCTGCAGTTTCCAGAGAGCATAGCCCACGGCCTGCCCTTTGGCCTGGGAGACCATCACGCCATTCGCACGCCGGGGAACTTCCCCTTCGCTGGGCTTGTAGCCTTCGAAGCGGTGGTTGATGATCGCTTCCCCTTTGGTCGCGTTGAGCAGACGGGTTCGCAGACCGATCAGCCCGCGGGCGGGAATCGAAAACTTGAGGTGCGACATTCCGGTTTCGCCAGCCGTCATGTCGATAATCTGTCCTCGACGTGCACAGACCAGTTCCATCACGGAACCGACCGAATCCGCAGGGACGTCGACAACGAGTTCTTCAAACGGTTCATGCCATTTATCGTCGATCTTCTTGCGGATCACTTCAGGCTTACCGACGGAAAGCTCATAACCTTCGCGACGCATCTGTTCGATGAGTACGGAGAGGTGCAGCACGCCACGACCGGAAACGGAGAACGAGTCTTTGTCTTCCCGTTCGGTGACTCGCAGAGCCACGTTCGATTCGAGTTCACGCATCAGACGTTCCCGCAGGTTACGGCTGGTGACGTATTTGCCATCCTGCCCTGCCAGCGGAGAACTGTTGATGGTAAACAACATCGAGAGTGTCGGCTCATCAACGTCGATACGTTCCAGGGCTTCAGGTTTCAGTGCACAGGCAACGGTGTCGCCGATTTCAGGATTGTCCAGACCAACTAAAGCGACGATATCGCCGGCGGTGGCTTCTTCAACGGGAGCCCGTCCCAGGTTATTGAACAGTTCGACCGAATCGATGGTACAATTGATATGCTTTCCGCCGGCCTTGATCAGGGTGACCTTTTCACCGCGACGGACTTTACCGGTGCTGATACGACCGGTGGCTACGCGGCCCACGTATTCGGACCATTCGAGGGTCGTGACCATCATCTTCAGCGGGGCGTCGAATTCGACTTCCGGAGCGGGTACTTTCTCGAGCACCATGTCCAGCAGCGGGTGGATGCTGTCGCCGAAGTTGTCCAGATCGTGTGTGGCGAAGCCTTCACGGGCACTGGCATAGATATAAGGGAAATCGAGCGTTTCGTCGTCTGCATCCAGATCGACGAAAAGGTCGAACATTTCGCTCAGCACGTGATCGGGGCGGCAGTCGGGGCGGTCGATCTTGTTGATCACCACGAGAGGCTTCAGATGACACTCGAGGGCCTTTTTCAATACGAAGCGGGTCTGGGGACGGGGGCCTTCAAAGGCATCCACCAGAATCAGCACACCATCGGCCATGCGGAGCACGCGCTCGACTTCGCCGCCGAAGTCGGCGTGGCCCGGGGTATCGATGATGTTGATTTTCACGCCCTTGTACATCAGGGCAATGTTCTTGGCCAGGATGGTGATTCCCCGTTCGCGTTCCAGATCGTTCGAATCCAGAATACAGTCACCTTTCAGCTGGGAATCCCGGAACTGGCCGCTCTGGTGTAGCAGGGCGTCGACCAGTGTGGTCTTCCCATGGTCCACGTGCGCAATGATAGCAATGTTCCGCACATCTTCTCGTTTCATGACTCTTCAATCTTCCCAAAATGTTTCAATCGGGAAACCTTCTTGATATTCGGACGTTCCTCACGGGGAACAGAGGGTCTCACCAGATAGCCGCCTCGCAGCGCGTCAGGCTACTATAATAAGGGGCAAAATATATCAGCAATAGATTAGTAACGCAAAGCCCAGAAACCGTCATTCTTACTGGTAGTTCGAAGCGGTTTTAGCGATACTTTGATCATGAGTACGTCAAATCTTCATAATTTGCGAGCTCGTACCGTAAACCCAATTCAATTCAGGGAGTTCCACGCATGAAACTGCTCCGTCTGCAAGTCATCCTGAGCCTGTTGTTACTGGCTCTGATGCCCTTCAGAACACTCACCGCCCAGGAACCAGCCTCATACGACCTGCTGCTCAAAGGGGGCACGATCATCGATGGAACAGGAAAAGCGGGTTTTACAGGAGATCTGGCGATCAAGGATGACCGGATCGTCAAAATTGCCCCTGAAATCAAGGCATCCGCCGATCAGGTCATTTCCTGCAAGGGACTGATCATCGCCCCGGGATTCATTGACCTGCATAATCACAGCGATCGGCAGATTGTTTCCCCCCTGACCCGGGCGAATATGAACTTTATCACCCAGGGATGCACCACCGTGGTCACGGGAAACTGCGGTAGTGGCCCGGTTGATACAGGAGAATATTATCGGCAGATTGACGCCGCGGGTAGCGGGACGAATGTGATGCACCTGATTCCGCAGGGTTCTCTGCGAGACCACGTAATGGGCTCCGGTCAGCGGGAACCGACGGAAGAAGAACTGAAGAAGATGCAGGAGCTGGCCCGCCGGGCGATGCTGGACGGTGCCTGGGGGATGTCGACTGGTTTGATCTATGTACCGAGCTCGTATGCAGATACGGATGAGCTGATTACGCTGGCCAAGATCGTCGCCGAGTATAATGGCATCTACGCGAGCCACATTCGGAATGAAAGCACGGAGCTGCTGGCAGCCGTCAATGAGGCTTTAAAGATTGGGCAGCAGGCCAGGCTGCCTGTACATATTTCTCACTTCAAATCGAGTGGTCGGGACGCCTGGGGGCTGGTTCTGCGCGCCGCAGCGATGATCGACGAAGCCCGCCAGCAGGGTCAGACGGTGACTGCCGACCAGTATCCGTATATCGCGTCCAGCACATCCCTGGGCGCCACGCTGATTCCAGCCTGGGCCCGGGCGGGAGGCAACAAGGAACTGGTGGCCCGCCTGGAAGCACCGGAGACCTCAGAGAAGATCATTAAACAGATCGAGAAGAACATTGAAAAACGGGAAGGCGGAAGTGCGGTTCGGATAGCCCGCTACGCGGATCGCCCCGACTGGGTGGGCAAGAACCTGCAGCAGATTGCGGATCAGGAGCAGAAAAGTATCCTGGAGATCGTGCTCGAGATCACCCGGCACGGGGGGGCGTCAGTCGTTAACTTCAGCATGAATGAAGAGGACGTGCGGCAGATCATGAAAATTGACTGGGTTGCGACCGCGTCGGACGGACGTGCCTATCTGCCCGGTTCAGATCGTCCGCATCCCCGTAACTACGGCACCTTTCCCCGGAAAATCGGCTATTATTCGCTGCAGGAAAAAGTAATCCCGCTGGAAAAGGCAGTTCGCAGTGCCAGTGGCCTGCCGGCTGACATCCTGGGCTTAACGGACCGGGGCTATTTGAAGGAAGGCGCTTATGCGGATATTGTAGTCTTCGATCCCGCGAAGCTGATCGATCAGGCGACGTTTGATAATCCGCATCAGTATTCCGAGGGAATCCGTTACCTGTTTGTGAATGGGACACCTGCCATCAACGGTGGCTTTCCCACAGGCAGCCTGGGGGGGAAAGCACTCCGCCGTCCGCAACCAGAAAAGTAATCGCATCAGAAACATCCAAAGCAGGCCGCCTGATGGTCTGTCTCAATCCAGGAAGGTCCTTAGTTGAATCCCCGCCGCGTCGAGTTACTGGTCAGCGTGCGTAATTGTGAAGAAATCGCCGCTGCGCTGGCCGGGGGTTGTGACCTGCTCGACTTCAAAGAGCCGGAGAACGGCGCACTTGGCATGGTCGATTCTGAATCCCTGCAGGCGATCACTGTCTACTGCGAACGCCACAGCATCACTCAGCCCCTCAGTATGGCACTGGGCGAACTGGTTGAGTGGTGTGAGCGCCCCACTATGCCTCGCATCCCCTCGGCCATGAAGTACTTGAAGCTGGGACTCTCCGAAACTCGGACGATTCCCGACTGGAAATCCTGCTGGCGGGAGGTGACCGAGCGGATCGAAACCGAACATCAACGGCAGTTCGACTGGATCGCAGTTGCCTATGCAGACTGGGAACAGGCTTCGGCGGCCCCTCCCCTCGAAGTCCTGTCAGCTGCGATTGAGAGCCGATGCGCTGGTCTGCTGATTGACACTTTCCACAAGCAGGGCCTCGGGTTAACGGACCTGCTCTCGCTGGAGCTGCTGGACGAGCTCATTCAGCGGGCGCATCGACACGGATTGAAGGTCGCGCTGGCAGGTTCCATTCGCCCGGGTGACCTGGAGACACTTTCCCCCCTGCAACCGGATATCGTTGGTATTCGGGGGGCAGCCTGTACGGGAAATCGACGCACCAGTTCGATCGAGTCGTCCGCAGTGCGTGACTTCAGAATGCAGTTGCAAGAACAGTTCCACTACTATCCTTCGGGATGAGCGGTAGTCTCAGGAAGCGCTGCCGGCAGCCACAGTCTGCTCCCTGGGATCCTTCTGGGGATTGTAAGGAGCATACTCTTTGAGCTTGAGCTTCTGAATCATGGGGATCACCTGATCGGCGGGAATCGCGAAGGATTTGGTTCTGCCAGCCCGGGCGATGTTCAAGCCAATGGCTTTGCCCTGCAGGTCGACGATAACGCCGCCACAGTCTTCGGGGCGAAGTACGGTATCGTGCTGCAGGACTTCAGAGAAACCGGTTTTACGGCGACTCAAGGCGCCTCCCATTTTCTTCTGCATTTCCCGCAGGCGATCGTAGATCAGCATCTGGGGATCGGTGAGGACCACGACCGCGTTGATTTCTTCTTCGTCTCTGAGCAACCGGACCTGGACACGATCGCCGGGGAGAAATTTCCGGATGAACCGCGAGAGTGAACTGGCACTGTCAATGTTTTCGCCGGCCACATTCAGAATCACGTCGCCTGGTTTCAGGCCCGCTTCTTCAGCACCACTTTCGCGCATCACATGTTTGACCAGGGCGCCTCCGTTGGCATCATCAATCTGCACGCCCAGGACTCCCGGGGCGGGTTTGATATCGCGTCGTGTCACGCTGAGTACGCCTACACTCACGGGAGACATGCTCAGCCCGGGAGTGACGAGCCACTGGCCGACCTTGGGATCTGTAATAGCCTGCCATTGAACAGTGGGCAGGTTCCGGGCATCAATTTTGAGCAGGGCCAGATCGAGCTTTCCGTCGACGCCGATGATTTCTGCTTCGTAGCGTTCGGCAGTAGTGAGCTCGCAGGTTACTTTTCCTTCCAGCTGACTGGCTTTCGTCAGGATCCAGCCATCAGATTCCACGATGGCTCCCAGTGAGGCTTCTTTGCCATTCACACGGACGCGGACCGTCCAGGAACGGGGAGTCGAAACGACCGACCGGAACGCGCGACGCATCTGAGAACCGCTGGTCAGCTGGCTTGGCTGCAGTTGATCGTAAGCGGAGGCACTGCCGGTCAGCCACCCTGCGGAGGTGGTGATGATCAAAGCCAGTGCGAACAGCCGGACTGTCTGCGGAATGCGGTTTTTATGATCCTGGTTCAAGAGCTTCTCCTCACATCACTTTATTATCAGATCCGAACTACGAAGCAGTCATCCGGATCGCGATCAAGTTTGTATTAATCCCGGGCGGCGAGTTGAACTTCAAACGACATGCTTTTGCCGTCACGCGTCAGTTGGACCTGCACCGTCTGCCCCGGTTTGTATTGTTGAACGACTTCCGCCAGCTGTTCGATGCCGGTAATCTTTTCATCGTTCAGCTGGTATATAATGTCGTTCTCTTTCAGGCCGGCGATTTCTGCGGGAAATCCGCGGGTGACGCCGGTCACTTTACATCCTTGATCTGTCGTTTCACCATTAACGCCGAGGACGGCATTCTGGCCGAGAGGCTTGGCCCCCCACATATCGCCGGAAACGAGTTTTTCCCAGTCGTCCTGAAATGCGGAGACGGGGATATGAAAATTCCAGCTGGTAGAGGGACCGATGCGGCTGTGAATGCCGACCACCTCGCCCTGCATATTAAATAACGGGCCACCTGAGTCTCCACCGATCAGCGTGCAATCGGTCTGGAGCAGATGTTTTTTCCGAGTCACGATCCGTCCCAGTCGTACGACAGGGGGACGCCCTGCCTGATAACCGTTCGGGTGTCCGGTGGCCATCACCCACTCACCGGTTTTGATCTGGGAGATGTCTCCCATCTTCGCGGCCGTGAGTTTGCTGATATCGACTTCGGCATCTTCAATCAGTTTCACCAGTCCTGCATCGAGACCGCGGTTCAGGCCCATGGTGCGGCCTTTCAACGTGCGGCCATCGTGGAGGATGATGGTGGCATCTTTCTGAGCGAGTCCGATGACATGCGCGGCTGTGAGGATGTAGCCGGCTTTGTTATCAATGATTACCCCACTCCCCTGAGCATCGCCGACCCGTACAGAGACCGTACTGTGAATCGCTTTTTCTGTCAGGGAAGTGACCTGCCGTTCGATCTCCTGGAGATCTTCCAGAGAATCGGGGACCGTCTTGAAAAAGACTTCGGAAAGTTTCGCTGGGGCGACAGGGGTAACAACGGGTTTACGTACCTCGACTTCCTGAGCGTTGGCGGGCGCCAGAGAAAGCAGGAAAAGGGCCATTGCACTGACGAGAGTGCGTTGCACCAAATCACCGGTTGTGGCTCTGAAGAAGATCAAGGGGCTCAAACTCATACCTCGTCAGCAGGAAACTTTGCGGGATGTATTTCTCAGGAAAGAAATACTGCATATAGAATACGCGATGTACATGAGCATTTTCAAGAAAAAACAGGAAATTCCGCATGGATGGGCGTTTTTCTAAATTCCTTAAAAAAGGTGACTTGTGTCGTGTTTAGGGGTTAAGAAAGATTTTGAGAAATCCATAACTGGACTTTCTCAATCCTTATGAAATGGTCTTGAAATCGCTATGATCCGTATGATTGTTCCCCGCAAGAAGCGGTACAGATACGCCTTTTTCACTCAGAGAGAGAAGTCACACCTCATGGAAGTAGAACAGACCGGTTTTCCCGGGTTACTGGTGATCACCCCCCGGGTCTTTTCTGACGAACGTGGTTTTTTCAAAGAAACGTACCAGCAGGAGCGGTACAAGGAGGCTGGCGTCGATGCTTCTTTTGTACAGGATAATGCATCCCGCTCCACTGCCGGCATTCTCAGGGGACTGCATTACCAGATTCAGCACCCCCAGGCCAAACTGGTGCATGTCATGGAAGGGGAAATTCTGGACGTCTGTGTCGACCTGCGGAAGAATTCCCCTACGTTCGGCCAGTCCTACTCCATCCGCCTGACGGGTGAGAATCACAAGCAACTCTATGTGCCCCCGGGTTTTGCCCACGGTTTTTATGTCATCAGCCCCCAGGTTGATTTTGTGTATAAGTGTGGCGATTATTATTATCCCGAACACGACCGGACGTTGCTCTGGAACGATCCCGAACTGGGAATTGACTGGCCGCTCTCAGGCGAGCCACTGCTCTCGGAGAAAGACCGTCGAGGGCTGCCGCTGAAAGAATGTGAAGTTTTCGAATCGCTATGAAACAGCCGCAAATCGCTCTGACAATGGGAGATGTCTCTGGCATCGGTCCCCAGTTACTGGATGCCCTGTGTGTTCAGCCGGAACTGAATGCACTCTGCTGCCCGGTCGTCTATGGCAATGCGGAAGTTCTGCGGCGTGCTGCCCGCCATTCCGGGAGTGGACTGGAAGTCATTTCCGTCGATCAACTACCAGAAGAACTCTCATCCCGGCCGGGAGCAGTCTACTGCATTGACCGTGGACGCGCGGATGTGGCTGAAGCGACACCCTGCCAGGTCGATGCCCGCGCGGGTCGCGGCGCGTACGACTACCTGGTCAGCGCCATCGATGACTGTCTGGCGGGAAAAGTGGATGCGATCACCACGGCCCCCTTAAATAAGGAATCACTGCATCGGGGCGGCATTGATTATCCGGGACATACTGAGATCCTGGCTGACCGGTGTCAGGTAGCCGACTTTGGAATGATGCTCTATCTACCGGGCAGTGATGTGATTCAACCACCGGCTGGTCTGGGAATCGTGCATGCGACCCTGCATACTTCCATCGCCAGCGTTCCCGGCCTGTTGAAAACCGACGAGATCTTTGAGAAGACGCGGCTGATCGCAGAACTGATGCAGATCATGGGCGCGGAACCTCCCCGGGTTGCCGTCTGTGCCTTGAACCCCCATGCGGGAGAACATGGTCTGTTTGGTGATGAGGAAGCGCGGATCATCGCCCCGGCCGTCGAACGGGCCCGGGCCTCTGGTCTGAATGCGACAGGTCCTCTACCGGCCGATACACTAATTCGTCGCGCCGTGCATGGGGAGTTTGACGCGGTCGTCGCCATGTATCACGACCAGGGACACATCCCCTTTAAGCTGCTCGGCTTTGATCAGGCAGTCAATATTACGCTGGGATTGCCGATCGTCCGGACCAGCCCCAGTCATGGCACCGCGTTTGACATTGCCTGGAGCAACATCAAGCCAGAGACCAGAGGCATCATGGAAGCCGTCCGGGCCGCGGTCAAACTGGCCGCACACCAGAAACAGATTCATACCGATTAAAACCTTTCCTGACACAGGACTGAACATGGAAAAGCAACACTTTATCCCCCACCCTGAACCCGATGCGACCAACCTGCTGCTGATTCGTCATGGAGCGACTCCCCCAAACGAACAGCGTCCCTATATTCTGCAGGGTTGCGGCATCAATCCCAGTCTGAGTGAATCGGGACAAAAGCAGGCTCAGGCCCTGGCGACTTTCCTGGCGGAGAACTGTTCGATCAATCATATCTACAGCAGTCCGATGATCCGTGCGAAAGAGACGGCCCAAGCGGTCTGTGCACATTTCAATCTGACTCCGCAGGCAGTCGCGGAGATTCACGAATGCGATGTGGGTCTGTGGGAAGGAAAATCCTGGGACATCATTGAGCAGGAATCGCCGGCCGCCTACAAAGCGTTCATGGATGACCCCTACCGGAACCGTTACGAAGGCGGGGAATCTTACGGTGATGTGTTCAATCGATGTGAGCCTGCACTCCGGTCACTGCTGGAACGCCATACCGGCGAGACGATCGCGGTGGTCGCGCATAACGTAATCAACCGGGTCTACCTGGCCAGCCTGCTGGGACTTCCCATCGAAAAAGCCAAGGATATCAAGCAGAACAATACCGGCATCAATATCATCCGTCATCATGCAGGGGAAACCAAAGTGGTGACGATGAATGCCATCTTCCACTTGAGTGGTGTCCCCCATTAGGTTGCTGTCTGACAGGTCTGTCGATCACTGAGACTTCAGCTGCTGGAGATACTGACTGAGTGTCTCCAGGTTGCTGCTGAAGCGATCGCTGGCGATGTAGCGTGTTTTCACCGGGAATTTCGGCTGCCCCACCAGGCGTTCGCCCGTGCTGACGCTGATCCAGCGTGCCTGATCGTCCAGGTCATAGAGAATCGCTTTCACGCGGGTCAGTAACTGCTTTGGAGTCGGTTCGGTCTGCAGTTTCCGCCCTGCGCTGACGGCTTTGAACTCCCGTTCGAGTTCTCTGACCTCAGAGGTAATCTTCCAGCCGTAGTGCCGGGGCAGATCGGAATCGTCGTAGGTCAGACTGTACTTTTTTCCGCTGCGGTTCATGTAGAGCGGGCGATTGGTCTGCAGTTCGTAATAGCGGGCGAGCTGCCCATCGGGTAACTGAGAGCGTGTTAACCAGGCGAGTGCCCGGGGAATCGGTTCCAGATATTTCTTTTCGCCACTGAAGCGGTAGATCCGCATCAGGGTGGCAATCACATCCTGGGTCTCTCCCCCGGTGATGGCCGGCGGTTCGAAGCGGCGGGCCCAGATGGGCTGCATATCGTAGTTGTACTGCTGTGCCCAGGCGGGCTGTGGTTCGGGTAACTGAGACACAATCAGGAAGTCTCCCAGTTTGAGCACCGCCTGTTTCAGACGCTCATCTTTGTAAATTTCGTAGGCTTCGAGCAACGTCGTGCAGACATAACCGGCCAGCCCGTCGTTGAGGGTATAGTAATCCCAATAGTTTTTGATACGCCCTTCCGTCCGCCAGTCGTATTGGGGAAAGCTGGCCGGCCTGGCCGGGATCGGTGGCACCGGTTCGGTCCAGACCTGAGGAAAGGCCCCCACGGGGAACTGTGCCGCCAGCAGGGCATTCAACGCGACCTGGGCAGATTCGTGGATCTGTTTGTGCTGAAACTTGTGGGCCTGATCGACGTGAATAATGAGGCGAATTGCCGACTGCGTAATTCCGTCGTCGAGGGTCGAGTTGTTCTTGCCACGCCCCTTCCCATTCCGGTACTCGGCGGTCAATTTACTGCGAGGATTGAAATCGATGGAATTCGTCCAGCCCCCCGATTTCAACTGACCATAAACGAGTGCCAGTGCGGCATCGGTAGCGGCATCGAGGTAGAACTGGTCCCCGGTCGCTTCATAAGCCGAGAGGAACGCCATCCCCACTGTCGGAGTGCCGGGAGGCTGCACCCAGATCTGATCCGGAGACGCCTTACCTTCGCCCCAGCGTTCCTTCAGATCAAGGCTGTAGTAGTAAACGTAGCCCCCGTGCAGAGCGAGCTTGTTACGATAAAATTCGCTGGCCGCCCGCATCGCTTTTGTGACGTTCTCCTTGGAAACCGGAATAGCCGCCTGGGCGGAAGCAGTCCTGAAACCGAGGAGAGAAACCATTGAAATTCCCAGCAGAATTGACACTACACGGCCCGGCTTATGCACAACGCACTCCTCTCATATCTGATTACAGAACGGTTTCAGAACAGACTCACACGTTTAACAGGGTCACTCCTTGACGGGAATCCACTGGACGGCGTCAATAATGACATAGCCGTTGGCATCGGTATTGGTCACTTCGACAGCCGCTGTTTTGTCCGGTGTGAATTCATATACTCCCAGCGACACAAACACACTTTCCAGAGGTGGTGTCTGACGCTGGTCGATGGTTTTGGAAGTGGATCCCCCCGCATGCTGCACGGTTACTTTGACCTGCGAACTGCGATTGGTGTTCGGCGGATAGGCATAGCGAACTTCGTAACGTCCCGCCTGGGGAACTTTGGTTTCAAAACGGGCGGCGGCTTTGCCATCCCGCGTATTTGACTCGTGACGGTAACCCGACGCCACATACTTCTTCGCCGAGCGGCTGGTCTGCCAGAGCCCGGTCAGTTTGGCCTGCGCATCGTCGACGACAATGCCTTTGAGTGTTTCCGGATTGATGCCGTTACTTCCGTATTTGACTTCAGGTGGGGCTTCCAGAATCTGGCCCTCTTTGATCAGCTGGGTTTTGAGCTGTTCGTAAGGCACATCCTGCACGTCCAGTTTCTGATCCAGGGCGATCGCAGCTGCTGTCGCAGCGGAGTGACCGAGAATCATGAAAACGGGTTCCATGCGGATCGAACCGAAGGCGATGTGCGAGCTGGAAACGCAGACCGGCACCAGCAGGTTGGCACATTCCCCTTTTTTCGGAACGAGGCTGCCGTAAGCAATTTCATAAGGACCACGGGTCGAAACGCCGATGTCCCCTTCGTTCTGCACATAGCCTTCCGGAGTGACATACCGCTGCACGTTGTGCGAGTCCATTGTGTAAGAGCCCATGCCGACCGAATCGGGGGTAGGCTTCTTTTTGAGCAGTTCGTTTTCGGTCATCACGAATTCGCCGATCATCCGGCGGGCTTCACGGATGTAAAGCTGATGGGGCCAGTTGCCGTTATCGCTGAACTCATCTTTCGCCAGCCCCCATTTCTGCATCTTCTGCTGCACTTCTTTGGGCACACGGGGATCGTTGGAGATGAAGTACAGCCAGCCTTTCTGGTAGGTTTCGTGCTCTTTGATAATCGCTTTACGACGTTCGTAGGATGCTTCGGGATAGTCGTAGTTATAGCCGATGTTATCGGTACTCATGGGACCGTGATTGTTGGTGTCGGTCTTAAAGTTCGGAATGGGATCAAACTTGGCAAACGTCTGGCGCCAGCCGGCATCGTAGATTCGCAGCAAGAGTTCGTACTGCGCGGAATCGTAGCCTTCCGGTTTCGGAAAGGGAACACGATTCTCGTCGTGGTTGGTCAGGCACATGCGAAAACAGTAGGCCTGAATCTTCTTGTCTCCCGAACCGTATTTGCCGGGGTCGGCACCACTGATGCGAGGCAGCAGTCCGCTGGCAGGATCGCCGGGTACTTTGTAGGGACTGATCTTTTCTTTGACCGCGTTGGGGCCAAAGTGGTGCCGGTGATGCAGTACGCCGGTCTGCACACCATTCCATTCTTCACCATAGACACTGTTGGCTTCGCGGCCCACGTGATAGCTCACGCCGGCAGTTGCCAGCAGATCACCTTCGTAAGTGGCATCGATAAATATCTTCCCCTGGAAGGTCTTGCCGCTGAGCGTTTTGATGGCGGTGATTCGATCTCCGTCTTTGGTAACTCCAGACTTGCGATCCAGCCATTCGTCACGGTAAACGGGAATTTCGTATTCTTTGACGAACTCGTCAAACACAGCCTCGGCCACGTGTGGTTCGAAAATCCACATGGTGCGCTGCTTACCATCGATGGCGGGAGTCCCCTGCCCTTTGTCGCCGTAGTCTTTTCGCTGCTGCCACTTCCAGGCGTCCGCGGTCTGATAGTGCTTCCAGACGCGATGATAGAATTCGCGTGCCAGGCCGCCGATAACGGCTTTATTGCCGGTGTCTGTCCAGCCCAGACCACCACTGGAAAGCCCTCCCAGATGTGTATCGGGGCAGACGATAACAGCGGTCTTCCCCAGTCGCTTCGCCTGAACGGCTGCGGTGACGGCCCCGGAGGTGCCACCATAGACGACGACATCATATTCCTTGCCTTGTGCCTTCGGGACAACCAGTAACAGAAACAGTCCGCAGGCGAGCAGTTGCGACATCCACTTCATTTATTCTCTCTCTTTAGTCTCTAACGATGCTGAATATTCCAAGGGTGATTAATACAGAAAGGTCATTCTAACGGCGCGAATGGGCAATACCTAGTCAGAAAACCATGCTGTCCCCGGTTCCCACCGGATTCACTGTTAACAATCATTAGTAATTCTGCGCATCCAGAAGCATTGCGTTGCCGACGTCAATTGTTGACTGGAAGCCAACCTGCTTTAATGTCAGCCAGCAAGAAAGCTATCTGATTATTCGCTTTGCCGTCTGACTGAAGGAATCGCCCTGTGACTGAAGAACTGACCGCCTACCACGAAGTGGGACATGTGCTGATGGCCGTGTATGTCGGTGCCCGCGTCTATTCGGTGACGATCGATCCCGACTGGGATGATGGTCCCGAGCGATACGGAGACGCCGAGATCGCCTGGCCGGAAGGGGTGTTCGATGAAAAGACCCTGCGTGAAAAAGCAATTCTCGTGGCACTGGCCGGTCCGGTTGCCGAGATGATTCACACGGGTGATCCCTTTCATCCGGCTCTCGTGGCAGAATGGTCGGGAGACTGGCAGCAGGCATGGGAAGCAGCTTCCGCCCTGGTTCCCCAGCGACAGGCACGCATGCAGTACCTCGAGCAGAAGACACTCAGTCTGTATCAGCTGTATCGCCAGGACAACTACTGGGCGGCGATCGGAGAACTGGTCGATCAACTGCTGGCTCACGAGACGCTCGAAGAAGAGATGATCTACGACACGATCACCAGCTGGATTTCCATCAGCGGTCAGTAAGCAGGCTGTTGTTCCGTGCCATGATCGCGGTATTCCTCGATCGTACGGAGGACCTCCTGCGCGAGGGTGATTCGTTCGGCATCGGAATCTGTCAGTCGTTCGATCAGTTGCAGCTGCGTCAGATACTCGGCAGGGAAACCGTGAAAGCGGGCCCCCTGGAGAACCAGTTCGTGGTACCAGTCAAAAGGCTGTAGAGCGGGATCGATAAACGCGGCCATCGCCTGGTAGGTAAACACACGGATCAATTTCTGCTCATGCGTCAAGACATCCAACTCGCGTATGTCATATCCGCGCCCCAGCGATTCGAAACGGTCAAGTTCCGTTTTCTGTTCTGTCGTGATCTGGTAGACGGCCCCCCAGACTCCCCCCGCAGATGCGTCATCAATCGTAATATCACATTTCCCGGACGCATCGACGCCGACTTTGTGAAAGCGGAGCTCTGCCTGCTCGAGTAAGGCGATTCCCTGAAACTGACAGCTCCCGATGCGCGCTTCGAGTCGTGCGGGGTGCAAATTTGAACCGTAGGCAAAATAGTTCAATCGCTTCTGCATGTCGTTCTTTATTTCTCATCTCGCACAACATTCCTCCTGCTCACACTTCAAGGAGGGGAATCATGCAGGCGAGTCGTGTTATCTCAAGCGTGATTCGCGTAACTGTTCTAAATGATACAGCAGGCCGGAATCCGCGTCCAAGAGGTGATCAAACCATTACATTTTTCGCAGAATCTGCCTTAATTTCAAGGCTATTTTTCACGGTGTTCATTCCAGTACGAGGTGTTTCCCTGATATTAAACAAGCCTGAATTTTCCAGCTATACGCGTGCTCCAGTTCTCTGCAAGAAAGACACAATTGTTCCTTGTTTTTGAGCGATACTAATAAGTACTCAACCCTTGCCCCTGAGAGAACTGGATTGAAATGAGTTTCATCTTCGACAGAGCAACACAACCAGACGCCGTTCAACAGCATTTCGACCTGTTCCTGCAACACACGACGGAAGGGGTCTGGGACTGGGTCGATCTAGACGCCCAGGAACAATGGTGGTCTCCCCGGTTTTATGAACTGCTGGGCTACTGCGACCAGGAAATTGAATCGAGCCTGGACACCTTCGAACGGCTACTGCATCCGGAGGATGCAGTACAGACGATGCTCGGCCTGCGATCTGCCCTGGAGAACACCATTCGTTTTGAGCACAACTTTCGCCTGCGGGTCAAAGGGGGCCTTTATCGCTGGTTTCGGGGACAGGCCCAGGTCCTGCGTGATTCCTCCGGACAGGCTGTGCGCATGACCGGATCCCTGTCAGACATTCACGAGCGAATTCTACTTCGGACAGAACTGGAAGGGACGCGTCTGCAGGCGTTTCGCGCCCGAGAATTACAACAGTCATTTCTGGCGATGATGAGTCATGAAATCAGGACTCCCCTCTCCGCGATCCTTGGCTTTGCAGAAATCCTGAGTGATTCCAGCGAAGATGAGGAAACGATCAGCGCTGCAAATACGATCCATACCAACGGTCAGTATCTGCTGGATACATTCAACGACTTCGTGGACCTCTCCCGAATTGAGGAAGGCAGGTTTGACCTGAAGCTTCAGGACTGCTGCCCACTGACGGTGATCCAAAACGTGAAGTCGGTCGCCAAACGGAAAGCGGACCACAAGGGGCTGACACTCGAAATCGACCTGGATCATAGTCTGCCGACATCCATCCAGTCCAATCCGATACGCCTCAGGCAGATACTGTTAAACCTGATAGGGGTCGTGATCAACTACACTCACGAGGGAACCATCAGCCTTTTGGTCAGAAAATCACAGACGGCTCCCTCTGATCAGCAAATGGTCTTCATGATTCGTAACAGCGGAAATGGAATGAATATCGAACCGATCAATCAGATTTTTGCCGGACGCCAACTGGCTGATCTGACATCGCTCACCTATCCCGGGGGAGTCGGGCTGAGCCTTTCGATGGCGCGACATCTGGTCCGCCTGCTGGGAGGAGAGATTACGCTTCAGCATGAAACGAATTCCGCTTCAATCGTTGAATTCACAATCAATACGGGCACCAGTTGTGAAATCAAGCCACAGCAGCTTTCGTTATCACAGCGTATCCGTGAACACAAAACATCCCGTTCCAGCTTCGGGATGCTGAGGCAGCCCTGTCGTATCCTGCTGGTGGAAGATGGAATCTACAACCAGAGGCTGATCCAGTACCTGCTGACAAAAGCCGGCGGAAGCGTCACCCTGGCTGAGAACGGGCAGCAGGCAGTCGATCAACTGGGAGCCGTCCTGCAGAGCAAAACCGACATCAACGAGCAGTTTGACCTGATCCTGATGGACATTCAGATGCCGCTCCTGGATGGGTACTCCGCGACGGAACTCATCCGCGAGATGGGATTCAATAACCCGATCATTGCACTCACCGCCAACGTCATGCCCGGCGACCGGGAAAAATGTCTGCAGGCCGGCTGTGATGAATACCTGAGCAAACCACTGGATCGCAAGCGGCTCATTCAGACGATTAACAACCTGCTCAAGTCCAGAAGAAAACGGATGCTGCAGCTGAAATAACGCCGCCAGTCGATTCTAATCTACTAAACGTCTGCTTTAATCTCCTGTCAGAATCTGTTAGGCTGAAACCGTTACAGTTATGCCAGCACAGGAGTATTTTCAGAGTGAGTGATCAACCTTCCGCCCCCGACCTGCCTCCCGCATTTGAGATTCCGGCTGCCTGGAAAGGTGCAGAACTCTTCTCCCGAGACGACTGGCTGGTTCATCTGGATCAACGGCATCTCGCTGATCTGGACTCGGCTGTGAAGATAATCTCGTCGGAAAACCTGAGCCTGTCTGAAATCACTCCCGCACGTTTCCCTCTGCCCGAACTCGGCCCCCTGCTGCGTCGGGTTCAACATCAGCTGGAACACGGATCGGGAGCCTGTCAGATCAAGCGCGTGCCGATCGAGAACTACTCTCAAGAGGAACGCGAGATTCTGTTCTGGCTCATCTCCGTGCACCTGGGAACGCCGGTCTCACAGAGCGCGACTGGGGAAAAGCTGTTCCATGTGAGGGACGAAGGTTTTAAGGTCGGACAGGCCCAGGCCCGCGGTCCGAACACACGCAAACGGCTCAGCTTCCATACCGACCGCTGTGACGTGATTGGTTTTCTGTGCATTCAACAGGCCCTCTCAGGCGGCGATAATCAACTGGTCAGTTCGGTGGCTCTCTTCAACGAGATGCGACAACGCTGGCCCGAGTTGACACAAACCTTGATGGAGCCGTTTTACTATCTCAGGCATAACGTCGATACAGCAAACCAGAAACCGTTCTGTCGGCAACCGATCTTTTCAGTGCAGGGGGGACACTTCGCCGGCAGCTTTCTGCGGGTATTGATCGAACGCGCTTATGCTTCACCCGACCTTCCCGATATGACTCCCGAGCAGAAGCAGGCTATGGATCAGCTGGAAGCACTCGCCGAAACGCCGGAAATGAGTGTCACCTTCAGCCAGGATCCGGGGGATCTGCTGTTTTTGAATAACTGGGTCACGTTTCACCGCCGGGATGAATTCACGGATGCGGAAGAGCCGGAACTGAAACGGCACCTGCTGCGGGTCTGGCTTGCGGTTCCCAACAATCGTCCACTGGATCCCCTGTTTGCTGATAATTACGGGAATACAGCCGCTGGATCTGTTCGCGGAGGCATGCCGGCGACCGCGGCCCCCTGAGCACGGACAGGCTCGATTCGCGATCCGCCTTGTCCCATTTCTCAATTGAGCTAGAATAAGGGACCGATTCGTCCTTTTACCGTACCCTTAAGAACTGAATTTCATGCTTCGCAAATCGCAGCCGCATCAGCAACAGCCTGAATCATCATCCGATTCCGGATTAAACCTGGATCGGCTGGCGTTCGATGAAATTCATCCTGCATTCCTGGATACCCTCGATGAGCAGACCGTCCCCACGGTGACGGGACTGAAAAAGGTGATCTACCTGGTTCTGGCGGGATTCTTTTTCGTGCTGGGCGTGCTCGGCGTGGCACTGCCTGTGCTCCCGACGACGCCGTTCCTGCTGCTGACCAGCTACTTTCTGATCCGCACTTCTCCCCGAATGAACCGGGCACTGCTGCGTTCTCCCGTACTGGGTCAGGTTCTTAAAGAGTGGCAACAGGATGGTGGTGTGCGGCTGAGCGTCAAAATTCAAGCGATTACAATTGTGGTCCTGATCATCGGCGCGACGCTGATCTTCTCGCCCCTCTCGGTGCTGCTGAAATCCGTACTGGTGGCTCTGGCCTGCGTGGGGATCCTGGTGGTGATTCGCCTGCCTGGTCTGAAGTAAGCATTTCCAGCAGGATGCTGTGCAACTGACGAGCGGTTTGACTTTTCTTGTCTGCGCCTCGAAGCTGGTCCTGAGAATCCGGGTGCATAACAGGTGCAACCGCCTTGCTGTTCAGCTAGAATAAAATTCCGATACAAGCACACATATAAATTCGCAACAAGGAGTCTTACATATGCAACGTCGAGAGTTTCTTAAAAGCGGGATGCTGGCAGGGGGAGCAGTTGTGTTAGGTAGTACTGCTGCCCAGGCAGCCGACAGCAAAGAGCAGAAGCCATTTAATCTGAAATACGCGCCCCACTTCGGCATGTTCAAGAATGCCGCGGGCAATGATCCCATCGACCAGTTAAAATTCGCCGCCGACCAGGGCTTTACCGCCTGGGAAGACAACGGTATGAAGAAGAAGCCCAAAGAGCTGCAGCAGAAAATCGCCGATACCATGGAAAAGCTCAACATGGAAATGGGCGTGTTCGTAGCGCATGGTTCCATCGGCAAGCTGACCTTCACCCGCAAAGACAAAGCGGTCTGGGACGAAGTCCTCAAAGACATCAAAGACTCCGTCGAAGTTGCTAAGCGGGTCAATGCGAAATGGATGACCGTCGTACCCGGCAACCTGGATGAAGGTCCCCGTGCCCGTCTGGCTGAAGGTTACCAGACCGCCAACGTGATTGAACTACTCCGCCGCTGTGCTGAGATCTTCGAACCGCATGGTATGGTCATGGTGCTTGAGCCACTCAACTGGTATGCCAATCATGGTGGTGTCTTCCTGCAGGGATCTCCTCAGGCGTATGCCCTTTGTAAAGCAGTCGACAGTCCGGCCTGTAAGATTCTGTTCGATGTCTACCATCAGCAGATTACCGAAGGCAACCTGATCGTGAACATCGATCAGTGCTGGGATGAGATCGGCTACTTCCAGTCAGGTGATAACCCGGGCCGTAAGGAACCCGGTACGGGTGAGATTAACTACCTGAATGTATTCAAGCATATCCACTCCAAGGGATTTGAAGGTATCGTGGGGATGGAACATGGTAATTCCAAGCCCGGCAAAGAAGGCGACATGGCCGTCATCGAAGCTTATCGTGAGGTCGATCAGTTTTAATTGCGGGCAAGACCTGAAATGAAACGTTGCCTGTATCAGGCTCGTTGCGTGCTGGCCTGCTCGCCTGGCGTTAATTTACTGACGATCCCCCATTGATGGACTACTTACTATGACTGAAAAGAAAGCCAAAAACGTGCTCGGCACCGAACTGGAGATCTGCTCTCTGGAACCGGTAACCGGATTTTATCGTGACGGCTGCTGCAACACCGGTGGTTCGGATCTCGGCCTGCATACGGTGTGTACCGAAGTCACGGAAGAATTCCTGGCTTTTTCCAAGGAACGGGGTAACGACCTGAGCACACCTCATCCGTTGTTCGAGTTTCCGGGACTGAAACCCGGCGATCGCTGGTGTCTGTGTGTGGAACGCTGGAAAGAAGCTTTCGAGGCGGGCATGGCCCCCAAGGTGAAGCTCGAATCGTGCCACATCTCGACACTGGAATTCGTCGATCTGGAAGATCTGCAGGCCTACGCCATCGAAGCCTGATGCACGTCAGGCGGATTCCCGCGAACTGATAAAATAAAACCACGGAACCTGCTCTGCGGGTTCCGTGGTTTTTTCATACTGACACCGAGCGACACAGTTTAACTGCTGCTGCGGGATTATCTCGCTTTCAGCATATAGATTTCGCTGAAGGACGAGGTCAGGAACATTTCCCCATTTTGATCGGTGCCGAAGGTCATCACGGGGATGCTGGGACTTTCGATCACATGGTTGGCGGTCACCTTCTTGCTGGCCTCGTCATACTTCAGAGCCCAGAATTTGCCGGAGACATAATCGCCGTAAATGTACATGCCCTCGATCGCGGGAATTGCTTTGCCGCGATAGACGGATCCGCCGGTAATTGACTTACCGACTTGGTGATCGTATTCCCAGATCGGTTCGATGAGGTGCTTGCGGGGTTCGACACCATTGGGACCGAAAGGATGTTTGCCTTCACGGACCGACCAGCCGTAGTTGCCCCCTTTGACGACGATATCGATTTCTTCCCAGATGCCCTGCCCGACATCGCCGGCCCAGAGTTTACCGGTCTTATCATCAAAGGCAATCCGCCAGGGATTACGAAAACCGTAGGCCCAGATTTCCTTGCGGATCGTGGCGAAGGTCGGTATTTTACCATCTTCAAAAGGGTTGTCTTTGGGAATCGCGTAGTTCAGTCCGGGAGATTTGTGATTGACGTCGATGCGGCAGATCGATCCGAGCATGGTGGACAGATTCTGGCCGTTATGGAAGGCATCCCCGCCGGCACCGCCATCACCAAAGACGATATACAGCATGCCATCCGGGCCAAATACGATGGTGCCCCCGTTATGGTTCCAGGCGGGCTGTTCGACTTTCATCAGAATTTCTTCCGAGTCTGCAAGGGCCTGATCCGGATTGTCCCTGGAAACCCGGAAGCGGGAAATGACGGAGGTGGCATTCGGAGTTTCGGGAGAACTGTAGTAGACGAAGAACTCGCCGTTCTTCTTGAAATCGGGGTGGAAGGCCATGCCCAGAAGGCCCATTTCGTTTTTCTTGTCGAGATAGATCACACGATCGGAGATATCGAGGAAGAGTTTGCCTTCTTCCAGATCTTCATCTTCGGGTGTATTGGGAACGATGTAAATCTTTCCCTTCTGCGAGGCGATAAACAGACGGTCCGTGCCATCGCCGGCATGGGTAATCACAATGGGGCGATCAATCTGCAGGTACGGGAACACCTTGACCAGCTTGACGGGAGCCGGAGAAGTATCCACTTTCTCTTCAGCAGAGAGTGTCGGGCAGACAGCCAGAATCAGCAGCAACGCGAGTGAGGTAATCGTTTTCATAGAGGGTCTCTGTCATGCGGGTAAACAACGGGGGAAGAAACGACGCGCTTGCGTGATCAACAGAATAGAAAAAAAAGACCGTCAATGCCACTCTGCGCCCGGTCTGCTTTCCGGCGAGACTTTAAAAAACAAATCAGGGCTTTTTAATCAGCACCGGTCGGCACCAGTTGAGATGATCTTCAATGTCCGCGTTTTTACCAAAACCGACTTTCAATACCAGCTGCTGTGCGCCGGTAAGATCGATCCGGGGCACTTTGACAATCTCTGTTGAGTGCCGCGCCACTTCGCGATGAAAAACAGGCTTGCCATCCACCAGGATCTGCACCTCGACGCTGGCCCGCTGCCCTGCGGAATCGTCCAGCCCCACACTGGTTTCGAACGCAGCATACTGCCCATCCAGTTGATAATGCAGCTCTGCAGCGCTGTGCATACCGAGACCGGAATCGAAGTACTGCCCCCCTGAAATCAGCGGTCCGTCAAGCACATTACGATTGCGCTGCCACTTCCAGTTTCGAGAGAGATAGGGGGTAAAACGGTACTCAGAGGGCTCCAGCTCCGACAGGGGAACCACGCGGCCTCTCCGAGGTGTGACGGCAGCCAGGCGATCCCGCTCACAGATCATGTCTGCTCCAAACAGGGTGCGAGCCCGCAGTCGGCTGTCGTTCAACGAGAGATTCGAGACCGTTACCCGTGAGCCATCGGTGAGTGTGACTTGATAATGCAGCTGTTCGGGCTGCGGAAACGCAATCAGCTCCGGATTGAAATAAAAATAGGCGATCCCGTTACGGGGAACCGTTGTTTCACCGGCCGCGGATTCGAACCGGAAACCGCCCTCATCGAATCCCAGAAATTCACCTTCGAGGTAGTCGCCGTTTTTGAGGTAGAACAAATCGGTCTTTTTGACCGTCTGTTCCAGCTGACGAATCAGGCGGGCGCGGGCATGTGTGGCACGGGGCCAGCTAAAATAAGCTGCCCGGATCGTTTCCAGGGGCACTTTCAATTCATCCAGCCGGGGACAGGCGGTCAGACGAATCACAAGTGCTTCCTCAGCAGCCCGTAAAATCTCGGCATGCAGACGGTCGCCGTTCGCCAGGATCAACAGGCCCCCGCTGGGAGGCAGCTTGTCGACCGGATCTAACTGCAGGCGGACAATCTCTGTTGCCGGTATTTCTTCAGTTCCTGCTTTGCTCTTAATTGTGAATCGGTTCTGCACAATCTGCAGCAGTTTGCCGGTGATAGTTTTTCCCGCCGCGGTCTGAAGTTCGTCGGCCTGCAACGGTCCCGTGACCAGAGTACAGGACAACAGAGTCAGACAGAGCACAACGAACAATCGCATCGAACAACCTCTGGGGGAATGCAGCATTCCGAATCAACGCTGGAAAATCGGGATGTTATTGCGGGGGATCTGTAGAACAATACAGGACATGGCCGTGCTGTATTCCACGCAGTTGGAACTGTCGGGACGCCAGCTGCCACTCGCCATCTGGCCGGCGACGAGCTCTTCGCGAATCGCGGTGTACCAGGTATCCCAGTACTGCTGCCCCGCCTGCCACATCGCCTGGACGGCGTAATACTGACCATAGTAATAATGACTGCCCCGGAAATAACGCTGATTGGGCAATCGGCCCATCAGGTAGGTCAACCCGTTTTCGATCTCCGGGCCTTCATAGATCCCGGCACTGTATAAAGCGACAACGCCCGCTGCCGAGCGCGGAAATTCACTCTCGGCCTGCCGGACCAGTTGATAGCGAAACCCACCATCGGGGTTCTGGCTCTTTTTGACATAATCGATGCAGCGATCGATGACCTCTTTGGAGATAAAGATGCCGCAGTTACGAGCGGCCCGCAGGGCCATGATCTGACAGACGGTGACCGAGAGATCCGCGTCCTTACTTTCCGGCGTGTAGCGCCAGCCTCCTTTAGCGTTCTGCGATTTGACGATCAGTTCCACCGCTTTTTCGAGTTTGACGCGGACATCTTTGCTGCGCGTCATCCCGTAAACTTCCGCGAGAAACAGCGTCGCGAAGCCATGCCCGTACATCGGACCGTGTGAGATGCTGTCGGGCGAAATGATATATCCGGATGGCTTGCAGGAAGCGAGAATGAAATCGACGGCTTTCTGAACCTGAACGCCGTACTTGCCCCGCCCCGGTGTGTTCCCGTCTCCCAGAAAGGCCATGCCACACAGCGCGGTGATGGCCACGTTGTTCTTAAAAGTGGAACCGGAACCAAAAGAACCATCGGGATGTTGACGCTCAGCCAGATATTGCAGACCGCGCTCTACCGCCAGTCGTGTCGGTGGTGTGTAATAGCGTTTACCCTGCGCGTCGATCGAACGGTTGATTTCCGGCTGGGCTGAAACAGGCTGGACCGCTCCGCAAAGTATCAACGTCAGCGCCAGAACCAGACCGCGGACGGAAACCGGGATTCGAGTGAAGAGGCCTGGTTGAAATCGCAGGTATCGCAAAGCAGTCACTTACCCTGAACAGAGTGAAATCGGAGTCGACTTACCCCTGTATTGTACGGGATCGAAGAGTAATGAAAAGCAGCAGCCTGGAAAAAGCCGCTCGATCGGCTGGATCAGGGCTGAATGACTTCCGGATATTTCGAATTCCGTCCCGATAACCGGGGCGTGGGCCGCATGGCTCCCCCTGGCTGAGGTTGTGCAGTGGGTTTCGTCATCATTGACTGCTCAATGGCCAACCGCGATTCGGTCCGCTGACGGCTGAAATCAGGGGGACGGACGACTTCCGGTCCCAGAGAGCTGGAGGGGAGCGGATCTTCCAGCTCCATCAGCTTCCTTTCTTCCATTTTCTGACTGCGGTTCATCGTCTGGCGGCCCGAAAACAGCCGGGGAATACGCGTATTCGTGGAGTTAATACAGCCTGCACAGGCAGGTGTAAGTAACACGATCACGCAGAGACGAAAACAGGAATTCATGAAATGACAGACTTTGGAAAAACGGGGCTGTCCTCAGCGGAAAGCAGAGGCTTCAGAACAGGGACCGGACTATAGCAGATGACCTGCCTGACGAATAGAGAGATTTTTCAGGATCGCCGCTCTGAAGAAAGCCTCTAAACCGCTCGTATTTCTTAATTTACAGCGATATAATCAGGCCCTGATGCATCAAACTGAGGAAAACCCGGTTTTTCAGAGGCTAACCCGGTGCTGACGCTGGCAGAAAACCGGTTTTCGCAATAGCATCCTCTGTAGTGGAAACAATTTTCGTCTTCCCCTGAGACTGGTATCGAAACAAAGGATTTATGCTGCTCCCATGTCAACTTCTCCCAAAGTCTGTGTGTTACGTGCCCCCGGAACGAACTGCGATATCGAAACGGCACATGCCTTTGATCTCTGTGGAGCCGAATCCACCCGCATCCATCTGCTCAAACTGCTCGAAAACCCGGCGCAACTGAACGATTACCAGATCCTCTGCCTGCCCGGTGGCTTCAGTTATGGTGATGACGTGGGCGCGGGCATCATTTTCGCCAGTCACCTGCAGGGACAGCTGGGAGAAGTGATTGGCAACTTCCTGGCCGCTGACAAACTGGTACTGGGGATCTGTAACGGATTCCAGGTGCTGCTCAAATCGGGTATCCTGCCCGGTGGTGCTGCCAGCTGGCCCCCCAAAGCCGATCAGCCCCGCGATGCCACGCTGACCTGGAACAACAATGGCAAATACACGTCGCTCTGGGTCAATCTGGGAGTGCTCGCGAAAGAGAACGTCTTCCTCAAAGACATCGACCAGATCGAACTGCCCATCGCGCACGCTGAAGGCCGCATCGCCGTCAGTGATCCGTCAGTCATCGAAAACTGGCAGGCCAATTCACAGATCGCAATGTGCTACCGGGAAACCGGTGACGCAGAAACAACGCTGCAGGAAGAGATTCTCCCCTATCCGGTGAACCCGAACGGTTCGGCCTGTAACATCGCCGCCCTGGGAGATCCTTCCGGTCGCGTCCTGGGACTGATGCCTCACCCCGAGCGTTACCTGTTCGCCACACAGCATCCGCAGTGGACGCGTCTGGGCCTGGAAGGGGAAGGCGCAGGCATCCAGTTGTTCCGCAACGCGGTCAACTACTTCGCCTGAGTCTGAGCTGCGAACGATTCAGCTCGAGAGTTTCAACAGCAGGTCATCATCGACGAGCTCCCCTTTGGGGAGTTCTTTAATGGCCTGCATCACGCGTTGCACGGTCTGCTCACTCGGCTCACGTCCCAGTTCATGCAGGCGGTGCTGAATCGCTCTCCGACCGCTGTGACGTCCGAGTACCAGTCGAACGCCCTCTGCACCGACCGTCTCTGGTCGATAAGGCAGATACGTATCGGGGTTCTTCAACAGTCCGTCCTGGTGGATACCCGCTTCAGTCGCGAAGATGTTGCTGCCGCCAATCGGCTTCATCGGAGAGAGAGGAATGCCCGTTAATTCGGAAACCAGACTGCAGAGTGGCGCGAGTTGACTGACATCCAGTTTATGCGGTCGCTCATATTCATCCTGATGCAGATGCAGGGCCATCGCGACCTCTTCCAGTGCGGCATTGCCGGCCCGCTCTCCAATGCCGTTGACGGTACACTGCACGACGTTCGCCCCCGCATCGATACAGGCCAGCGTGTTCGCGACCGCCAGTCCCAGATCGTTATGAAAGTGCACCGCCAGCAGTACGTTCTCAATGCCGGGCACCTGGTCCTGAATCTGACAGATCAGATCCTGCGCCTTGTAGGGGGTGAGGATGCCCACGGTATCGGGAAACCCGATGGTCGTCGCCCCGGCAGCGATCGCTTCCCGGTAGACTTCACAGAGGAAGTCGACTTCGGTACGACTCGCATCTTCAGGACTGAACGCCACGATGTCGAACTTTTCCGCCGCGTACTGAATGCTGTCGACGATCAGTTTGAGGACTTCGGTTTTATTCTTTTCCAGCTTGAACTCACGGTGCAGCGGACTCGTCCCGCAGAAGAGACTCACGCCCCGTTTATGTGGCGAATTGCCGGCGAGCGCCTCGTCGGCTGCGTCAATGTCGCCGGGCAGCGTGCGACAGAGGGCCGTGAGCACCGGTTTCTTGATCACACCGACCATACTTTGAATCGCTTCGATGTCCGCCTGCGACGAAGCAGGGAAACCGGCATCCAGTGAATGCACGCCGGCTGCTTCGAGGGCTTTCGCGATCTCTAGTTTCTCGACCGGATCAAGCGTGGCGCCGGGCATCTGTTCGCCGTCACGCAAAGTCGTATCGCTGAACAGGACCGCACCGGAACGTCGATGATGACGGATCACCGCCCGCTTGACTTTATTCTTTACGTGTTTTTTGGCACCAGAGAAAAACTGAAACATCCATTTGCATCCATACTAAAACTGAAAGCAGTATCTCGACTGGATCACGATTATAGCCAGCGTGCGTCGAACTGACACTGTTTTCAGAGACATTCACTCGATTTCCGGGGGATTCCCTGTGTCTGTGAAACTCATTGCGTATTACTCAATCATTGCATGCCTGCCCGATCTTCCCTCCCCGTTATGACTCGTATATGATCCCCACAGATTCAACCCGCCATAAAGGATTTTGCAGCGATGACCGTGTTCGACCTTGGAGTGTTCCCCACTCAATCTTTTCATCTCCTGGCTGCCACTGAAGGAACGATGTGGCATTCCCTGGCAGATATTCTCATCCTGCTGGCAACAGCTATTGTCCTGGGAACCCTGGCCGAACAGCTCAGGCAGAGTGCTATTCTGGGCTACATCGCCGCGGGGACCCTTGTCGGCCCCAACCTTTTGGGCTGGGTCGCGGATCGACAGAGCATTTTTGACCTCGCGGAACTGGGGGTGGCTCTGCTGCTGTTTGCCATAGGTCTTGAATTTTCGCTACCGCGACTCAAGCGACTGGGACGCATCCCGCTGGTCGCCGGCATCCTGCAGATTATTCTCACTCTGCTCGGAGGACTGTCCGTCTCACTGCTGCTGAGTTTTTCCTTTCCCGAGTCCCTGGCGATTGGAGCGATGATTGCCCTCAGCAGCACTGCATGTGTCGTACGGATGCTCAATGACCGGGCCGAACTCGATTCCCCTCACGGTCGCACCGCGTTGGGAATTCTGCTGGTTCAGGACATGGCGGTCATTCCGCTGATGCTGATCATCACCGCGCTGGTCGGCAAAGGATCGGCGGGAGAGATCGCGATTCAGCTCTCGATCTCATTCCTACTGGCGGTTGTCTTTGTGGCTGTGTTTTATGGACTGTTCAATTTCATTCTACCCCGACTGCTGGAACTGTCATCTCTCAGACGGAACCGTGATTTCCCGATTCTGCTGGCGATGGTGATGGCGGCGGGCTCTGCCTGGGCCGCGCATCGACTCGGACTCAGCCCTGCGCTGGGCGCGTTCGTCGCGGGTGTGTTGCTGGCGATCTCCCCGTTTGCCACGCAAATTCGCGCCGATGTCCAGCCGCTGAAAACCGTGCTCGTCACCCTGTTCTTCTCTGCCGTCGGCATGTTTGGTGACCTGAACTGGGCCGTCCAACACCTGGGACTCGTCCTCGCTGTCGTTGCAGCGATCATTACTGGCAAACTGTTAATCACCTTCGGAGCAGCCTGGTTCTGTGGTCAGCCCTGGCAGTTCGCCCTGGGAACCGGCCTCTGTCTGGCCCAGGTCGGGGAATTCTCCTTTGTACTCGCCACAGTGGCGCGGGGCACAGTGGACGCACCGGGGATTCTCTCGGAAACTACGTTCCGCCTGATCATTTCATCGACGATCGCCACACTGCTGCTGACTCCCTACCTGATTCAACTGGCACCGGTCGCCGCGAATCTGCTCCGCCAACTGTGGGGCCGACAACCGGCTGAAAACGAATCACACTCGCCTAATGTTGATGTTACGGATCTGGAATCCAGCCGGGAGACCGACGATGATCTGGTCCTCATCCTGGGATTCGGTCCCGCCGGTCAGCGGGTTGCCGGCGAACTGTTGCAGGTCGGTCTGAAAAAGATTGTGGTCGTCGATCTCAACCACGAGAACCTACGGATGGCGGAACAGTACGGTCTCCGTTCCCAACTGGGCGATGCGACTCAGATCGAAGTGCTGGAACATGCGGGCCTGTATCGCTCCCGCCTGGTGATTACGACCCTGCCCAGTCCCACGGTCTGCCGCCAGATCATCTACCTGGTACGTCAGATGGCACCGGCTACGACCCTGTATGTCCGCTGTCGCTACCACCTGCATCACTGGCAGCTCCTGGCGGCGGGAGCGGATGTGATTGTTGATGAAGAAGAGCACGTGGGTGAATGCCTGGCGAAACACATTCTGGATTCCCCCCTACTGCTGCAGCAGTTGTTGAAGTCGAATCAGAAACCAGAGTCGGGACAGTCCCCCGACCAGGCATAAAAAAGGCCCCCTTCACTGCCGAAGGGGGCCTGGTGATGATCGTTTCAGATTGAAACAGACTCTTACAGTTCAGCCGTTGTGGGAACCACGAACGGTTTACGGTATTCACGAGTCAGTTTCGGATTCGCAGCAGAAGCCTGTCCACCGGTGAAGGTTTCTGACTTGCTGTCGATAGTCAGTTTGGGGCCCATGCTGATGATGGTGTCATCAGTATCGAGCTTGTTGTTGCCCAGGTGCTCGCGGAAGCGGCCCAGTGTTTCCAAGGCTTCGCTATCACCCTTGAATTCACCGGCGACTTCCTTCACAGGCATGGTATTGCCCATTTCGTAGGAAATGTTACCCAGGTGACACAGGGCACTGGAGACATGACCTTCTTCGATGTCCGCATTCAGATCGCTGATCTTGCGGCTGCGAACAGCATCCACAAAGTTGGCGAAGTGATCGGCAGAACCGGAGAACTTCTTGATCAGCTTGCCGTCGTTGTTGAAGGCAGAAGCACTGTTGTAGCTTGGAATCACAACGTAACCGTCGGTACCGTAGAAGATCACCCCTACTTTGGCACCACGGTAAGGTTCGGTTTCCAGACCACGTACTTCGAAGACCAGACGCTTGTCGCCGAACTGGTGGATACTGACCTGGGTATTGGCTACGTTACCAGCATCGGTGTAACCCAGACGTCCGCCGTAAGCCTGAACGCTGTCACCGACGTTGTCAACGCCGAGTCCCCAGCGGGCTACGTCCATCTGGTGAATCCCCTGGTTACCCAGGTCGCCGTTACCGGTTGGTGTCTGCCAGTGCCAGTCGTAGTGGAAACGCTGACGTGTCAGCGGTGCCATCGGTGCTGGTCCGAGCCACAGATCGTAGTCGACGCTGGCCGGTACATCGTAGTTACCTTTAGGACCGATTGATTTACGACGCTTGTAGCAGGTACCGCGAGCCAGTTTGACTTCGCCGATGCCGCCGGCTTTCACGAATTCAATCGCATCGATCAGACCAGGTTGTGAACGGCACTGAGTACCGGTCTGAACGATCTTGTTGTGCTTGCGGGCGGCTTCTACAATCCGACGACCTTCGCTCACGTTGTGGCTGACCGGCTTTTCACAGTAAACGTCTTTACCAGCCTGGATCGCCCAGATCGCTCCCAGAGCGTGCCAGTGGTTGGGAGTCGCGATGCTGACGATATCGATATCCTGATCGTCGAAGGCTTTCCGCAGGTCTTTGTAGTAAGTTGGTTTTTTGTTGGTCTTTTTGTAGACGTTGCCCACACCTTTGGTCATCCCCACGCTTTCATCGGGATCGACGATGGCGACGATTTCGGTGTCTTTACGACCGGCGAAAGCGCCCAGGTGAGACTGACCACGGCCATTGACACCCAGCAGGGCGACACGCAGTTTTTCGTTGGGGCTGCTGGACTGCGACTCGGCTGCAGAGAGCTGAGGAATCGAAGTGCTCAGAGCTGCTGCGCCAGCGGCAGCAAACATCGATTGTTCAAGGAATTCGCGACGAGATTGTTGAGACATCTTCTTTTTTCTCCTCATTGTGGTGTCAGAAGGTAGGTGGCACTGTGCACGCTCAGGCGGGGTGGAACAACAGACAGCAAGGTGATGCAGCACACAGTCAAACCGTTCCTGTGTACTCGACCACAGCCAGTTCAGGTGCCGTCATTCCGGAATTTTGTAAATTCTGTTTAGCAAAGTCTAACCGATGAAAGGACGAACATTCAAGGTTGAACCGAAAAACAGCCCCGATTCAGGGTGATTTCCTCGCTGGAAACCTGCGGACTCCCCAGTCGGGAGAATCCGCGCAACTATGAATGCTTACGTTCATTTCGCCGCCGACAATGGCAGAAAACTTTGAATTCCGATCTCTTCACGACTGGCAAAGGGTTCACCATAGGCACGATGAATGGTCCAGCCCCAGTAACGGGCCCGGTCTTTGATGTCATCCAGCACTGTCGGATGCTCTTCGGAACGCCCCTGGATCATCTGGCTTTCATAGCAGCGAACCGCCTGCATTTTCTGCTCGATATGCGGAGATATATCAAACACGAAGCTCGGCTTGGGATGAATCCGCAGGTGAATACTCCAGAAATAATAGATCTGGGGCGGCCAGTAGCGTTCCCCCGACATATCGGTTTTGCTGAGTTTCGACCAGAACCGGGCCGCATCCACCAGATGGCTGGCGGCCACGTGGTCGGGATGCACGTCTTCCCAGTACGGGGCGAGAATCACTTTCGGCTGCTGTTCACGAAAGATTTCGGCCAGTTGTCTGCGGGCGGTCAGACTCGATTCCAGACTCCGGTTCGGCAGGTGCAGGTTCTCCCGCCAGTCCAGCTGCAGGACCTCCGTCGAGGCTGCGGTCTCTTTCGCCCGGATCTCGGGACTGCCATAAGGCGTTGGCTCACCATTGGTTAACTCCACAACCCCCACTCGCTGCCCCGCGGCTTTGCAGGCCAGAATTGTGCCTCCCACGCTGATTTCCGCATCATCGGGATGCGGGGCGACCACCAGTACATCTAATTGAGAACCCACGGATACTCCTTAAATAACAGACTCAAACGGCTCCAGACCGGTCTCACGAAAATCAGGCTAGACTTGAAAACCGAAATCCTTAAAATCCCTCGCACTCTCTCTCAATGGGACCCCCGTCCCACTCACAATTCCACATCATTACTATTGTAGACCATCAATCATAACGGTCGAGGCACGCGCTGTCCCTGCCGACGATGATTGTATGGAGGATCCTCTCATGAAATCCTTTGTCCTGGCGTTGATCGCCTGTGGCCCGGTGTTTCTCTTCACCAGCGGCTGCGCTCAGGTGATGCAGCCCATCTCAAAACTGCAGCATGAAACCATGCGTGCCTTCAAGCCCAAGCCTTTCGATTCTGACTGGAGCGGCGAAGATGAAATCGACCAGTGGGGTTATGTGGGGGAAGAAGCCCGCGGCGACCGCCCTCGGGAACGCGATCCCGACCAGTGGTATAAGAAATACGTGATGAGTTCCAAAGCACGCAGCATCGAACGGAACCTTGGTATCGACTGATTCCCCCTGGTCGGAGGCAGCCGGGGGCCGCTGTCTCCCCTGATGCGGGGCGATACTTTTTCTTGCATCTGCTCGATCCATTAATTATATTAAGTTAATACAGGCAGGGCGTTTTCGTCTTGTCTGGAGTGAATTAACTTACCTGCCGTACGCTTCAGAACCGTCGGCTACCGTCAGTCTACATACCGACTGACGGACTGGTATCACCAAACCTGAACCCGCGATGTTTGTTGTACCATTCTCTCTACCTGCGCTCAGTCTGTGAGACGCTCTCCCCGGGTACGACGGCACCGCAAATCCTACCTGAAGGTGCATACCCATGTGGAATCTCTACCTGAGAACCATTTCTCTGGCAGGAATCCTCTTGCTCAGCGCGTACGCTGCGAATGCCGCTCCCCCTGCGGATCCATCCTCGCAGCCCAACACACCCGAGATCGATTTCAACCGGGATATCCGACCGATCCTCTCCAAGAACTGCTTCCACTGTCACGGTCCCGATCCTGAAACCCGCGAAGCCGGCCTGCGTCTGGATGAACGCGCTTCCGCCGTCATGAAACTCGAAAGCGACGCCCATGCGATCGTTCCGGAAAACGCCGTGAAGAGCGAACTCTTTAAACGAATCACAGCCGACGACGAATACACGGTCATGCCGCCCCCCGATGTGGGTGAGAAACTGACCGACGCCCAGATCGCGAAGATCAAAGCCTGGATCGAACAGGGGGCCCCCTATGCCCGGCACTGGTCGTTCATTCCGCCTCAGCGCCCTGCGCTTCCCGCAGTCAAACAGCAGGACTGGCCCGCGAATGCGATAGATCGCTTCATCCTCGCGAAGCTGGAACACGCGGGACTCAAACCGAGCCCTGAAGCCGACCGCTATACACTGATTCGTCGCCTGAGCTTCGATCTGCGGGGGCTGCCTCCGACGCTGGCCGAAGTCGAACAGTTCGTGATTGACAAATCTCCCGATGCCTACGAAAAACTGGTCGACCGCTTCTTAAGCGATCCGGCTTATGGCGAGCGCTGGGCCCGCAAGTGGCTCGACCTGGCCCGCTACGCCGACTCGAAAGGCTACGGCTCCGATCCGCTGCGGATGGAGATCTGGCGTTACCGCGACTGGGTGATCAATGCCTTCAATCAGAACATGCCCTTCGATCAGTTCACCCTCGAACAACTGGCCGGCGACATGCTCCCCAACCCGACACTCGAACAGAAAGTCGCGACCGCCTTCCATCGCAACACAATGACCAACACCGAAGGGGGCACCGACGACGAAGAATTCCGCGTCGCCGCCGTGCGGGACCGTGTCGATACCACGATCCAGGTCTGGATGGGACTCACCATGGGTTGTGCGAAATGTCACACGCATAAATACGACCCCATCACGCAGAAGGAATACTATCAGCTCTACGCGATCTTCAATCAGACCGCCGACAACGATCAGCCAACCGATGCCCCGACTATTGCCGCTCCCACATCGGAGATGTTGCAACAGACCAAACGCATCGAAACCCAAATCGCAACGCTCAACCAGAAACTGAATACCCCCACCAAAGAACTCGCAGCGGCACAGCAGAAGTGGGAAAGCACGCTGCACGCGAAGCCTGACTGGCAGACATTGAAACCGACCAGCGTGACTTCAACAGCGAAGACGACGAAGTTCACGATTCAGGACGACGGTTCGATTCTGGCCTCCGGTCCCGCAGCGAAAGAAAGCTACGCCATCGAAACCGAGATCGATGCCCCCGCATTCAAAGCGCTGCGGCTCGAAGTTCTGCCGGACAAAAGCCTGGCGGCCAGCGGTCCGGGACGAGCCAAAGACGGGAACTTCGTCCTGTCTAATATCAAAGTCGAAATGCAGCCGATCAAAGGCGAAAACAAAGACGCCCCTGCGCAGGGTCAATTCCTGCGGATTGAGCACCAGGGAAAAGCGAAACAGTTTCTCTCGCTGGCCGAGGTGCAAGTCTTCCAGGGAAATAAGAACATCGCCGGCCAGGGAGTCGCCACACAGTCGAGCACCGGTTACTCCGCGCCCGCGAAGCTCGCCATCGATGGCAACACCGACGGCCACTTTTACAACGCAAAGTCCACAACTCACACCAACCAGGAAGTCAAACCCTGGTGGGAGCTCGACCTCAAGTCAGAGACGCCCGTCGAACGCATTCAGATCTGGAACCGTACCGATGGCTCGGGCGATCGGCTGGCGAACTTCAAAGTCAGCCTGCTCGATAAAGATCGCAAGGTGGTCTGGCAGACCATCGTCGCGAACGCACCGAATCCCAGTACCACACTAGCCGTTTCGGATCGGCGGGTCATTCCCCTCAAGCGGGCCCTCGCTTCTCACTCGCAGTCCGGCTTCCCGGTGAGTGCAACGCTGGATCCCAAGAGCGGCAGCAAAACCGGCTGGGGCATCGCTCCTCAGTTTGGTAAGGAGAACAGTGCCTACTTCTTCCCTGATCACGGAACCGCGCAGCCGACGGGCAAACAGCGACTGATCGTCACACTGTCACACAATTACAAAGATCCCCAGTACGCCCTGGGACACTTCCGGCTGTCGTTCACGAAAGAATCCCAGCTCGAGCCCCGGCTCAAAGTGCCCGATGACATTCTGGCGATTGTCGATACCCTCTCCGAAGCCCGTACGCCGGCACAGCGCGACAAGCTGGCCGCGTATTACCGCGGCGTCGCACCACTGCTCAAACCGACGCGGGACGAGATCGCCAAGCTGCAGAAAGCAAAACCGAAATACCCGCAGCTGCCCATCATGGAAGAGCTGCCGACCGACAAGCAGCGAAAAACACACATCATGGTCCGCGGCAGCTTCCTGCAGCCCGGCGACCTGGTCGAACCGGCGCTACTGAGTTCGTTCAACCCGGCTCCCAAAGAAACGCCCAACAACCGCATCGCGGTCGCGAAGTGGCTCACCGATCCAGCCAACCCGCTGACCGCGCGGGTCGCGGTGAACCGTTACTGGTCGCAGCTGTTTGGCGCGGGACTGGTCGTCACCGAAGAAGACTTCGGCACGCAGGGCGAACTCCCCAGTCATCCGCTGCTGCTGGACTGGCTGGCCACCGAATTCGTTGAGAACGGCTGGGACATGAAAGCCCTGCTGAAGACCATCGTGATGTCCAACACCTATCGGCAGGCTTCGACCACAGAGCCGATTCACATTCAGAAAGATCCCAAGAACCGCCTGCTCTCCCGCGGGCCGCGTTTCCGTCTGTCGGCGGAGATGATTCGCGACCAGGCACTGGCCGTCAGTGGTCTGCTGACGAAGAAGCTCGGCGGGCCGTCGGTCTATCCGGTGCAACCCGAGGGCATCTGGCGGGCCGCGTTCAACGGTCAGCGGAACTGGGCCACCAGCAAAGACGCCGATCGTTACCGCCGGGGTCTGTATACCTTCTGGCGGCGCACGGTCCCCTACCCTTCAATGGCAACCTTCGATGCCCCGAGCCGGGAGATCTGTACGATCCGTCGCATCAATACCAACACGCCGCTGCAGGCGATGATTACGATGAACGATCCCGTCTTCATCGAAATCTCGCAGGCCCTGGCTCGACGACTGTATGAAGAAGGGGGAACGACAACGGAGTCCCGCATCAGGTATGGACTCCAGCTCTGTCTGCTCCGTCCGCCGCAACCCGAGCAGGTGCAGCCGCTGCTCGAACTTTATGAATCTGAAAAGGCCTACTATGCAGCCCATCCCGAGGAAGCGAAACAGCTCCTGGAGAACCCGCTGCATCCCCTGCCCCAAGAATACAACCCCGCAGAACTCGCAGCCTGGACCGTGATCGCCAACGTGCTGCTCAACATGGATGGCGTTCTCACGAAAGGATAGACCGATGAATTTGAAACAACAGCAACTGCAGGCGGTAACCCGCCGCCACTTTCTCGCCCAGGGGTCAACCGGCATCGGTTCGATCGCACTGGGAGCGATGCTCGCCGAGAACAACCGTGCCGCCGCCAATAAACCGGATCAGCCGGAAGCGCCGCCATTCCGCCTACCCGCGAAAGCCAAGCATGTGATCTTCCTGCACATGGCCGGTTCGCCTCCACAGCAGGAACTGTTTGACTATAAGCCGGAGCTGGTCAAACGCAATATGCAGCCCTGCCCCGATTCGTTCCTGAAGGGCCGCGGTTTCGCGTTCATCAAGGGACATCCCAAGATGCTGGGAACGCCCTACAAATTCAAACAGTACGGCGAGGGTGGCACCTGGATGAGCGAGCTGCTGCCGAACTTCCAGAAGGTCGCCGACGACGTGGCCGTCATCAAGTCGATGCACACCGATCAGTTCAACCACGCGCCCGCCCAGCTGTTCCTGTATACCGGTGCCCCCCGTTTCGGCGGGGCCTCGATGGGGTCGTGGATCACCTACGGTCTCGGTTCGGAAAACAAAAACCTGCCCGGGTTCATGGTGCTGCTCAGCGGCGGCAGCGATCCGAGTGGGGGGAAGAGCCTGTGGGGAAGCGGCTTTCTGCCGTCCGTCTACCAGGGGGTGCAGTGTCGGACCAGCGGCGACCCGATTCTGTACGTCTCGAACCCGAAAGGGATCAACCGGGAGGTCCGTCGGCGGAGCCTGGATGCACTGAAGAAGCTGAATGAATTCGAGCTCAAGCAGTTCGGCAACCCGGAAACGCTGACCCGCATCAACCAGTACGAGCTCGCGTTCCGCATGCAGATGTCGGTTCCCGAAGCCGTCGATCTGACCAGCGAAACCAAAGCGACGCACGAACTCTACGGCACGACCGGCGGTGCGCCTTCGTTCGCGAACAACTGCCTGCTGGCCCGCCGGATGGTGGAACGGGGCGTGCGGTTCATCCAGCTGTTCGACTACGGCTGGGACATGCACGGCACGAGCAAGGGGAACGACCTGATCACCGCGGTGCCGAACAAGGCCAAAGACATCGACCGCCCGCTGTACGCGTTGATTACCGACCTCAAGCAGCGGGGCCTATTGGATGAAACGCTGATCGTCTGGAGCGGCGAATTCGGCCGCACCTCAATGAACGAAGCCCGCAACGGCTCGACCTTCCTGGGCCGCGACCACCACCCGCACTGCTACACCATCTGGATGGCCGGCGGCGGCATCAAAGGCGGCGTCTCCTACGGCGAAACCGACGAACTCGGCTACTTCGTCACCGAAAAGAAAGCCAGCGTCCGCGATCTGCAGTCAACGATCCTGCATCTGACGGGGTTAGACGCCCGGAAGCTGAAGGTGCCGTACCAGGGGTTAGACCAACGGTTGATTGGCCCGGCGGATGAGGATCATTTGCTGGAGGGGGTGCTGGCTTGATGACAGGGCTTCTGAATCATTCCAGACTGGGAGCTGAAATCACATAACGACGTCTATTTCCGATCAATCGAATGCCGGAGTCGAACATCAATCAAAGCGAAATGGTTTCTGCCAAATCTGGATCGGCTTTGGAAAGATCTCTCCTGCGATCCACGGCTGCCATTGCACTGATCGTGTTCGGAGCAGCCATGGGGTTCGTCTCATTCGAGTTAGTGTCGAACCGATTCGGTAATACCGATACGCTGGGCCTCTTTTTGTTCGGTCTCGCAGGATGCATTTTCGCAACCGGCGTTGCTCTATACTTTCTCCGTCTTCCCCATGCGATATTAGTGGGGATCATTGCCGCCCCTTTGTCGGTTGTACTCCTGTTTGTATTGTTCTGGGTGATGTTATTTACCACAGTATTTCAAAACCGTCATCATCAGGCTTTTGCTGCCAACGGTGTTGCACAGATTCAGCCTGCCCGGCAGATGGACGAACTATTCGATGAGTGCCATCATTACATCACATACAGTAAAGAGAGTCCGTTGTTTAATTCGGTCGCCTACTTTGGTGACCGCTATGAACTGACAATGCAGGTCCCGGTAAACATCAAATCCAAAACGTCTGGATCAGTCACAGGTGAACCGAAATTCTATCTCAATGAGATCGAATCAATCACGGTTTCCTCGTCAGGAGGGGTCAGTACATCCTATTCTCGAGATCTCCATTTCGGCTCAGCGGAATGGCAAACGGTCTTCGAAGCCAAGGGGGACTTCAGTACAATAGGATTTGATATTAATCCAACGGGTGTCGCCAACTTTCAAAAACACGTTGATGCGTCACGGCCTTAAACCAATACGCTATAGTTTTCGCTGTTCTCCATGTGTGGAACTAAGTCTTTTCCAGTTTTGAGGTAGTTCGGATTATCAGTAGGCCCGTTAGCTGGTTGCTCACTGCCGTTGGCGCCAGGCTACCTCATTTCTGAATGAAATTTTAAAGTGGAACAGAACAGTTCAAAGGGGCCAGTCCCCGAACCATCAGCAAAGACGAGAAAAATAGAGTCTCGTCTCTTTTTTCAATGAGACCTTACCTCTCTATTCTCCCAGTTCTGCCACTCAGTTCGACCAAAGGAGACCGACGATGAATCGACACCTCACCTTCGTTATTGCCGCGGTGGTCGCAGGCGCGGCTTCCGTATTCGCGAACGCTGAAGAAGAGACGCGGAAATCAGAGATTGCCTCGTTCGAATCGGTGCAGCAAAACAAGGACTATCGCGTTTCGCTGCTGGGCATCACCAAAGGGATTGCCTTTGTGGATTCGCAAGCGCTGATTGACGAAGGCGGCCGTCCTCCGGGCAACAACGCGGTGCCCTGGATGCGCGTCGTCGCGGTCATCGAAAAACGCACAGACAAAGACGAAACGTGGGGCTTCAGCGCGGAAACGGCGGATGGCAAACCACTGGTCGTCAAAGTCAGAATTGAAGCGAACGGTCGCGTCATCGGAAGTCGCAGCAATGGCATCACCGAAATGGATTGTGATTCTCCGCGGCTGCCCGCTGCCACCTTCCCCGTCGGATTGCCCCAGGATCTGAATGAGCAGCAGTCTAAGGTCTACTCCTTTACCTTATCCGGCAAGTTCCAGCCTGCGGAAACAACTGTGCTGCGTTTTTCCTTCGGCGATGCCAAACACCGTCGCGAACTGGTGTTTGATGATGTCCCACTGCCGTAGGTGGTTGTGCTTAGCTTAGGAATGATTTGCAGTCGGCGATACTTCATTTGGCCGGGTTGGACGCACGGGTGATGAAGGTGTCGTATCAGGGGTTGGATCAGAGATTAATTGGCCCGGCGGATGAAGATCATTTGCTGGAAGGTGTGATGGCTTGAGTTTTATCTATTCAACGTAATTTTGGGGACCGTTGTTCCAACAGTTGAGATCCTCGATAAGCTTTGACTGAGTCTACAGATACTTGAAGTGATTTTTCTAACCTATCTAACAGGGGAGTATACGGGGTACCAGGTGGAGCCAGATCACTAACACGTTCATCCCCATTTATAACATAAACGATGCGAATCACTTCAGGATCGTCTTCCTGGGCCCCAGCATGAATAGCTGAAAGTGATCCACGCGAGCCACCCGCATTACGCGGTCCATACCAACCATGATCTTGATCATCGTTTATCCATGCGGGGTAAGGAAGATTAACAAGATCAAGGACAGCTCTTATCCCATCTCTTAATACATTTATAGCTAATTCTGCTTCTGCTACTGGTGCAAGTAGTGTCTGGCTTGAAACACTTGGCACAACATGCACGTATGCTTTCCTCATGCTATAGACCTTCAGAACTTGCTACCAGATACCTTGTCCCCAATCAACATCTGGTAAGTTCTTATTATCTAACGCCTCCTTAAATCGATTCTTAAATTGATTTCCCAGACCTGATGCCTGTAATGCGTCAGAGCACACGTTTTCGAATGCCGACCAAGCTGTCTGTATCGCCCATCGCACATATGCTCCACGATCCCAATCGTTTTCTGTCCTCCGTGCCAATTCTCGTGCATGCAGGGCGTCAGACCAGACATGATATTGGATTGATTCAATTACTTTGATCATTTGCTAAATTCAATCGCTACCGAAAAGTTTCTATCTTGTTTAATTCATAATCTCCAAGACTCAATCATCCCTAATCGAAGAATCATATTTCTTGTCCCCACATCTTAATGGTCTTATCGTAGTGGGCCTTTGACTTGATATACCAGTCTGGTGGATTACCATGCCAGAGATCACCAACCGGTCCTTTTTCTGCCGCGAAAATAACTTCGTCCAGTGACCGGAGAATTCGATAGTCAACTCCTGCAGTAGCCACAACATAATCTTCATCATCTTGCGCTTTATCTACCGATGTTGGGTTGGACATGGTTTTACTATGCGCGACAAAAGAAGTATTAAAAACAGCCCATCCGGCATAGAAGGCAGCGTAAGAAGAACTGAAGGCGTAGATAGAAATGTGATACGCAACATAAGCAGCATACGAGTAATCTTTTTCTTCCTCATTGGTTTCGTCGTACGCAATACTGGCATATTTCTCAACTGCAGATAAAACTTGTTTCGTTGTGGAATGATATTTCAGTATTTCAACCTGATTATGAAGATTCACCACGGCTTCCTTATATCTTGCAGTGGGATTCCTATTGTTGGTTAACAATGGCTGAACCCGTAAGAAATTTCGTATTGAATACACTGAAATGGAACCATGGGGTAATTTTTCCAGTTTAGTCCACTCAGTTGGCCTGATTCTGAATACAGGTGATTTCATCAATATTTTCCGGATGACTTTGTGACAAGATTTCAGAAACAAAATCATACAACCACTTGTTGCAGATTGTCGATTGATTTTGCAGCAGATATTTGAAGAGACTAATTTTTGTCCCGAGGGTTCGCTCGAAGTTAGAAAAGGGAAATGAAAAGGAGGCAGAACCCGAAAGCACTCAATAGTCATGGGAAATATTTATGAATATCACATTTGGGGATCATGTCCGCGTTTTATCAGCGTCAGAAACTGATGAGAGAGGGCTTGCCGGTAAGTGTGGGCAGGTTTATGGTGAGACGACGCCTTCCGTGACTGGTGTGGAAGTGATTGGTGAAGCCAGAGAAGATTATGCCCTCAATGTGTTCATGGAAGACCTGGACTCTGACTTCTGGTTTGCCCCTGATCTGCTGGAACTGATTGATCATGCAGCTGGTACGGAAATCATAATTGGCAACCGGAAGGCCGTTCGTCGCGCCGATGGCAGTTGGGAAGAGTCTGATAGTTTACCCACCAGAAAGTGGTGGCAATTCTGGCGATAGACCCGCATAATGAGGCACTTCGTACACCCAGAAAGCAGAATGCTGTTTTCTTTCCAGTTAAAAAGATCGTGCCTTAATGCCATCAAATAAAGAACAGCGACGTCTAGCGGCTCAGCGTGAGCGGGAGCGGCGGGCTCAGGAAATTGAGTCACAACTACGGCAGGCGGCGGCGAATGTGAACTGGGGGTCTGCGATGACGCTCCTGGATGGTGAACTTCGCGAGCAGATTATTCGGCTCGGTGGGCTGCCGGCGAAACCGACGGGGCAATCCGCTATTGAAATTCTGACTCAACAGATCAAGTGGCCGGCGGGTACGTTTCGTTCCTCCGAAATCCGTTTCCGTGAACTGTATGCGGGGAGCGGCGCTGCTGAAATGACTGATACTCAAATTCAGGATTCTGTGCTGGTGTGGTGCCATGACTTCGAATTCGCGATGAACGGCAGCTTCTACCCTGACTGGCAAGCTGACTTCACAGCGGTCGACACTGCTCAGTTCGTCCCCTTCGGTGCGGACGCCCATTACTTCTACCTGATTGGTGAGAACCCGCAGGATCCCGCGAACCCGCTGGTTTATTCGGTCGATCATGAAACGACGTTCGAGGAACCTTACAACAGCGAGGGGACGACCGTCCTCAGCCTGCTGGAATTACTGATCGCGAATTGATGAGAGTTTGGAACGGAAAAGGGACAGATCCTGATAATATGCACTCTGCGACTTTCTTAGTGGGACCAGCCAACTGTGCCACCCGTTGCATCCAGAGCTTGAGATACCTACTCAGGATACAGGTGGAAGTTCACTTTAACTTGCCATTAGAAAAGGTCTTCAAGCTTATAAACCTGTGATGGTTTTGATGTCGCAGCAATGAGTACCTCTAAAGCGTCTGCAAGGTTATCCGCAATGTTATGTACCCCCGCATCAGAGAGACTGTAAAAAACACCCTTCTCTGAAAGAACTAAAAGAGCATTGTCTCCCCAAATACTTCCAAGACTGCAAAGTGGTTCTTCCATTTTCTTTTCCCAGGCTATTACCTCTGTCGTCCAATCTGCCATAATAGGATCAAATTCAATTTCTCCTGTCGCATAAACTCGATCAGGATTCAGAGGTGGATTGACTCTAAGACCGCCGAAATTTTCAAGAATTTCAATCGCATCAGGAAAAAATGACATACCTTCTTTTCTAAAATAACTTTGATAGATATCAGTCGAAACTTTTCGGTCAACACTCCATCCGGCGCTTCGTAGTACTTCACCTACGTACTCACTAATAGAATTTATATTCATATTTTTATTTCTTATTTATATTTGAATTTGATATCAATGACACTAAATGAAGTCCTCTGGAAACAGTGAGCGTTCTAAAGAGAGTGTAAACTATCCTGAAGAGAAACGGAAAAGGGTCAGATCCTGATACTATGCACTCTGCGACTTTCTTAGTGGGACCAGCCAACTGTGCCACCCGGATGCGGTGGAGGTTGGTGGCTTTGAACTTTATCAATCGCGGCAGCTGCGACCTCCTGCTCGCTGCGCTCGGATCGAATTGCATTCGATCCCACCCTCTTTCTCTGAAGATTTTTACTAGTCCCGTTTCACGTTTACTCTTTTTTGTTCGCTGCCAGGCGGGCCGACACATGGGTCGGCCCCTACGACTGTTGTGCCCGGATCCACGCTCCGTGCTGTGGTGATGGGCTTTGATTTCATCATAGTGGGACCAGCCCACTGTGCCACCTGTTGAGAACTGAAATGAAGTGGATTGTTCCTCGAGTTAGAAACGTGCGCAGAATTCTGCCGTACCTGTTGTATGGGGCGCTGCTGGGCGGACTCTATGGGATGCTGCATGATCAGATCAGCTATACGATCTCGCGGGAATATTTCACCGATTTCAAATTCCACCAGTTTCGGTATGCGGATTTTCATTTGCCTGAGCGGCTGTATGTGGGCATCATCGGCTTCCTGGCGACCTGGTGGGTGGGCTTATTTTCCGGCTGGTTTCTCGCGCGGATGCGTTTCAACAGTGATGATTTACAAACGGCCCGCCGCGATATTCTGCAGGGGTTCGCGATCATCGCCTGTTGTGCCATGGGTGCGGGTATTCTGGGTGGCGTCGCGGGATACCTGAATTACTATGTCTTTGATTCTCAGGAATTCCTGAGTTTTGAAAGACAGTTTTCCGGAACCACGCTCAAGCGATTTGCGATCGTGGGTACGATTCATATTTTTGGTTACGCAGGCGGACTTGTCGGATTAATTGTTGCAGTCTTCCTGCTGAAACGGAAAATGAAACAGAAGTTGTCCGAGGGTTGAGAGGTGTTGGCTTCAGGTGTGGTGCGAGGTTGGTAGCTTTACCCTGTTTCGAACGTGGCAGCTGTGACCTCCTGCTCGCTGCGCTCGGATCGAATTGCATTCGATCCCACCCTTTCTGGTTGTTTGGCGGGGGGATTTTGCTGGTCCCGCTCGTGGTTTACTCTTTTTCGTTCTCTGCCAGGCGGGCCGACACTTGGGTCGGCCCCCACGACTAATGTGGTTGGAATGGGTTTGGTGTTTGTCGCGTGTTCTGTTTGTTGGGGCTTTCAACCGGGGCTAAGGCCCTGCGGTTCATTTCCTTACTGCGAGGGAAGTGGGAATGTTGTTTGAACCGGTGACTGGAGCGATACCGCTCAAGGGGTGTTGAGGCAACTGCGTGAGTCTCTCGCTCAGATTCCGTTCCAGATGGAGACTTCCAGAAAATCGGAAAGAGTTTGGGCGTCTGCCTGGATCTTTTCGAGGTTGCCGTGATCGACGACGCTGGTGCCGACGCCGTCGCGGAAGCAGGTAAACCAGGCTAGAGATCACCACCTGGAAACGGTAATATGACACCGGGTATCGTCCATGGGCCGCTTTACTTGATACAGGATTATCATGATGGAATATCGCTTTCGAAAAGGCTTTTTATTCGGAGAAGAGACCATCATTATGACAGAGCATTCACTGCAAAGGCTCAATCATCACGGGAAGGTAACCAGGGAGATTCCTTACCAAAAGATCTCTCAAGTGAATACCTACTCTGGCCTGTCAGCTTATGATGAAGAGAAAAAATCGTTCCCGGTAAAAATGGTTCGGATTGTCCCGAACTGGGGGCTGTCCATCAACTTTCAATCCAGCTATTATCTCCGAATGGGATCGAGACAAATGCAGATGGCGAAAAATCAGCTGGAAGCATATCAGGCCTTTTTGGAAGAACTTAAGAATCGGATTCGCACCAGCAACCCAGACGCTGTGCTGCAAACCGGAAACAGAATACTCTCCGTGCTGAGTTACCTGTTCGCCTTATTCTGCCTGGTGTTGTTTTTACTGACACTGGCAGCCCCTGTCTATACTCTGTTTGTCCCCACTCGTTCCCTGCGTGATATCTGGCCTGTTTTAATCGCATTATTGTTCTTCACAGCGATGTTCGGGCGTACTGCGTTTCATATGGGACAGGACTATGCTCCAGAGCGAACGAAACTCTAAGGCTGGAACAGGAGAAAGGTCCTGAACTGGCTCCCTGGTGTGGTGTGAGGTTGGTGGCTTTTCCCTGTATTGAGCGCGGCAGCTGGGACCTCCTGCTCGCTGCGCTCGGATCGAATTGCATTCGATCCCACCCTCTTTCTCGGGAGAGTTTTATTGGCCCATTTGACGTTTACTCTTTTTCGTTCTCTGCCAGGCGGGCCGACACTTGGGTTGGCCCCTACGACTATTGTGGTTGGAATGGCTTTGATATTTGTCGCGTGCTCTGTTTGTTGGGGCTTTCAACCGGGGCTAAGGCCCTGCGGCTAGTGGTCGCTGGTTTTTGTGGGTTTGAGAGTATGGGTTTTCTTTAGCCCTGTCCGCCGGTATTCTTCTTTTTCACATCGCATTCCCGGCGATCCAGGCTGTGGTCCAGGCGTTTTGGAAGTTGAAGCCGCCTGTGATACCGTCTATGTTGAGGATTTCACCGGCGAAATAGAGGCCGGGACAGAGGAGGCTCTGCATCGTGCGGAAATCGACTTCGTTCAGGTCGACGCCGCCGCAGGTCACGAATTCTTCTTTGAAGACCCCTTTGCCCGTGACGTGGAATTCGCCGGCCGTCAGTTCTTTGACGAGGGCCTGCGATCCCTTTCTGGAAAGTTCGGCCCAGCGCACTGGTTGCGGGCCCAGGCTGTGATCGACGAGCGACTTCCATAACCGTTTGGGAAACTGCCAGGGGCTGGCGGCGTCGATGTTTTTCTTCGCCTGCGCTGACTTGAACGCGTTTAACTGTTCGCGTGCCTGGTCGGCACTCGTTCCTGCCAGCCAGTTGATGCGGAGCAAGGCGTTGTAATTCGCCTCAAAGAGTTCGCGGGCTGCCCAGGCAGAAAGTTTCAATACCGCCGGTCCGCTGAGGCCCCAGTGTGTGACGAGGATCGGTCCCGACTGGGTGAAGGTTTTGGTTTTGGTGACCAGTTGGCACTCGACCTGTTCCACCGCGACACCGGGCAGGTCTTTGATGCGCGGATCGTTGACTTTGAACGTAAACAGAGACGGAACGGGGGGCACGATTGTGTGACCGAGGCTACCGGTTAATTCAAAGCCGGCGCGGCTGCCGCCGGTTGTCATCAGGATGCGATCCGCGTTGATTGATTCGCCCGTCTGCAGTGTGACGGTGAAACTGGATTCGTGATGTTCGATCGCGGCGACGTTGGCACGCAGACGAACGACGACGCCCGCGTTTTCCGCTGCGGTCATCAGGCAGTTGACAATGGTGGCGGAATCATCGGTGGTGGGGAACATGCGGCCGTCGGCTTCGGTTTTGGTGGCGACGCCGCGCGACTCGAACCACTCGATCGTGTCGGCCGGTTGAAAGCGGGTGAAGGGACCGCGGAGTGCTTTTCCGCCACGGGGGTAGCTGTTGACCAGGTCGCGGGGTTCGAAGCAGCTGTGCGTTACGTTACAACGACCGCCGCCCGAGATGCGGACTTTCGCCAGGACGGAGGAGGCGGCTTCGAGGATCGTCACCTGGTGACCATTTTCCGCAGCCGCGATCGCCCCGAAGAATCCGGCTGCACCGCCGCCAATCACAATGACTTTCAATGTTCCTCGCCTCTACTCAACCGGGTGATATCGCACGCTTCGACCAGCATTTTCTGGTTTTACCATCAACTGAAGACAAAGAGTCTAGCAGTTCATCCCGCTGATTTCACTCGTGCGGCTTTGCTGTTTCGGGCATTCATGTTGAATCGTCGTTTTCGAGACGTGCGATACGGAACAGACATTCCATTCCCGGTTATTGTTTATCAAATCGAAGGGGGCCATTCCTGAGGATGTCCAACCGGGGCTAAGGCCCTGCGGTTCATTTTTCTTACTGCGTTGGGAAGTGGAAATCCTGTTTCAACGGGTGACTGGAGCAATGCCGCTCAAGGGGGGAAGAAGGAACTGCGTGAAACTCAGGCTTAGATTCCGTTCCGGATCGGGACTTCCAGGAACTCGGCCAGGGTTTGAGCGTCTGCCTGGATCTTTTCGAGGTTGCCGTGATCGACGACGTTGGTGCGGACGCCGTCGCGGGAGATGAGATTCATTTCGTAGCTGTGATACGAACTGTTTTTGCTGTGGATATATTCTTTGATCAACTGGATCGCGTGGATTTCCTGAAAGGGCATCAGCTGTTCGTTTGCGGTGGCGTAGATCAGTTCATCGTCGGAGATTTTGCCTCTCCAGAAACAGTTGTGCTGCTTGTCGAAGACCACCGGCAGTGTGCCGAAGTAGAGCGTCGTGCCGCCGATGATGGCGAAGGCGAGACCGACGCCACCCGGAATGAGGATCTCCGGTACGAATATTTTTTCATTACTGACGATTTGAAAAATTGAGAAAACCAGAGCGGCCATCCCGATTCCAAAGAAGATCAGGTAGAAGCAGATGGCACCCGCTGTCGCACGGAATTCGTAACGCAGCGGGGAGACCTGCACCAGTTTCCGCGTGCAGAAGTTTGCCCCGCCCCCTTTGAGCGGCGACCAGTCTGTTTTTAAAGCGATGGGATCGTCGAATGTTGCGGGATCGAAGGGCTCACTCCCATCCTCTGCCAGGCTTTTGATTTTGTCGATGAGGTTGCGAAACATGGGCAGTGGGCCTTCATGACGGGGGGATCTGATGTCGCGGGTATGATAGCAGCCGAACCTGTGTTTGCCTATGTTTGTCTCAACAGAAAGAGGAAACCAGACTTCGCACCTTTACAGCAGAGTTAACCCATGCTACTTACACAGGGCGTTGCATCTGACATACACTCAAGTAGCGCATTGCAACAGTCGTGTCTACACGCTTCGCACTGGAAAACAGTAGGTGAATTTAACCTGACAGGGGATCTCACAGTCCTTCCCGGGTCAGGCGGAGTTTGCGCCGTTGATGGTCGCCGATGGTGACCAGTTCGTCGGTATATTCCATCAGGCCGAGTGTGCTGAGATCCCGGTAGGCCTCGTCCAGGGCTTCGAGGGGAATGCCCGGGAAGCGTTGAAAGTCGGCTTCGTCGGGCGACTTTCGATGGGAGTTTAAGAGCCGGTGCATGAGGTCGGTGACCTCGGGCAGAAATTCTGTTGGATCATCGTCATTATCATCCCAGTTGTCATCCATGATATTCTCTCCTGCGCGATCGCTGGTCTTCAAGTCCGGATACCTTCTACCCGTATACTGTATCAGGAGACCATCGACACAGATAGCCTTCCTGCAGGTGACCTGAGAAAACTGTGCCCCCGCCTGCACACCCGGGCAGAGGCCTGAAAGCGGTCCTCAGCTCCAGAGCTTCCAGAGGATGGTGATGATCAAGACCACGACAAAGATCAGACAGCCGGGAATCGCGGACTGTTTTTCTGCTTCCACGGGTTTGAAACCGTAATCGACGACCTCGGGCAGGTCCGGTCCTTCTTCTGGCTCGAAGGGGACCAGGTATCCCCGTTGAACCAGTTGCTGGACTGCGCGATTTTCCAACCACTGCAGGTAAGTGAGCATGTCATCCTGGTTGTGAATGGAGACATAGGTGTCTCCCCTGCTGACGATGGTCTGCCGATGTTGTTCCAGTAACTCTTCGAACCTGCACTCGGGATAATACGTCACCACGTTTCCCGGCGTGCGATCGAATCTCTGGCGCCCGGCTTCGCTGGTGATCGTATGCTCTGCGTCGATAAAGGTGTGGAGCCCATTTTCTCCCCAATACGAGGTATCTGCATCCCCGAAAACGATGGGAGCCGCTACCACACACCGGCCGCTTTTGTGCCGGGCCAGAATGCGGACTCCCACCAGTTGTAAATGATCACGATTGCGTCCGTAAAGGTAGCTTTCCAGCAGAGGATCGACGAAGCCCTGCTCTGCAAAGTGATCGAGGATCGGCGTGATCTGAGGCCGCGTTTCTTCCGGGACCTGGTCCAGTTCAATCAGTCGCTCTCGAATGTCCCCTTTGACCATGCTGATCGATGTCTTGACGCTGGCCAGACTGATTTTGAACATGAACCAGACATAAAATGCCAGTAGTACGCGGGGAGACTGCAGCCGGAGCCATTCCCGCAAGGAAAGACGCTCCAGGTGTTCTTCGTAAAATTCCATCGTGCTGCTTTAGCTGTGGGTCTATGTGGCTGGAAAGTGATTCGCGGCTCTGTCCTGTAATAAGTGTAAGCCGTCAAGTGTATACCGTATTAATACATGAGATGAAACCGCTGAGGTGAGCTGTCTTGAGAAAACGGTGAGGTTGGTGTGCCTGCTTCACGCAAACAACATAATCCACGCATACACAAGTTCGTTGACAACAGGGATGTACTCTACTGTCGCGTGTTCTCCCTGTTTTTTCGTTTTTTCGGGAAGCGTCTCATTGTTGTTTGGGAATTTCAACGCAGGCTGCGGTATGATGGGAATCGCTTCGCGCATGCAAACGGACTGAGTATTACCAGCGACGGATTGAATCTCTGCCTGAACCAGAACAGGAAGCAGACATGTCTCTCTCCCCCTTCCTCCGTCAAATCACAGGCAGCCTGGGTACCGCCTGGCGTCCGCTGGTTGCGACCGATCTGCTCTATAAACTGCTGGCGTTTGTGATTTTAACGCCGTTACTGGCGGGGCTGTTTCATTTCCTGCTGGCGATCGCAGGTCAGAGTGTGTTGACCGACGTGGATATCGCGCTGTTTTTTGCCGGTCCGTTCGGCTGGCTGTGTGCAATTATTCTGGGTGCGGTCTGGCTGAGCATTGTCGCACTGGAACAGGCGTCGCTGCTGGCCATCCTGGCGGCCCGACATCGGGGGCAGCAACTGGGAATGCTTGATTCCCTGCGGTTTGCCGCAGGACACGCTGCCGATGTACTGAAAGTGACGGCGAAAATGATTGGCTGGACGTTGCTCAGCCTGGTGCCGTTCCTGCTGATTGCAGGAGTTGTCTACTTCGGTCTGCTGGGTGAATATGACATCAATTTTTATCTCAAAGAACGTCCGACCGAATTCCAGGTCGCCGTCGGCATCGGCGTCGTGCTGGTGCTGATTCTGGCTGTGATTCTGTTCCGACTCTATTCCGGCTGGTTCCTGGCGCTGCCCCTGATTCTGTTTGAGCAGACGCCTCCCGCCCAGGGTTTGCAGGCCAGTCAACAGCTGGTGTCCGGTCAGCGTCGCCCGATCCTGATCTGGCTGGTGACCTGGGTGATCAGCGTGTTGATTCTGAATCTGGTGCTGGTTGCGCTCGTGGGTCTCGCGGGACGGTTCCTGATTCCCACAACGGTCGGCTCCCTGCTGATGCTGGCCACGCGGGTGGGGCTGATGCTGTTTATCCTGTCGGCGAGCAGCCTGATACTGAACCTGTTTGCGACGATTGCCTTCGCGGGTCTGTTATTTCATGGTTATCTGCGCATGCATTCCGCCGCCAGTGCCGCGATCGAGGCCAGCCAGTTGGAAGTGAAGCAGCGCGAAAAACCGCTTTTGACCCCGTCCCGCCTGGCCACGGTAGGCATAATTGGTTTTCTGCTGGCGGCTTTGATCGGATATGTGTCGCTGGAGCGTTCGCTGAATCTCGAAACCGAAACACAGGTGATGGCACATCGAGGTGCCTCCAAAGCGGCTCCCGAAAATACGATGGCCGCATTTCAGGCTGCGATTGACGAGGGTGCCGACTGGATTGAGCTGGACGTGCAGGAATCGTCGGACGGCAAAGTGGTCGTGATTCACGACAGCGATTTCATGAAACTGTCACGTAATCCGCTCAAGGTCTGGGATGCGAAACAGGCTGACCTGGCAGGCATCGACATCGGCAGCTGGCTGGATCCGAAATTCAACGCAGAACGGGTGCCTCTGTTATCCGACGTGCTGCAGTTGTGCAAAGACAAGGTGGGCGTGATTATTGAGCTGAAATACTACGGCCACGATGAGCAGCTGGAGCAGCGGGTGGTGGACATTGTCGAAGCAGCGGGTATGGCCGAGCAGGTGATGATCATGTCGCTCAAGCCGGAGGGTGTGGCGAAGACCAAAGCCCTGCGACCGGACTGGAAGTGCGGTGTCCTGCTCTCCGTCTATGCAGGCAACCTGAAAGAGATTAAAGCGGACTTTCTGGCCGTGAACGCAAACTTCGCCTCACGGAATTTTGTGAAGCGGGCGCATGCAGCGGGGAAAGAGGTCTTTGTGTGGACGGTCGATGACCCGGCCATGATGTCTCAGATGATGAATCGGGGTGTGGATGGATTGCTGACGAACGTCCCCGCGGTGGCGAAGCAGGTGATCCAGGAACGGGAGTCGCTCACCCCTGCAGAACGGCTGCTGGTGGAGGTGGCGCTGTTGTTTCAACAACCGCAGGCAGAGCTGGAGCAGTGACGCTGTGAGTTGTCAAACCGATTTAGTGAAGATGATCATTCAGGAACGTCACACAGTCAGTTACCTGCTCGCTGCGCTTAGCCCGTTTTTTTTTTGCGATCCCACCTTCTGGTTGGACAAGGTAAACAGGGCTCACTTGCTGAGCATTGCTTCCAGAGCGTTGCAGGCGGTGCGTGTGCCGTTTTCCTGCTGCACCTGTGCGGCGACTTTGGCAGCCTGTTGCACACAGGTGGCGTCGTTGAGCAATTTCTGTAAGGCCGTCGCTGCGGTCTTCGCTGTGTAGCGGTGTCTGGGAAGCGTGCGGGCGATGCCGAGACGTCTGACCCGCTCCGCATTGTCCGGCTGATCCCAGGCGACGGGAACCACCAGCATCGGACATCCCGCACGCATGGCGATGCCTGTCGTGCCCACGCCGCCATGATGAACGACGGCAGCCGCGCGTGGAAACAGTCGATCAAACGAGGCATATTCGACAGCTAGCATGTCTGTGGTGAGCTGAGGCATTCGCTTCTGACGTCCTGTATCAGCAATGAATACCGCCCTGATACCGAGCCGCTGTACGCAGGCGATACTCTGTTCATAGAATGAGCCGGCATTAGTCGCAACAGCCGAACCGAGAGTAAATACGACCGGCGGCGGCCCCTGGCCCAGAAAGTGAGTCAATGCAGGGGGCAGACCGACTTTTTCATGACTGTTGAAGACCGGCTGCCCCGTCACAATCGTTTGTGGTGGCCAGTCGGCTTGCTGGTCCGCGAGAAGACGGGAGAACAGCGCCAGCACCAGGGAACGAGAATGACTGTCGACGAGCGGGTTTCCTTCGTGAGTGGGCGGCAACCCCAGTTCGGCCCGCAGTTGATACCATGGTCTGGCCAGCGGGCGGCTGATTCGTTTTCCAAGACCAAATAATGATTTCCAGAAGACCGGACCGAGATTGTGCAGTTTTCGTGAGAGGAATGGTGCGACGTCAAGAACCGGCGGGTCGCAGGCAGAGTAGAATCCCAAGGGGATATGCACCGCTGAGACCCAGGGAATCTGTTCCTGTTCCGCAACCAGTCGCGTGGCATAACAGGCCATCATCGTGACCAGGAGGTCCGCTCTCTGAGCTGCCGCCCGAAGATCCTCGCAGGAATCACGCAGTGCGGGCATGAGAATTTCGCGTCCCACGCGAAGCAGACCGAAACGAGGATGGCTGAACCGGCGCACCTGTGCCTCGTCCCGCAACCAGTCACAGTCAGGACGGACGGGATGAAAGCCGAGTTTCAGGGATTCGACCTGTTGTCTGTAACACGGACAGGTCGCCACAATCACGTCGTGTCCGCGTGACTTGAGCTCCAGAGCGATTGCCAGAAAAGGATGCAGGTCGCCCAGTGATCCCCAGGTTGTCAGAACAATTCGGCTCATCAATGAGATTCCGGCAAACTGAACAGGTCTTTTTCATTATCTCTGATGCCATCAGCTTAACCGTTTTCAGCGGATAACATCAGAGGTAATCGGGGGAAATTGCCAGTAATTATCGGGACGCTATTTTGAAAGAGATTTTACGCAGAGCCGGGCGTCCGCATGAGGCCCGGGGGGAATGCCACGAGACAACCCGAAGTGGCGAGGGTTGCATGGCTGGTGCAGTTTCACGCAGGCGGGGCTTTCCGATGAATGCTTCCGCCGTTATGTTTCCTGTTTTGCCTGCTTCGCATCCAGCATTCGCTGGAACGCAACATGAGTGTGCTGTACCAGTCTGACTTTGATGCAGTGATGGATGATAATAGGGATTCATTCAACCGAAAACCGACCTCGTGGGGCGGCGGTCTGCCGCAAACAGGCGACAGGACCAGTCTGCAAAGGGATTCTGATTTCTGGGACAGGTGGTTCAGAGTGTCGGTTTTGAATTTCTGATTGAGATTGCTGGTCAGTCAAAAGAGCAAGATATTTCTTCTGTTTCAATGTGTCAGACTGAAAAAAGTCTCTGCCTGTCCGGGCCGGCTAGCTCACTGTTTATTGTTCGCCGCATCAGGGCCGACGTCTGTGGGTTTGAGTTGTTTCATGGTGGGTTTGCCGGAGTGGCGGGTGTTTTTGATGGTGATATTTTCCGGGAGCAGCGTACGGGAGCGACTGCCCAGACCGTGGCCGCGGACGATGTCCTTGCCGGCGTTGTCGATCAGTGTGTTATTTTCGATGAGTACATTACGGACCTGGGCGTGCTGATTCAGTTTCGGATTCTCGACGCCGGCACTCAAAGCGATCGCACCGTCGATCCGGTCGCCGACGCCTGCGATGTGGTTCCCGGTGATCTGGTGCCCTTCTCCGATCACGCGAATGCCGCCGGAATGGCGGTCGCCGCTACCCAGGATGAGGTTGTCGCGGACGATGCAGTTATTGCCGTGCCGGAGGGTGAGTGCACCGGCACAGCCGACGATGGTATTGCGTTCGTAAACATTATCGCCTGACTTATTGGAAATGAGTTCGATTTCGCCATCGCAGTTTTCGAACAGATTTTCTGAGACGACACACTGGGCCGATTTCAGTGAGGTTTCACTGGTGCCGATGCGGATGGTTTCGAATCCGTTGCCGTTCCCCCGCGGGCGGTTGAGGAAGTGATTGCGTTCGATGCGGTGCCGGCCGACTTCGCCTTCCTCATCCAGCCAGACGACCAGCGTAGTGCCCGAATGGTTCTGGCCGGCGAAACGACAGTGATCCACGCGGTGATGATGCCCGTCGAGGCTGAGCCACTGATAGCGGGTGTCGATATCGTCCGGGTTATAGGCTTCGATGGTGCAGCGGGTGACCCGATTGTGTGCGCCGCGGATCAGGAGGACGTGTCCGGTCTCCAGGCTCCCGTCCCGGAAGGTCAAACCGTTAAGGATGATGTGTTCGCCATTGAGATTGAACGAGGATGCCCCCGTGAACGCGGCTTCGGAACGCACGGTAATCGGCTGCTCCGGCGTCCCCTTGAGTTTGAGTTTCAGACGGACATCGTGCCAGTCTTTGCCGCCTAGGGTGATGACGTCTCCCGGGCGGGCGGATTTTCTGGCGGAGTCCAGCTCAGCGGGAGTGGCGACGCGGAAGTCTGCGGCTTGAACCAGAGCGGGGCTGGACAGGAGGCAGAGTGTCACGAGGGTGGCTCTGAAGAATTGCGACGGTGGTACACAGAATTGTGTCAGCATGGAGTTCTTTTCGTTTCCCGGTGGTGAGTGGTCGTGAATCGCTGTTATATTATTATAGACGCTGGATGAAACTGGTGGCCAGATACTATTTCAGTAATGGTTTTCGCATGTGTTCTACGAGGCTGTGCTCCAAATCATCGTTGATGATTTGGAAGAACCGGGGCTAACGCCCTGCGGCTAATGGATGCATACAACAGCGATTATCGATCCTGCGTCATTGATGATCTGAGACGCTCAGGGGACTTCTTTTTCCTGAGTCGCTTGGACGCGTTTGAATTTCACGAAGATGTGTTGATTCTCTGCGTTCGAGCTGAAATCAGTGGGTCGGTCTTTGCCGGCAGGCGCGAAGCAGAGTTTGCGGCTTGTTTTGCCGAGTTCATAAATGCCCCGGTAGGTTTTTCCCTGGTCCTGACCGGAGGTTGGCTGAATGTCGATGGTTTTGACGCTTTGGCTGGGATCGATGCTGGTCGTCCCACGACCGACCTCGTTTCCGTCGGAACGCAGACTCCAGGTACCGTCGGCGCCGTTGACGACGGTGAGCTGTTTCACATCTTCCCCCGCTGAACGGTTGCCGTTAATCTCCAGCACCTCGATCTGCCAGGTACCCGCGATCAGATTGCGGTCCTTTTGAATTGCGGCTGCTTTGTTATCGTCGGCGGATACCACCGTGGTTAGTAAAGCAAAAGTCGCGACGGTGACGAAGGTCTTCAGTTTTAACATTGAGCGCTGCATGAGTTCTCTCCCCTGGTGAGATGTTTCTTTTTCGGGATTCCGTTCTGCTGCAACCTTTTATTTTAAATGATTTGCAGGTGAGTCACAAACATTATTAATACCAGGTGATACATTCTACTACGACAGACGCTGACACATGGTTGAAGTGAGAAATCCATGTGCTTAGGATACGGGTTGTCAGCTCGAAACATACATCTGACAGTAAATACACAACATCACGCCAAGCTGAAACCGCATTCAGGACGGGATAACGAAAATGGAAGTGCCTTCCGACAAGATTTATGAGCTGTTCAATTACTGCTACGACCAGGCCAAATCGATGCTGCAGGAGGCGGGTGGGTTCAATCCGTTTGGGGCCCTCCTGACGCCCGCACTCGAATTGAACGCGGTCAGAGCAGACCTGGGAGGAGCGCAGCCTGACCAGAAAGATATCTACCAGGCTTTGGACAAGGCGCTGCAGGAACAGACGCAGAACAACGACATCGTGGCTTCTGCCCTGGCCTGTGATGTAAATATTCCCGAGAAACATGAGCCGCCGTCCAGCGATGGTCTCCGCGTGCATGTGGTCAGCCAGGGGTTATCGCGCTACATCTACGTTCCGTATCGCATGGAGTCTGGTGAGGATGGGAATGACGTGACCTTCTTTGAGCCGTTCACGGTCGACCTGCATCCGCATATCCTGGGAGATCTCACCCAGAATTGAAGACCGGTTGTCATTGGTGTTGCCCGCTCAGGCGCTGATTCTTTCGGGGATCTGTTCGAACGTGTTGCGAATTGCGGCTCTGACCTCTGCCGAGAGACTCTGATCGGAGGCTGCGAGGATCTCCCTGAGGTTTTTGATTTTCGTCGTGCCGAATACGCAGCTTGAGATATCCTGATTGGCGAGCACGTAGGCAAATGCGGCCTGGGCCGGGGTCAGGTTTTCTACTGTGGCGAGGGCTTCCCGCATTGGTTGGGCGTTGCGAGAGAACTGGCGGCCCGTCGATTTGAGCAGTGCCCGGGCCAGGTACCAGAGGTCGGCGGTGCTTTTGAAGGAGCCGATCTTGCCTGCCACGAAGTGCCCCTGGGCAAGCACGGTTCCCGCGACAACCCCGATACCTGCTTCGGCCAGCTTGCGGATGACGGGTTCCCGGTCGAGCTGCAGGACGTTGAAGTCGAGCAGGACCATGTCGAACAGATCGGGATGATCGGCGATATAAAGCAGGTCAGCCGCGGAATGACTGTTCACGCCCAGGCAGCGAAACATGCCCCGTTCTTTCATGGAGCTCAGTCGGTCGATCAGTGCTGGCGTAATCTGGTCCTGAGTGATGCCGTGCAGCTGGAAGATATCGAGGTAATCACAGTTCAGGTTCTGAATCGATTTCGCGCAGGTGGCTTCAATGTAATCGGGTGAGAAATCTTTGCAGGGACGATTGCGGAAAACCAGGGGGGCGGACGGGACGATGGTGCCGGCCTTGGTGGAGAGTACGAACTGAGAGCGGTCGTGCTGCGCGAACAGCGGCTTCAGAATGCGTCCCAGTCGGGGTTCGGCGTGGAAGTGGCAGTAGTTGTGCCCCGTATCAAAGAAGTTGACGCCTGCGTCAAACGCGGTGTGAATGATGTCCGCAGCCTGTCGCTCCGGAAAGCGGGCATTGCCCCAGAATCCGGAACATCCGAGGGAGATTTCCGAAACCGTTAAGTCCGTATTTCCAAGCTTCCTGAATTTCATCATCGACATCCTGATTCGATTGGATTTTTCCGGGACGGGTCACTCAAAAGACTTACGTCCCTGCCCTGCTCTTACACGAACCTGACATGCGGGGAGTTTAGCAGTTTTGTGCAGGTAGTGTGAGAGCGATTTACGGGGAATCTGGCTCTGAATGTTTACCTCGCCGCGCAGGAGCCACTGCGTATGATGAGTGCGTTTTCGAAGGCGGAGAACGTCTAACCGCTGCTGAAAGATTGTTAATTCTGTTTCCCCGGGAGACTTACATGGTATCTGCTTTATCAGGACTCAAAACACACGTGGCTTGCTCGGCGTTGTTGTTAGTTACTTTCACTCTGCGTGACGGGGCTGATCATCGCGATCGGCGTGGGGGTGTCAAGCAGAATTTCCGGCCTGAGTTTCTGGTGAGTTGCCGCTCAGTTTCGCTGAAATGGCTCCGAAACGCTTTGAAATTGTACGAGACAACGGGAACCGGTGCTGAGTGTTCCGGTGAAAAACAGCAAAATTCGACGGCGATTCAGGTGAACCTGGGGTACTTGTGTCGCAGATTCCAGTGCACGCATCATCCGCCTCGCGCGCGTAGCACAATTGCAAAACTTTATAGATCGGAAAGTGCGAATCAAGTTCAGTTTATTCAGTTCTACGCGCAGACCGGGAGAGATATTTGCAGTGTGTATTGCACAGCAAATATTTTATTTTCGGCGACTGGTCATTCGCTGGAGGGGACTTCAGCGTGTTCCGGGGTTGATTCCAAAATGGTGAGCGCTCTTTCCGTGAGCGCCAGCATGGCTTTGCCCCGTTTGAGATACAGGATGAGCGAGATCAGAAAGATGACCAGGGAGACCAGCATCGCGGTGGCCCCGGCACTCAGGGCGGCCAGGGAGTTATTGAGAATGTCCACAATGAATTCGAACGGCTGCTGCTGGTCTGTCTCTTCCCAGCGTTGCGAGATGCTGGTGATGATATTCAGGACCGCGTTGATGCTGAGAAACGGAGAGAGAATGGAGGAAATGAGCGACAGGCAAACCGTCCAGCCCCAGAATCGTCTTGATTTTTTCAGGTATAAGAATTCTTCCATCATTACCTCGGACGATTTCAAAAACGACAGGGATGTGAATTACAGTATTCGGATAGAGTTTAACTCATTTTTGCATCTAATTGCTTGTCTCCAGACATTGAGCTCCCAGTCAGGTGGCAAACAGCTGGGATTCGATATCTTTGAAGGCTTTGAATTCCAGTGCGTTGCCGCTGGGGTCGAGGAAGAACATGGTAGCCTGTTCGCCCGGCTGCCCCTGGAAGCGGATGTAGGGTTCGATAATGAACTCGATCTGTCGTTCGCGCAGGCGATCAGCCAGGGTCTGCCAGCGATCCATGGTGAGAACGACACCGAAGTGGGGGACAGGGACACCGTGACCGTCGACAGGATTCACGTGCGCCGCAATGCTGCCGTCGGGGCCGATATCCGGGTTCAGATGGCAGACGACCTGGTGGCCGAAGAAATTGAAGTCGACCCAGGTCTCGGCGCTGCGACCTTCGCTGCAGCCGAGCAGGTCACCATAAAAGGCGCGGGCTTCGGCAATGTCACGCACCTGAAACGCGAGATGAAAGGGATCGAGCTGCATGAGAGGCCTCGGCTGTCAAAGTGTTCCAGGAGACAAATACAATGATCATACACCAGCATGCCGGTATTGTCCCGGCAAGAGACGTTACTTCAGAGGCTTTCAGTGCCGTTACTTCTGCCGGCCTTGATATATTGTTTCAACAGGGCGTGCATCTGCTGCACCTGCTGCGGATGCTGTTTCGCAATGTCGGTAGTTTCTTCGATATCCTGATCCAGATTATACAGGGTATACGCAACGGGGATGCTGTCATCCAGAACTTGCTCGACCGTTTTGGGGCCGCTGATCGTCAGCTTGAATGGCCCCTGACGGATGGCGAAGGTGCCGTTATGATGATTATGGACAATCGCCTTGTGGAAGGAGACGGGGCGGGATTCGCCTTGCAGCGCCTGGTAGAAACTGACGCCATCTTCTGCGGTGCTGCTCTCGAGCGGGACGTCCAGCATTTCTGCCAGCGTAGGCAGGACGTCGTTGAAGACGATGGTGGTCGAACAGGTTTCGCCTGGCTTGATGATGGCAGGCCAGCGTACGAGAAACGGAACGCGGTGTCCCCCTTCTTCGAGGCCCCCTTTCCAGCCGGTACAGGGACCGTTGCTGTCGTGACCGTAGATCATGGTATCGCCGCGAACCCAGCGCTGGGAATAGCCTTTGGTGCGGTTCACGGGGCCGTTGTCGCTGGTGAAGATGACGAGGGTGTTGTCGGCGATGCCCAGTTCTTCCAGCTTCCGGAGCAGCTTACCGACGTGGTGATCGAGCTCGACGACGAAATCGCCATAGGTGCCGGCTTTGCTTTTGCCCATGAACTCCTTGTGGGGAACGATCGGGTTATGGGGCGTGGTCATCGCGTAATAGAGGAAGAAGGGCTGGTCGGGTTTCGTGCGGATCGCGGTCTCGACGAACTCGCAGGCCTTGTTCGACAGCGTGGGAACGAGTCGATCCATGGTATAGCCGGCGGCGACAATATTATCGTCCCGGCCAAACCATTCGCCGTGCTGTGCTTTGGCCTGGGCGGAAGTCATTGTAGGAATGACGGTGACGCGGTTGTTCTCAATAAAGGCGGCGGGATTCATCTCCGCGGAACCGGCGGTGCCAAACGAGTAATCGAATCCGAAGTCTCGCGGACCTTTCAACGCGGGAGAAGCGAAGTCGATATTTTTAAAGTTCTGATAGTTGGGGTCAACGCGGATCTGTGCCCGTTCGTTTTCGTCGTGCAGCTTCCAGTCGATGCCCTGGTGCCATTTACCGACGAGTCCGGTCTGGTAGCCAGCGTCCTGCATCAGGTTCGCGATCGTTTTGCGGCCCGGTTCGATCAGGGTGCCTGCGAAATTCGCGAGGTTCCCCCCCGAACCCAGGCGGGTGCGCCACATGTAGCGGCCGGTGAGCAGACCGTAACGGGAAGGCACACAATAGGAGCCCGCGGCGTGGGCATCGGTGAAGGTCAGGCTCTGACGGGCGAGTTGATCGAGATGGGGTGTCGGGATCCGGCTGTCGGCGTTGAGGGCGGTGACGTCACCGTAGCCCATGTCATCGGCGAGAATAATCACCACATGTGGTTGACGCTGCTGCGCTGCTGCCGATACTGCGGACGTTGCAGAAAGCAGAAGCAGCGTGAGACAACAGATCAAAGTGACAGAATGCCTGCGCATGGGGTTCCTCAGGAATACGTCTCTAAAAAAGTGGGAAGGCGTTAATGAGTTCTATTAATAAACTACCCGATCAACTGACTAAAGGGAATGGCCGTTTGATCGAAGTCCCCTGTCAGCCATTACGGATTGTTCGTGAGAAGCTGTTTCACCCCGGATTTGTCCAAGTAGATTGCAGTCTTTTTTCTATATCAAAGAGCTTTCGCTGTTTTTAAATATCAATCGTTGACTTAGTGTCTTCTTAACACTACCATATGTGTATATTCAACACTATCTGTTTGTCAGATATCCGGGACAGCTGTTCGAGACACTTTTTCAATCACAGTGTTCAGCAGGGGAGACGTATCATGATCGGTATCAAAACGGTGCGACAGGGCGAGCGGGTTGCGGTCTGGGATTTTAAGGGACGGGTGGAGTACATTGACGGTCCGCGGCGGATGATCCTGTTTCGCAAGACGATTGAGTCGCTGAGGCAGTACAGTGCGGGAGCGGACGAATATCTCTCGATTGAATTTGTCGACGGGCATTGTGAACACCAGCGCGGGCCGACGTCGGTCTGGTACGATGCGGTCGAACACCTGGCGATCAAGGTGATGGATTCGCTGGAACTTGATTCTCACGAAGCGATCGTGGTCTATCGCAGGTCCGGGGAGGCCGTTCAGCGACGTGTGGAACGGGGCCCAATGCTGTTTGTCCCGCAGGAAAATGAATGGTTGCATGAGTTTCGCTGGCACGGAGCCGATCCCCAGACGCCGACGCATAAGGTGCCCCGGGCACTCAGCTTTCACAAGCTGCGGGTGATTCCCGATCAGACCTATTACCTGGTCGACGATGTGCGGACTTCCGATGATGCCTTGCTGACCGTCAAGCTGATGATCTTCTTTGAGCTGTCCGACATCGAAAGGATGCTGGACCAGACTCATGATCCGATTGCTGACTTCATCAATGCGGTGACAGCCGACGTCGTTGATTTCGCCGGAACGCGTTCCTTTGAAGCGTTCAAACAGGATACCGAGCAGTTAAATGAACTGGAGTCGTACCAGAATCTACTGTCACGGGCGGTCCGCATTGGTTACCAGATCAATAAGGTCGTCTACCGCGGATATACAGCCGGCGAAACGCTGCAGGCGATGCACGACAGTGCGATCGAAGCCCGGACACGGCTCAAGCTGGATGCAGAGACGGAAATCCAGGCCCAGGAACTGGCGGATGTGCAACTGGCCCGCGAAGCGATTCGGGCGGAAAAGCGTCAGGAAATGGAAGCCCGGCAAACCGAACATGACATTTACCTGCAGCGTCTGCAACACGACGAGGAGATTCATCAGCAACAGGAAATACAGCACGTTGAAGAAGAGACCCGACGCCGGGTTAACCAGATTGAACTGGAACACCAGCAGGCAAAGAACTCGGAACAGAGCCGGTACCTGGGAACGATGCGTGAAATGCAGATCGACCTCACGCGATACCTGGTGGCTCAGTATCAGAATCCGGATCGCTTGATTCGGATCAGTGGTGATAAGGACCCCAGCCTGCATTTACATGAGGAGTCGTAGCTCTCAAAGAATAAGGGGCAGGTCCCGGATTTTCGAGACCTGCCCCGTTGATATTAATCAACCTCGATCACTCTTCCTCACCCGATGTCAAATCTGGTGGCGGGGGAAGAATTTCCTGTTCCGGAGGTGCGTCCTTACGGAAGGTCAGCCAGGCCGGCTCGGGGAGCCAGCGGGCTTTGTGGGCACTGATCAGGAAGGCGAGGATCAGGGCGGCGGCTGACCAGATGAAGGCGATGACCGCTTCGCGACTGAGGTATTGGATCGCCAGACGAAACGCGAAAGTCGCACTGGTATAGAGCAGGATGCCGACCGTGGCGGCGAAGGAGAACTTGAACCAGCGACTGGACCAGAGCCGGGCGATCAACAGGCACCCCACGGCCCAGGAGCCGACATAGGAGAGACGCCAGATCAACGGTATTTCCGCAGCACGTTCATTTAAGATGACCACGACGGAAACCAGGGGAATCAACAATGCGCTGGCACATTGCAGGACGCGACTGAAATCGTCTTTCATGGTCAGCCCCAGGACCAGCATTGAGAGCCAGAGCAGATGGAAACAGGCCGTGAAACGATACTCGGCGAGAATCGAATCGGGAATCAGATACCAGATTCCCAGCGTCGCAGCGATGACGCCTGCGGTGCAGATCCCCGAAGAACGTCGGCGGAGACCCAGCCCCAGCATCAGGGCACCGTCCAAAAGGAGCGGCCAGGGAGTCGGTTCGATCAAGGTCCGCGTCCCCAGGGTCTGCGGACCGACAATGGTAAACAGGGCCAGAACTCCGACTCCGCCCCAGATCGCATCCGGGACGCGCCGCACGATGGCCCAGAGATAGAAGCCGATGAGCATCCACGCTGCCAGCCAGATCGGAGAGCCAATCGCGTCAGTGACTTTGAAGAGAAATCCGGTGTGTACCGGTCCTCCCGACATCGGCATGGCCAGCAAAAGCAGCAACGGTGCCAGGCGAACCAGTCCCGCCTGAAAGACTTTGTTACGGGTCGAAATCGCCCCTTCGAGCAGCAGTACGAGCAGTACGAATCCCAGCGGAATCAGGAAGTAAAACCCCCACAGGGTATCAAAGGAGATCAGGCGGGGGCCACTGATCGGTTTGATCCACATCGGCCCGGCAGGTCCGAATGTCAGGCAGAGGATGAACGAACGAAAGGCGACGCAGGCAGCGATCATGCCGAAAGCGATCCAGGGAAACCAGGGCCAGCCCCAGGGGGTGCCGTTGGACTTCACATAAGAAACGCCTCCGCGGATGGCGGGCCACAGACAGAGAAAGAGAACCGACGCGACGACCGGGAACAGAAACAGGGTCCATTCCAGTTCGGCGGGCGAACGGGGATGCATTTCGGGAGAACACCACCAGGGTGCCGCATAGAACAGCGCCAGGAAGAGGTGATACGGAATCCGGTAACGGACTCCCAGGCGAATGCCGGCGCCCCAGAGAACGGCTTCGGAAAGCAGTGCCGAGAACAGAAAGCCGCCGCACATCAGCAGCAGGCCCTGATCCTGGGAAACGCGGGAGAACAGGTCATCCATGCTGACCGAGACCCCGAGAAACAACAGCAGCAGGAGCAGCAAAATCGAACGGGCGTCCTCCCAGACTTTGCCCCAGCGTACGATCAGCACTCCAATCCCCGCCAGCAACAGGGTATACCCGGCCAGCACGCCCATCATAATCCAGCAGTTGATGGAACCGATCTCAATGGTTCCGTAAGCAGACCGCACGGCGAACAACATCAGCACGGCACTAATCACGTAGAACGGATTGTGGTTGTAGATGTAACGCAGGACCGAGCGGTGAGAAGCAGACGCAGACATAACAGCCTCCTCTCATCAAGAAATGAAGAAAGATAAAGCCCCAGAACTGGGGATAAAAAGACAGGTTCGCTGTTAAAGAGACTGCATTGTAACATATTTATTTGAACAGTTATAGAAAATTCTGAGGTGGGTCATGAAATCTGAATTTTGTGAGACTTCTCTCTGAACGATCTTCGTTGGGCCGAAATGTTCGCGGTGGAAATCCGTGCTTGACCCCGCGGGGAATTGCGATATTAATAGGGGACACGAACCATTCCAGGAGCGGGCCTTACGAACGGAGAGTGAATGACTACAGTCAACCAGAGGCTCCCCTGCTCTTTAGAGATTGCGAAAACGCGGCAGCGCCCCGATCAGCGAAGAGCATTACATCCCGACCTGGAACGCATCCTCTCGTTCTGCCGAAAACGCACTGGCTCCACCACATCAGAAACAGCATCACTGCCGCTGACATCGACGCTCACACAACTCGGCGAACAGGCCATCCAGTCTGCGATGGAAGTGCTTAATCCTCAGCTGAAAGCGCTGGCCAAAGAGTATGCGGACGGTTCTGGCTCCCGTCAAAACGTGATCTGTGAGGAACTATTTCGCCAGTTATTAACTCAAACGGAACCGGTGCGAACGCAAGACGAACTGGTAAAGCATGTCTGTGAAGATCTGACGAACCAGTCCTGTAACCGGATATTTCCCCGTCAGTTTCACAAGCATGGGAATCCGAATTGCCTGGGTCGTGCGTTGATCCTGCTCGCTTTCGCCCGGCTGGCGGGAGCACCCGTACTGGGAGCGACGCCTCTGATCTCCGGATCTGAAATCGCGATCCGCCATGATGCGCGGGTGGCCCGCGGGATTCTCAGGCGGGCAGATCGACAGCAAGTGAAACTCAAACCCGAACTGAAAACGTTTCTGGAATTCATGACGGCCCGTCCTGGCATCGATCGACTGCGACCGCCGATGTTTCACATGGGGATTCTGATGCAGACCAGCGCCAAGCGTTGGACGCTGATCGATCCTCACGCTAAGGTCACGGGCACTTATCGGAACCAGCGGCTGATCTGTGAGTTGCAAGATCAAAGCCTCTTCCAACCTGAGCAGGTATTTGATGCCGATTTTCGTGTCGAAGCCAATCTCAAGTGCAGACAGCAACTGTGGCGACTGAAGCCTGTCACTGCCTTTGTCGGGGAATTACAAACTCTCAGCGAATCCGATCAACTCGATGTGGGTGAAGTTCTGGTCTTCCTGGCCGAATCGAATCTGCTGGAATATCTGCTCAGCGATGCCTGGAGCCTCCCCCGTGAAGAGAAAGCGAATATCACGGCCCAGATGCGGGGCAGCGCGTCCCCGGTCGTTGCCCACCGGTTGCTGGAAACACTGTCCCTCGGGAATTGTGCAGAGCCCCTGAGGAGTCGCATGCAGGCATTGCTGAGCTGGTTTCTGCTGCTGGACAGTGGAAAAGAACTGGTTGGGTTGCTGGCGTTTGCTGTTTCTGAGGGTTCAGAGTCCTTACGCCGGGAGATGCTGGCGCAGTCGTTAAAGGAACTGCTGGAGGAATTGATCGCCCGCCTGCATGGATTCCTGTTCAACACAGCATCACTCAGCAACGAACGCGGCTTGTTACATCCGGTGCTGGAACTGTATCAACCGGAATTCCGCGTGGGCGTGGAACTGGTTTCGCATGTGAATGCGGTCACCCTGCGTTCCGAAGCGATCCCCGAAGCGTTGTCCCGCGTCTGTCCGGGGCAGACAATCCAGATTTCACGGGCGACGGAGATTCTCCGCAATCAGGAACACTGCCTTGCCCCTTCGTCACATCGGGCTTTTCAAACGTTAACCGCTGCCGAATTCCAGTCGGAACGACTTCACGATATTTTGCAGCGGATCTCTCAGAAACTTTTCCTCACTTCCGAAAGCAGGAGCACTCATGATTCAGAATAAAAACGATTTTCTGGAAAGCGAAGCACGACAGGTCCGGACCAGACTAAACAAAACAAACGGCGATATTCCGGGATGCAGAAATTATTATCTGCTGGAAGCAATTCCGGGCATGCAGCCCGTTGTGGAACAGGTGATCCGGGAATTTATTGACGAAACCAGAAACAGCGTGGAATACGCCCATGCTCAACAGGAACTGGAACTCATCCAGTATGAAGCAGATGGATTCAACCGACTCATCGAACAATATGCAGACCAGCCCCGCATGCAGACCGCTTTGAACGTGGCTTTTGAGATCTGGAATAATTCGCCCGGTCCCGAGGAACGTTTGCGTCAGATCGTGGATCACGCCGACAGTATCGCTCCGTCGGGCAGCGAATCGTTTACCACTTGTCAGGCCCCGACTTAACGGATTTCCCGGAGATTTGTGTTGCAACGCGCGTCAAACTGGTATAATTCACACATCAAACCCGGCTTATATTTTATTTGATGAGACTGAGTATGGATGAATTCCAGATGAACCGTCGGCAGGCCATGATTGCGAGTGGTCTGGGAACACTGAGTCTCGGCATGCCGGGCGTGGTAATGGGGAGCGATAAGCTGGATGCGGCGGGGAAAGCGGTCGCGGCAGAGAAGTCGTGTATCTTCATCCTGCTGTGTGGCGGACCGAGCCACATTGATACCTGGGATATGAAGCCGGATGCCCCCCTCGATTATCGTGGGCCTTATATGCCCATCGAAACCAAAGTGCCGGGCATGCGGATCAACGAGATGCACACCGAGCTGGCCAAAGTGACCGACCAGTTCACCCTGATTAATTCGATGTCGCATCCGGGCGCGATCAGCAATCATTTTGACGCGATGCACAACCTGCTCAGTGGACAGTCGGAAAAACGGGTACAACAGGGAGCCGCGAACGAGCAGCCTTACCTCGGTTCCTTCGTCGCCAAGTTCAAGCCGAGCAAACGCAACTTCGTTTCCAATGCATGGCTCATCAAATGTGTGGGACCGCCTGTATTCTGTGCGCCGAACATCGGCATCGGTGGTTACCTGGGTTCGGCTTATGCCCCGGTGTTCGTCGGTTCGGCGAACAATCATCCGGCAATGAAAGACTTCAAGCCGCCCGAAATTTACAATCCGTATGACGAGCAGCGGTTTGAGGAGCGGAAGATACTGCTCCGCGGCCTGGAATCGAAGCGACTCGATAAAGATCAGAAAGTCAAAGACTGGTCGGACCTGAGAGAAAAGACTTACGATGCCTTAACGCGGGCCGAGGGCCGACGTGCGTTTAACATGCATGAGGAACCGGACAAAGTTCGCGAGCAGTACGGCATGCATCCCCTGGGACAGAACCTGCTGCTGGCCCGTCGGATGGTGGAATCGGGAGTCCGCTTCGTCACCGTTAATGGCTGGGCCGGTCAAGCCGACCATGACAAGCAGGGACCGCCCAGCAGCAGTTGGGACATGCATGGCGGAAACATGGGCATGGGGAATGCGTTCGGCAACGGTTCCTACGGCATGGGCTTCTGTCTGCCCCGACTGGACCAGGCGCTGGCCGCGTTGCTCACGGACCTCAAGGAACGGGGCATGCTGGATAACACGCTGGTCGTCGTCACCGGCGAATTCGGCCGTACGCCCTACGTATTGAAACAGGATCCCCCGGGACGCCAGCACTGGCCGAAGTGCTTCTCCTCGATCCTGGCAGGTGCCGGCATTAAAGGGGGACAGGTCTATGGAAAGACAAACAAGTATGGTGAATATCCCACCCACAAACCGGTCCGCCCCGAAGAACTCGCGGCGACGATCTATCACGCACTGGACATCCCGATCAACAACCCACAGGATCCGACAGGGTTGTTGCGGACCCTGACCACGGGGAAGCCGATCATGGAACTGTTCGGGTAAGCTGAGGAGTCACTGAATGCGTGCCCGCATCAATGGTACGGAACTCTATTTTGATGTCGACGGGATGGGACTGGTGCCTGGTGAAGACCGGATGGTCGAGCGTCCGGTGCTGTTTCTGCTGCATGGCGGGCCGGGCAGCGATCATTCCAGTTTCAAATTGAATTCGGCAGCGCTGGGTGATACCGCGCAACTGGTGTTTGTCGACCATCGTGGTTCCGGACGAAGTGCTCCGGCTGATCCCAGGACCTACACGCTCGACCAGAACATCGATGACCTGGACGCGCTGCGTGAACACCTGGGTCTGGAGCGGATCTCCGTGCTGGGTTCGTCGTATGGAGGGATGGTCGCGCAGGGCTATGCCATTCGATATCCGGAGCGTGTCGCGAACCTGATTCTTGTCGCCACAGCCCCCAGTTTTCGCTTTATGGAAGATGCCCGGCAGATCGTCAATGAGCGAGGTACTGCGGATCAGCAACGTGTCTGCCAGTGGTTGTGGGAGGGCACATTCGAATCACAGGAACAGGTCTACGAGTATTACAAAACGATGGGCCCCCTGTATTCCACCCGTTTCGACGCCGAGAAGCTGGACAAAGGCTGGCCGCGCAGTATCCGTAACTTCGAACAGCTGAATCTCGGCTTCACCATGTTCCTGAAAACATTCGACTTGATTGAGCAGTTACCTTCTATAAAGTGTCCCACTCTGGTGCTGGGAGGCGCCCACGACTGGATCTGTCCACCGCGGCATTCGGAGCTGATCGCGGAGAGAATTCCCCGTGCGCATTTGAAGATTTTCACGAACAGTTCCCATGCGATTGCTGATGATGAACCGGAAGCCTATCTGGCGGCAGTGCGTGGCTTTTTGACCTACTGCAATAAATAGCAGGCCGCCACATTACATGCATTTACTTTTATGTGTTAATCTGTGAGAATAACAGGAACTGATTCTGATCTGAGTCTGACTCGCTGACTGAAACCTGTTGTACACGGGAATGTGGGGGGCTGATTTGGCAAATCTTCTTGATTTATCGCGACTGCTGAACCGCAGGGAACACCATCCGGGCCGGCGCAAAATACTTCGCTCGATCTCCACGGGAATGATGGGAGCCGGGCTTGCGGACATGCTGGCTCTGGAAGCGATTGCCAAAAATACAGGGCATCGTCCCGGTCAGGCGAAACGGGTGCTGGTGATTTACGAGGAAGGGGGAATCAGCCAGATGGATACCTGGGATCCCAAGCCCCAGGCTCCCTATGATCATCGTACGCCCTACCAGCCGATCGACACCAATGTCCCCGGGATTCAGTTCTCGTCATTGATGCCCATGACGGCCCGGCAGGCGGATAAGCTCTCCGTCATTCGCTCCATGACTACCGCCCGGGTCGCAGGTCACAAGGAAGGCTGCCAGGAATTCTTCAAAGGGTACCGTTTCGATTCTTCGTTTGACTTCCCCGATATCGGCTCGGTCGTCACCGATCAGATCGGAACCGACTGCCCACAACTGCCGGGGTATATCTTCTGTCCCGGAATTAACATGCCCAATCACGTCACCAGCACCGGTTTCCTGCCTGCCAGCCGGGCGCCGTGGAAGCTGGGAACCAGAAACCTGGGGGAGAACCTGTCTGATCCCAGCTGGGAAGTGAAGTCACTCCAACTGAATTCCAAACTCAGTCGCGAACGGTTTCAGCAACGACGCGAACTATTGACGCAACTGGACCGGTCTGCGGTCGCAAAAACGGAAACGGCGGAGACGTTACAGGCTTACTACGAAAACGCCGTCGATCTGCTGACGAGCCCCCGGGTGCAGGCTTCGCTGAATCTATCTACGGAAAGCGATCAAACCCGTGACCGTTATGGTCGCGATCATCGTGGCTGCTGTTACCTCCTGGGTCGAAAGCTGATCGAAACGGGCGTGAGATTCGTCAGCGTGACTGTGATTCAGCCTCCCGAGCATGTGAAACGCCCCGGCTATGGTCAACCCAAAGGGGTGTTCCTGAACTGGGATCACCATGAGGGAATTTATCAGAACGGTCCCTGTGGTGGGCCGCAGGGAATGAGTAATCAGGAACGATTTGGTTTGCCTCACCCTGTCATGATGCCCAGCCTCGACCGGAGTTTCAGCGCTTTGATTGAAGACATGCATGCACGAGGACTGCTGGCAGACACGCTGGTCTGTTTCATCACGGAGATGGGACGCACCCCCCGCGTGAATAAATGGGGCGGCCGCGACCACTGGGGGCGGGCGATGTCGGTCGCGCTGGCTGGTGCAGGCGTTCCGGGAGGACAGGTGATTGGTGCAACCAACAAGGAAGGAGGCGATGTCACCGATCGACTTTATACACCCTACGACTATGCAGAGACGATCTATCGCAAACTGGGTATCGATACGGCAGCACGCATTCGCAGACCGGATGGCCTGCCTGTCGAATTTACAGATGGTGGTCACCCCATCCGGGAAGTCTTTTAAACCGCGCTTATTTTTCCCGCAGGAGTTTCTGCAGACGTTTACCGCCGATTTCCGCGATGAAAAGATTTCCGGCGGTGTCCGTGGTCAGCATGTGAGGCAGATTGAATTCGCCCGGTCCGGCTCCCTTGCGGCCCCAGCTCTGAGCGACTTTTCCACTGGAATTCAACAACAACACTTTGTTGGCACGTCCATCGGCGACGAACAGGTTTCCCTGGGCATCGAATTCCATCCCGTAGGGAGCGAAGCCGGTCCAGATCTCCAGCAGCTTGCCTTCCGAGTTAAAGGCCTGCACGCGATCATTTTCGCGGTCTCCGACCAGAATGCGTCCCTGGCGATCGAGGATAATCGAATGGGGGAGATTGAACTGCCCTGGTCCTTCCCCCGGCTCGCCCCACTGTCCCAGGTATTTTCCATTCGCGGCGAACTTCATAACGCGGCTGTTACCGTAGCCATCGGAGATATAGATTTCATCGTGACGCCCGAAAGCGATATCGGTTGGTTTATTAAACTGGTTCTCGCCGGCCCCCGGTTTGCCAGGCTGACCGATGGCCAGCAGAATTTTTCCCCGGGAATCGAACTGGTAAACCATGTGATTTCCGATATCGGTAACCCAGACATGATCGTGCTGATCGACACGGAGTCCATGTGCCTGACCGATCAGGTTATCTCCCCACGAACGGAGGAATCGGCCTTCACGATCAAAACAGAGAATCGGCTGCTTGCCGCGATGAAACAGATACATCCGCCCCTCACTGTCGAAGTCAACTGCCGAACAGGGGCCAAGAGTCAGTCCTTCCGGAAGTTGAATGCCATTGTCGGCGGCTGGAACGAAGATCACCGGGTCAGCCGCATGTGAGTCTCCCATCGTCAACATCAGGCAGAATATCGAAAAGCAGAGCAGACTTAATAATCGAGGCAGTTTCATGCGGAGCACTCCAGGGCCGTTTCAGATAAAAGACAGATAGAAGCCGGTTGATGATAGCGTCAGTGTACGCCTCTTTCCCGGCGGTGTCGAGTCTTTTAAAGTGATCGCTTCAGCACTCCATTGACAACATTGGGGTAACCATTTAATGATAAGCATCCCGGAATGGCACGTTGAGTTCCGCGAACGCCCACCACATCAGGTTTTACAATGGATCCCCGTCTTAAACTGATCTTCAGCGGGCTGGCAATCGTCATCACCTTCATGGCGTTCATCCCCTATATTCGAGGTATTCTCCAAGGGAGAATCAAGCCACACCTGTTTTCCTGGTTGATCTGGGGGATGACCACGCTGATTGTGTTCTTCGCCCAGCTTGATGCGGACGGGGGAACCGGTGCCTGGCCTATCGGCGTTTCAGGAGTGATTACGATCTACATCGCATTTCTCTCCTACGTGAAACGGGGAGACATTTCGATTACCCGCCTCGACCGGCTGTTCTTCAGCGCGGCACTGCTTTCGATCCCCTGCTGGTATTTCACAGCGAATCCCATGTGGGCGGTGATACTGCTGACAACAATCGACCTGCTGGGGTTCGGTCCTACCATCCGCAAAGCCTATGATCATCCCTACGAAGAAAGTCTGCTCTTCATCTTTATGTTCTTCCTCAGGAACACCTTCGCACTCCTGGCCCTGGAATCGTATTCACTGACGACGGTGCTGTTCCCACTATCGATCTGTGTGGTCTGTCTGTTTTTATGCACGCTCATCTCCTATCGTCGTCGCGTGGTCGTGGCGGAGCAGACGCGTTAATGACCGCGGCAGCTCAATCAGACAGTTGAGTCTGGCTGAGAGTGCAGCAGCAGACGTTGCCCCACCAGATAACCCAGTATGCTCGCCAGCAGACCTGTTAACTCGGGAGGGATCGAGAGCAACAGAGCAGACACTGAATCGAGCTGTTCCTCGTCAGTGACCAGTAGTGACGCTGCGATCTGATGGGCTGTCCAGAACAGAGCACCACAACCGATGGAGAGTAGTCCCGGCCATTCGCCACGTGGCTTGAGATAGACGCCGGCTACAAAGGGAACCAGCAGTGCCACCAGTCCCACCGCGAGAGCACTTTCGAGCAGCTCCAGAATCTCTTCGGTCACCAGCGCCAGAGGGAGACTGGCCAGGGCAACGATGACGACACTCAAGCGACTGGTCAGCAGGCGTCGCTGATCGAACCAGTCGATGCGATGCAACAGATTATGCGAGAGCAACGCAGCGGGAGAAAGCATCGCGCTGGTGCAGGTAGACACGACAATCGCCAGCAGCGTGATGACCAGCAGGCAGATTCCCAAGGGGGACAGCAGCAGTTCAGCCAGTGCCAGCAGGACCTGACCGTCACTCCCCTGGGGCAGTTCATCGGGCCAGAGTTGTCGCGAAGCCAGCCCTAGTCCGACGGGCAACAGACCAAACAGAATATACACACAGCCCGCCAGGATGCAGGCCCGCGAGGCGACCGTCCCGCTGCGACTGGCGAATATCCGTTGCATCAGATCCTGTCCTGGCAGATTTCCGAAGATGCCGTTGATCCAGGTTGTCGACCAGCCCAGCAGAGCCAGCAGTCCCGCTTCGGGAAGCAGGGTCCGCAGTTCTGGTGGCGTCCGCTCCCAGGTCGTTTCAATTCCGACCACCACGGAACCCTCACCTACCGAAGCTGCGAAGTTGACGCCCAGCATCACCAGGCTGATCAGCACTACGCAGATCTGGACGGTATCGGTCAGGGTTACCGACCACATTCCCCCGATCATTGTCAGGAAAGTGACAAACAAGGCGGAGATCAGAATTGCGACAGTGGGGTCGACTCCGAAAAAATGAGTGAGGATCGCCGACTGAGCCAGGTACTGAGCCGCGATCCAGGGCAGGTAGCCCAGGGCCTGAACGATACTGGAGATCAGTTCCGTTTTCGGGCCGTACTTCTGCGCGAAGAGATCCCCCACGGTCAGCAGTTTCATCTCCCAGACCCGCCGGGCGAAGAACAAACCAGCCACGATCAGAGCCAGCCCCGAGGCGAACGGATCGAGTATCGTCCCCTGCACGCCCTCCGTTCGTGCCGCTTCACTGGCCCCCAGAACCGTGGCGGCCCCGAACCAGGTTGCCAGCAGCGTCCCCCATGCCAGCCAGAGCGGCAAGCGCCGTCCTGCGACGAGATAATCTTCTTCCGTTTGTACCCTGCCCCCGGCATACAGGCCGAGACCGACCATCAGCAGTACATACAGTGTCAGCAGAATACCAAGCCAGAACGTCATTCAGAGCATTTCCTCAGCAACTGTGATACTTCCAGTAAAACAGATAACTCGCTTGTACTCAGCCCTTTGCTAAATACGAACACCGCATGTTACCGACATTGGCATGAATCTGCGCATGTTGCATTGGGGCAACATGGAATTTTCTGAGAAATGATTCTGAGCATAATCAGGTTAAGGCAGGGTTAATCCACGAAAATACTCCCCCGTCTGCGGACAGCTTTTTCTGGCTTCTTCCGAAACGCTGGATTACCATATATTGCAGCGATTTGAGTGTGCTGTTGCTCTTCTTCAAAACAGTCTGCTCTCTAAGACTTCCTCTAACTCTGTGAGTGCTCCACATGGGTATCTGGAACTTCTTAACCAAGCCGATCAAACTCACTTCTGATAAATTTTACTGGCAGGAACCGCTGGGCATGCGCCTCAGCCTGCGGGGGGATCTCTTGATTCGCCTGGGTGTCGCCTTGACGGTCTGGGCGGCTGTCAGTGGTCTGTTCTGGATTTTATTTGCCTTCAACGTCAAGCCTCCCGAGCTTGGGGTGGCGATGTTTGTCTCGATCTTTATCGGGCTGGGCCCCGCCTGTCTGGCGCTGTTTATGCGCCGGGAGCATGTCTCTGCTTCGATCTGGATCTATGACGATCATCTGATCCGTCAGCGGTCTTATGTCTCACTGGCTCTGATCAGTTCGTGGAAAGAAATCTCTGAATGGCCCAATCCAGCCATCACCCGCGTCATTTTCATCCCGGCCGAGGATCTGGGAAAATCCTTCTCCGTCATGCTGCTCTCGATCGATAAAGAGGTCGAACTGGTCGGCATTCCCTCGAAGATCAGGCTGAAGGAGCTGGCCCGTCACTTCACCGAAGCCGGGATTCCGGTAGAAAAAAGAGATGCGATACCCGCGCGGTATACTCAAGGATTCAGCCCCAGAGTCTTCGCTGCGATGGCAGTATTGGGTGTGCTGCTTTTCAGTGGGGGACTGGCGTTTAATCTCACCAGGGTTCCACGGGCGGGACAACGCATCGCTGTCCGCGAGAACCGGAGACCGCAGATCCCCCGCCCCGAATTCGAACGCCCTGCGATCCCAATACCAGTTCAAGGGAATCCCATCCAGCGAAATCCCAATCCATCATCCCCGCATTCGGAAACAGGCCTGTCCCGGAATCAACCGGTGCTCACGCAGCCCGGGAGTTTCCCGAATCCGATTCCACAAAACATGCCGGAACCGATTGTAAGACGATTCCCTGTCAGACCAGGCGGCCCCCGTTCTCAAGCTGATCCAGTCATTTCCCAAGAATCTCCCAACCCGAATCCGCCACGATCCGTTACCCGCTCAACGCCTGCGACCACGAAAGGGACCGCATCGAAACTGATTGGGAATGCTGAAGGGGGCGGCCCATTCCAGTCAGTGATCCCCGAGGGAAAAACACTGCTCGGATTTGAATGTTCGCTGGGAAGCTGGGCGGGTGAACCGGCTATCCGTAGTCTGACGCCACTATCAGAACCCAAGCCAGCCCGGAGGCGAAATATTACTGTCATGGCGAAAGAGGGCTACGCCGTCGGAGGGATGAAGATCGATGCTCCCAAATATGTGAGCGCCGTTCAAGTCGTCTTCTATCGTCTTACAGATAACGGCCAGCTCGATCCAAACGACAGTTACACCAGCGAGTGGCTGGGTACCCCCTCAGGCAAAGAGGTACCTGTGATCGAGGGAGCAGGCAAACAAGTCATCGGCATCCATGGTCGACGCGGTGCGGTTCTGGATGCATTGGGGCTCGTGTTTGAGTGAGAGCGATGTACTGGTTCTCGAAGTCATAACCAGACCCAAGAATACCAACAGTCTCTGTATTTCCGCCTCCTGTGATTTTGACGGGCTCATGGAATAGCCTACAAACCTGTTCCACATCAGACTTTTCGATCTTACCATGGCCCCCTCGTGTTTGAGGTCATCTTGACAATTCATTTCCGACTCACGATAAACAAGCTGGAATTGTGATACGATTCCCAATTGTCTTTCACGGATGACTAACAAGGTGACTGCCATGAAACCATTTATCGTCTGCTGCATACTCTGTGCACTTCCGATGACCGCCCGGGCGACGGATCGCTATTACTTCGACATTCATGTCCAGTCCCCCTCCGGACACTATCAGGTGGATGCGACTTCCCCCGACAATCAGGGCCCCAATCTGAAAGCCTTTCAGGCTAATTTCACCTACAAATGTGTCGACACGCGAACCGGGAAAACAATTTGGACGCGCAAGCAGCCGATGCGGGAGCCACAACGATTTAACTTCGGCGATTCCTCGTTTGAGATCGCAGTCCCCAATGAGGGCTCTCCCAGAATCATCATCGTCTCTAACCTGGGCGCGGCGGCGATCCTTGCTGCGAATGATAACCTCATTACCATATCTCCACAGGGTCAAAAAACGGGGGAGATTGATTTAGTGAAAGATGCCCTGCAGAAAGAGGAGAGCGAGCGGCTGATGTATCACTCGTGGGGTGGCAGCAACTGGTCCCGTCTGGCTGCCTGGTACTTTTTCGAGCTGCCTGAAGGTGAAATCTTTGTGATTCGTCCCGCCTGGGGACCTCGCATTCTGGTGGATGTTAACAAAGGAAAACTCGTTTCAGGCGATGTCGGTCTGATCGGTCCTGCATTAGAAGCGGAAAAGCAACTGGTGCTGGCCGCCTCTCGTACAAAAATAGAACTTGAAGATCACGAACGGTCGATGCTGGAGGCTGCTTACCTGGCAGGGAGCTTAAATCTGCACGAAGCCATTCCGTTTCTGAAATCACTGGAAACATCCACTTACTCTGAGACCAATTCTGCGCGAGGTCATCCGGATGGCGTGAACTTCAATAATGAAGTTGATCCCTTCCGCTATTGTACGTATGACCTGCGACAGACGGCACAACTCTCACTTCGACGGTTGGGAGTTGCTCCCCGGAATCTGCCTTGTCATGGGTTTATGATCGAAAGAGGAGACGAGGCATTCCCTTTCACCCCGAAAAAGCAGACACAACCACGCCATAAAAACGCAACGCAGGTCAAAACAGGTATGTCTGCCAAAGAAGTGCTCAACACAATCGGCGCCCCCGACTACATAGATGATGACAGCTGGAGCTATGACATGGATGCCGAGGTACCATTCAGCCTGACCCTGACCTTCGATACTTATAACGTGACGGCCATCAAAAAAGAGGCTCCTCTCTGGAAAACCGGACTGGCCCGGGACAAAGCTTTGGCGTTCTAAGTGAGATCAGTTTTTCAGTTTCTGATCGAAGTGGTTTCCATGATGAAATGCATTATTTTACTGGCTGGTTTATTGCTGCTCACTGGATGCTCTTCTGATGAGATGTCATCAAAGATGGCGGCGACAAAGCCGTCTGTTTCTTCTCAAGACTATAGCGTTCTCAGCGAGCCCCCGAACCGCTGCTCGACAAGATGGCTCTGCTGTATGCTCCAGATGATGCAGCCTGGCCTGGCATGGTGGATGAGTTTGTCGAAAACGGACATCCCATCCTGCCTTACGCGATAAAGCAACTTCAGGAAGATGAAAAGATTACGCCGGACTCAGCAAATCAGCTTCTGGACCGGGTCCGTCAATCCCCGGAAGTTCCCGTTGATGCACAACGCATCATCACGCTGCTGGAAGTCGCCTGCTACGCTGATGTCACATGTCACCGTGTCGAATACCCACTCCGAGTCGCGACGCTGGACTACGTCAAATCAAATCTCGATGCACCGGGGACCCAAAACGCCCTGGCCTGGATCCGCGAGTCATACCAGAGCGGCCTCCCTCTGGATGCTCCCGATGATAAAACCGGCGAATTCCACGGGATGCTCGTTAAAGCAATGCGAGGCAGGCTCGTCGCATATGCCAATCAAGTGACAGAAGGGACGAAGGCAGAGCCTGAAAGCAACTAAAAAACGCAGCCACAATGCGGCACAGGTGCTCCTGCACCGCAAAGTGTCTGTTGATTAGCCTTAAGATTTGGGAGTCAAACCGAAGACGCGATCCATGTTGGCTGAGATTTCTTTCAGCCGTGCCAGATCACCGCCGGCAACTTCAGCGGCAGCCCAGCCAGCGTACTTGATTTCCGCCAGGGCTTTGCGGACATCGGCCCAGTCCAGATCGCCTTCGCCGATCTTGGTGAACTTGCCCATTTCGCGGGAGAACCCTTTGAGGTCCAGCTTGATGATCCGTTTGTTTAGCTGACGAATCCAGTCGCCCATGCTGCCGTATTTCCAGTGATTGCCGATATCAAACTGCATACCGACCCAGGGGGAATCGAACTCGTCGATGTACTTCACGAACTTCTCAGCGGTCTGCTTGTGATCGCCTTCGTGGTCGTAGCAGAACTGGTTCCAGACATTCTCAACTGCAATAGGAACTCCCAGCTCTGCAGCCAGCGGGATCGCCTTAGAAATATTGTCAATCGAACGTTTCCAGATTTCTTCTTCCGGACCATCGCTCCCCTTGCCGACGACCAGCAGAACCGTGTTTCCGCCGACGGCATGTGTCTGGCGGAGTGCTTCTTTCAGGCTGTCGAGTGCCTTGGCACGTACTTTGGGATCGGGATCGGTGTGCCGTACATTCCAGTGACCGGCGTTGACAGATCCATCGACGGGCAGTCCGGTCGCTTTGATAGCTGCGTTGACTTCTTTGACATCGATGCCTGGGGTATTTAATTCAATACCATCGAAGCCCGCTTCTTTGGCGAGAGCGAATTTTTCTTCGAGACTGTCCCCGGCCCGAACCATTCCGATCTTCAAGGTTTTATAGAGACGACCGTTGAGATAGCCTTCCTCACTTTTGGCACCTTGCGCCAGCAGAGGATGGGAAGCTGCGGCAGCAGCGGCTAACAGGACAAACTGACGGCGGGAAAGAAAATCGGATGTAGGCATGACAACCCCTTCGGTTATTGCTGTATGATCATGTTGCAGATATTTTCGGCCCCAAAGGCTCCATTTCAAAAGGTGTCTGAGTCCACCTTAATCAATATTGTAACATTCTTTACGAAAACATGGCACTAAGAAAGTGACTGCTTTTCAATGCAGATTGCAAAATTCCTGAGTACTCCTGGTGCCCGGTGGATCTCACGAGGAAACTATTGCCAGCCTGAATTATCTTTATCATGAGAACGTGGTATCCCCTCATACAACTCCAGGGATCTCTTAATCTCTGGTAGTGTATTCGGGAAGCGGTGCACAACTAAACCCTACAGCCCGAAACAGTAGTATTACAAGGTGACCAGTGCCGACGATCATCACGAACGCGTTGCCAAACTGACGTTTGCTGCCGTGTATCCACACTACGTAACCAAAGTGGAGAAGAAAGGTCGGACCAGGGAAGAACTGCACCAGGTAATCCGCTGGTTGACAGGTTTCACTGATAAGGCTTTGCAGAAACACATCAGCGACCAGATCACGTTCAAAGAATTCTTTCAACGCGCGAAGTTAAACCCCAACGCACATCTTATCACAGGTGTGATCTGCGGCTATCGGGTGGAAGAGATAGATAACCCGTTAACGCAGCAGGTCAGGTACCTGGATAAGCTGGTCGATGAACTGGCCAAAGGGAAGAAGATGGAAAAAATCCTGCGATCAGCATGATCGGGGACTCAGCCACTACTCTTCCAGCATGGTGACAGTGCCGGTATCCATGTTATAGATTCCGCCAACGATTTTGATGTCCCCCTGCAGTTCCATTTCTTTAAGAATCGGGCTGTTGGTCCGAATGCGATCAATTGTAGCCAGCACATTCTGTTTGGTGACCATCTTCACGAACTCAGGGTTCTGCCCCGTCTGCTCTCCCTCGTAATCTTTAAAGTGCTCGACGGCTGGTTTGATGTTGGCCAGCATCGAAGTGATATTCCCCAGTTCGACACCGTCAATCGCCCCGCGGATCGCGCCACAACTCTCGTGTCCCAGCACAAAGACGAGTTTGGAACCTGAGACCTTACAGGCGAACTCCATACTGCCCAGGATGTCGGTATTTTCGAAGTTCCCTGCCACTCGCGCCACAAAAATATCGCCGATGCCCCGATCGAAAACGTCTTCCACGGGAATACGCGAATCGAGACAGGAAAGAATCACCGCTTTGGGATACTGCCCCAGAGCCGCCTCACGAACCAGTTTGGAATGATCGCGGGCAGTAAGTGTCCCAGCCACGAAGCGCTGATTTCCCTCTTTGAGCATAGTGAGTACCTGCTCCGGCGTCAGTTGCGCCTGTTCTTCCTGAGTCAGCACCCGGTTCACCAGCGGTTTGACATCGCCGATGGTTTCGGCACCATTTTCTGATGCGTTGCCGGCAGTTGGCTGTTCTTTTGCGCAAGAGGTAAGCAAGACAGTCAAAAGACAACAGGTCAGCAACGGGTTCAGACTCATTCTGAGCATGGGTGTATTCCTGGCAGATAGATAATATGAAATGGTTCGTCTCTGCTTCCCAAAGACAGAGAGATCTTAACAAACTGTAGCAGGAATGAAAGAGCGGTTTCTGAGTCTCAAGCAAGACTTGACATCTCGATCTCGACAGCCACACTATAAACCACGATCCATAGTCAATGTCCGCTAGCCACGATCAGAAAGTTTCTTATGCAACCAACCGTCTATGCCCTGGCGACGATGGACACCAAAGGCGAGGAACTCTGCTTCGTTGCGGATGCAATTCGTCGTGCCGGTGTCGATGTGGTTCTGGTCGATGTCAGCACGCAGGGTCGATCAGAGCGGGCAGATATCTCTGCTGAAACGATTACCGGCTCTCACCCGGGTGGGCCGAAACAGGTACTGGGACACACAGACCGGGGCGCAGCGATTACGGTGATGGCGACGGCACTTGAGCACTGGTTACCCGCCGAAGTCAGTGCAGGCAGGGTTGACGGGGTCATCGCTTTGGGTGGCAGCGGAGGTACGGCGTTGGTTGCTCCGGCGTTTCAGACGCTGCCGGTTGGCTTTCCCAAGCTGATCGTTTCGACGGTGGCCAGTGGAAATACACGACCCTACGTCGGCTTCAGCGATATTACGCTGATGTATTCCGTGGTCGATGTCGCCGGCTTGAATTCCGTTTCACGGCGGGTCTTGAGCAATGCGGCTCACGCGATCGCGGGAATGGTGTCACACCGCACTGAATTCCCGGCAGACCGCCCTGCCCTGGGTCTGACCATGTTCGGTGTGACAACCCCCTGTGTGGACATGGTCCGCGAACTGTTGGAGGCACGCGGCTTTGATCCGCTGGTCTTCCATGCAACGGGCACTGGAGGCCAGGCGATGGAGAAACTCGTGGCCGACGGTTTGATCGAGGGTGTTCTCGATATCACCACTACCGAAGTCGCCGATGAACTTGTAGGAGGCATCATGCCTGGCGGACCACGCCGGTTTGAGGTAATCCTCGAACGGGGGCTCCCCTATGTGCTGAGCCTGGGCGCGCTGGACATGGTCAATTTTGGTGCCCGCGAGACCGTTCCCGCCTCATTTGCCGACCGTCTGTTTCTGATTCATAATCCCCAGGTCACCCTGATGCGAACGACGGCGGAAGAGAACCGGCAATTCGCCCGCTGGATCGCAGAAAAAATCAATCGCTCTACGTCTCCTGTCGAAATCCTGATTCCTGAACAGGGAATTTCGATGCTGGATAAAACAGGCGAAGCGTTCTATGATCCCCAGGCAGACCAGTGTCTGTTCGAGACGCTGGAGCAGGAAATTCAGCAGACCGCAGATCGACGGGTGACGCGGCACGACTGTCACATCAACGACGCCGCGTTTGCCGATGCGCTGGTCTCGGCCTTTGCACGCGTGAGCGGGAATCGCTTTCAATAAAATTGATCATACGAGGAAGTCATCCATGCCGGAATCCAGAACAGCCATCCTGAAACGCCTGCGGGAGAAAGTAGCTGCAGGACTGCCCATCATCGGCGGAGGTGCGGGGACGGGGCTGAGTGCCAAGTGCGAAGAAGCGGGCGGGATCGACCTGATTGTGATCTACAACTCGGGCCGCTATCGGATGGCCGGACGAGGTTCGCTGGCAGGACTGATGCCTTACGGTAATGCCAATGAAATCGTCAAGGATCTGGGGCGGGAAGTTCTGCCTGTCGTCAGTGACACACCGGTGCTGGCGGGAGTGTGTGGTACTGATCCCTTTCTGCTGCGTGACCTGTTCCTTCAGGAACTGCAGGCGATGGGGTTTGCGGGCATTCAGAATTTTCCGACCGTGGGACTGATTGATGGTCAGTTCCGAGCCAATCTCGAAGAGACCGGCATGGGCTTTGACCTGGAGATCGAGTGCATCCGTGCCGCCCACGACCTGGATCTGCTTACCACGCCTTACGCCTTCGATGCCGAGCAGGCACAACAGCTGACCGCCTCCGGGGCCGATATTGTGGTGGCACACATGGGGCTGACCAGTGGTGGTTCGATTGGCGCCACGACGGGAAAAACCCTGGATGACTCGGTCGAATCAATCCGCACGATGGTCGATGCGGCCAAAAGCGAACGCGACGACGTGCTGCTGCTCTGTCACGGTGGGCCAATCGCGATGCCCGACGATGCGCAGTATATCTTTGACCGAGTCGCGGGCATTGACGGATTTTATGGCGCCAGTTCCATGGAACGGCTCCCGACCGAGGTCGCGCTGACTGCACAGGTCCGCCAGTTTGGGGAACTGCGTTTGACTCCCCGATAAACGTCTTATTTCTCTCTCACCTGACCAGAGGATTTGAATATGTATCGCCTGACAGTAATGTATGGACACCCGGAAGACCCTGCGGAATTTGATCGCTATTATCGCGAAGTACACATCCCCCTGGCCAGACAGATCAAAGGGCTCACCGGCTGGACGATCGGCAAATGCCAGTCAGCCGAGGCGGGTAACCCGCCCCCTTACTATCTGATTGTCAGCCTGTATGCGGAATCTGCGACCGCGATGCAGCAGATTCTGGAAAGCCCCGAAGGTCAGGCAACGATCGCTGACGTCCCGAACTTTGCGACCGGCGGTGTGATGTTCATGTATGATGAGGAAGAAGTACTCATTCCTGTGGAGCTCAGTTAATTTGGTTCCAGTAGTTTGAAATAGCGAGAAGACAGGATTCGTGCATGATGACTGCTTTTGAAGATGTGATGTTCAACATTCATGGTGGATTTCGTTGCATTCAGTGCCAGAAGTTTCATTCTATTCGCGATTACAAGCCTTTCTGTTGCTTCTGCGGGGCTAAACAACCTGCAGAAGAGGACATCGAGAAATTGAAGCTTTCCATAGGTCCCTGCTCGGACAAACGACTGACTTACGATCTCGAGGAGATCAAAACGATTCTCCATAAATATCAGGGATTCTCTGTCCGAGTTAATGAATATGGTCTTTCACACAAAACATTGTTACTGGAAATCAAGCTCTCGGATGAGGCATTTGATTCCCTCTATCTGAGTTGTATCGGCACTGATTTTATCAAGACCCCCACAGACTCGTGGAATTCGGAACTAGAGATCGCATGGAGCTCTTATCGAGACAAAACAAAGGTTGTACTTACTGACAAAATCGAGAATTTTCGCATCGAATGCGGCGCAGTCTGGCTTTTCGTTGACAAGGATCTGGACTTATCTGGATCCTCCTGAAGTCGTTTCAATACGATTCTCTTCTCATCTGTTCTGGTTAAGTCGTAAAGTCTGATTCACGCGGCTTGCATTGATTTCCCCTCGTCCCCACACGTATAGTAAAGAGATCATTCACTCCCGGTTTCCACTTGTGAAGGTCTCACCTGATGAACGTCGTATCGCACTTCTTCCGTACACAGTTTCTGCTGCCGCTGCTGCTCCTGAGTCTGTTTCTGCCGACCACGGTTCAGGCAGATCAGTTGCCGAACATCGTTTATATTCTGGCAGATGATCTCGGTTATGGCGATGTGAGCTGTTACAACCCGGAATCGAAGATTACTACCCCACACATCGATCGGCTGGCCACGGAAGGCATGAAATTCACCGACGCCCATACGCCGTCAGCCGTCTGTACGCCAACGCGGTACGGAATTCTGACTGGCCGCTACTGCTGGCGGACGCGGTTGAAATACCGTGTGCTGGATGGCTTTGATCCGCCCCTCATCGAACAGGACCAGACCACGGTCCCGTCCCTGCTCAAAAAAGCGGGATACGACACGGCCTGTGTCGGCAAGTGGCACCTGGGCATGCAGTGGACTGACAAAAACGGTCAGCCGGTGCCTGCGGTTCCCATTGACCGACGTCAGCGTCCCCGTGTGGGAGATGATGTGGATTACACCCAGCCGATTCTCGGCGGACCTTTGGCCAACGGCTTCGACTATTACTTCGGTATCTCGGCATCCCTGAATATGTCTCCTTTCTGTTTCATCAGAAACGATCGCCCCGTGATTCTGCCTACGATTCCTTCGGAACGGATACAGACCGAGTTTCTGTCCGTCGACCAGGGCATGCGCTCACCCGATTTTACAATCCGCAGTGTGATGCCCACCCTGACCGGTGAAGCGGTGCAGTTTATCGAGCGACAGGCGAAGCACTCGCCCGAGCGACCTTTCTTTCTGTATTTCCCGCTGACAGCTCCACACCTGCCACTGGTACCCAACGACGAATTCATAGGCAAAAGTGCTGCGGGCGAATATGGGGATTTTGTGCTTGAGGTGGATGCGACTGTCGGCGCAATTATGGAAGCCCTGCAGCGAAGCGGTAAGGCGGACAACACCCTGTTCATTTTCACTTCAGATAACGGCGGTCTCTATCACTGGTGGACTCCGCAGGAGACCGACGACCTCAAGTACTATAAGCCCAATCATCGGGGGCAGTACGTCAAAGATCGTGGCCATCAGGGAAATGCCCACCTCCGGGGTACGAAGGCTGACATCTGGGAAGGCGGCCACCGCGTTCCCTTCATCGTCCGCTGGCCCGGGCAGACACCTGCCGGGACATCGAATGCCGAACTGGTGGAACTGACCGACCTGCTGGCGACCTGTGCGGCGATCACGGATCAAAAGCTGCCGGCCGGTGAGGGAGAAGACAGCGTCAACATTCTGCCCGCCCTGCTGGGTAAAGAGCTTAAGCAGCCGCTACGCGATTACGCGATTCATCACTCACTGTGGGGCCATTTTTCGGTTCGCCAGGGTCCCTGGAAAATGGTTCCCAAACGGGGCTCCGGCGGCTTCACCCGCGCCCGCGAAGTCGAGCCCCAACCGGGCGAACCAACGGGGCAACTCTACAATCTGAAACAGGATCCCTCAGAGACAAAGAATGTCTGGCAGGAACACCCCGAAGTCGTTGAGCGGCTCTCAAAGATCCTGAAACAGGTTCAGGGAGATGACAAGTAACGTTTTCTGACTTTTTTCTCAGCTAATGTCGAAACGTCTGTGTCCCGTTCGACTACCTGATAGAACGGGGCGAGGGCGTCCCGTCTGAGCCAACAATCTTAACCGGGAGATTCTGAGATGTCAGACAACTCTGTCAGACTGCACCGTGTTTTGCGTACCACACCAGAGAAACTGTACCGCTCCTTTCTGGAGCCGGAAGCCTTTGCCCGCTGGCTGCCACCAAACGGTTTCACTGCCAGAGTTTACGAAATGACTCCGGAAGAAGGGGGCAACTTCAGGATGTCGTTCACCAATTTCACTACCGGTAACGGACACAGCTTTAGCGGCACTTATCTTGAGCTGAAACCCCATTCCAGAATCTGCTACACGACGAAGTTTGACGATCCCGGACTCCCCGGTGAGATGAAAAACACCATCGATATCCAACAGGTCTCCTGCGGCACCGAAATCCGGATTCTGCAGGAAGGAATTCCCGAAGTGATTCCCACTGAAGGCTGCTACCTGGGCTGGCAGGAATCACTGTGCCACCTGGCCCGACTGGTGGAGCCGGAGATCCCGGAGTAATCCGGGCCCCTGTCCTAATCAGTTTCCGGTTTCAGACGCAGATTGAAGGTCAGGTTGTCCGGGTATATCCAGGATTTGTCCGGGGGAATCAGTTTCACTTTCCCGTGCAGTGTCTGAAACCCCGGGTAGGAAACGGTGAGGTCATATGTGCCCGGGTCTCCCACAAAACTCTGGCGTTCAAACTGTTCGATGTGGCGAGAGATCGTACCTGAGCTACTTTTCAGTTGGATCTGACAACCGGGTAACGGGACTCCTGCCTGAGTAAAGACATTGATGGTTCGAAACCCGAGATTTGACTCTGATTTTTTGAATAGTTCGGAAGTCAGAGTCACGGTTTTCTGTTCATTCTCCTTAAGAGTGAACTGCAGCAGTTTTTTCGATTCGCGAATGTCGACCCGCGTCAGATAGTAGTCTCCTGCAGGCAGGTGCCTGGCGACATATTCTCCTGCTTCAAAGGAGGAGATCCTTGTCAGCAACCGCTGGTCTTTGCTCCACAGTTTGAGTCGTAACGGTTCATTGGCCTGCATCAGTTCCTGATCCAGCTTGAAATGAATTGTCGCCGTCCCCTCGGGAATGGGCAGCGTGAGCTGACTATTCAGATTCTCCTTCGTGACATGCACCTTCTGGTAAACAGAGGGGTACCCGGAACGAGATGCGATAATGACATAATCTCGCGTTGTCACCTGTTTGAAGACAAATGGTGCACTGCTGTTTGTCCGCGGCACCAGATTACCTGCCCTCAAGCTTGCGGTCCACACAGGATGATAATTAAACAACCCCAGTCGCATGTCATCCAGTGTTTCTGGCTGACAATTCACTGTCAGTTGACCAACCTGCGTCTCCAGAGTCCCCAGATCCTGATCGTCTGAAATTAATTCTAACGATCTGACCGGCACCCAATCATTATTCACATTGGGTACTTCATAATACAGAGTTCGCTGACCAGGCCCCGCGCCGAAGAAGTGAAACATCCCTTCGCTGTCGGTGTTGGTATAGGCCCGAAATATGCCAAAATTCGGATTCTCACCAGCCAGGAGGATGCGTGTATTCGCTAAAGGTTTTCCGTTGACTATCAGTCGGCCCGTCAATTCGGGTCTTCCCCCCAGGTTGAGTGTGCTGGTTTTGCCATTTTGAGGCAGAACGGCCTGACGCACGACGCCTAGAGAGTTCCATTCATATTTCCTAACGACATAACAGATCTGATTGGGGAGATGAGAAACCGAATAGCGACCTTCTTCATCCGTGATCACGGTGGCCAGTAGCCCGGCTTTGCGGGCGGCATCACCGTTATAGCCATATCGGTCATGGAAGAAGAGCGTGACATTCGGTTGTGGTTTTCCGTTATCGCCTGTGACGAGTCCCTGCACGGTTCCGCCTTCTGTGAGAGTGACTTCCACGTTCGGGAGCGGACTGGCTGCCAGATCGATGTCTTTCAGAATCGCATAGTCGTAGTCCGGATGAGTCACTTTCAGCGATTCCTTCCCCGGAGCCAGATGCGGGATCGAAAACTTCCCGTCAACGGTTTTCACGGCGTCACTGTCGGTTGTGAATTGATCCAGCGTGTTCCACATGACGCCCCGGGACAGAGACAGCGGAATCACGGTCGCCCCATCGACGGGCTGCCCCTGTGCATTGACAACGGTTCCGGTCAGCGTGACTCCCCTGGTTAGTTTGATCTGAATCGGCTTTCCCTGAATTTGATCGGTATTCACAGACTCACTGAGCGCACGGGCATAGCCGTCTGCAGCGACTTCGATCCGGTAGATACCCGGACCATTGACTGCGACTTTAAATTCCCCGCTGCTCTGATCCACATCCTGCCAGCGCGGTTCCTGCCCATAATGCGCACCGCGAAGCGTCTTCAGTTTAATGGCCCGTACCCGGAATTTGCTGATCGGCTGATTTGTATCGTCGGCCAGAACCGTACCACTGATCTGCGGTTTGCCGGTCACGACGACATTCAGTTGAAAATCATTGGCGGGGGCAAATACCGTGTAGTCGCCTTTCAATTGAATCTCTGTTGAAAGGAGACTGAGTTCATATTTTCCTCGCTGAATGGGATCGAACTTAAACTCTGTCTGGCCAGGTTGGATCTCGGCAGACGCTTCGTTGTACCCATCAGTGGAATATGCAATGAGCAGGAAGGGCCTGGAAGCCTTTTTCAGATCGCCGGTATAGCTGATCTTTCCTGAGAGTGTGACCATCGAAGCGGGAGAAGGGAGATTCAGTTTCAGATCAAGTGGCTGTTCCCGATTGAGCAGATAAGTACCGGTGAGGACAGGTTTCCCCCCCACTCCGGGAACCGCGACCATTACGTTATAAACGCCGGCTACAATATGGGGGAGTGTGAATCTTCCCGCCTCACTGATTCGATAACCGGGGGGATGTCCGCTGAATTCCCACCACTGAGGCAGCGCATTGATTTTTAATCCGACCGGAATTTTCCCGTCCGCATAGACTATTTTGCCGTCAACTGCTTCTCCCTCCCTGAGCACAATCTTCCGTGTGACGATTTGATCCGGATCGTCCACTTGAAGCGTCAGTTTCTCCAAAGCGTGGTCGGGTGAAGCGATTCCTATCAGATATTTTTCCCGGGAAGGCTTCAGACCGAGTGTCACCTCTCCCGACTGATCGGTTGTGACAGCCCGAGCAGTGAACCCTCGCGAATCATTCATCAATTTACGGTATACGATGGCCCCGGGAACAGGTTTGCCTTGTTCATTGACGGTTTGAATGCGTAACTGACAGGCGCGTTCGAGTGTGATATTTTTCACCAGCCGTTGATCTGCCGCCAGGTCGACCCGCGGACGATCCGCGAGACGCTCAAGTCCCACCCAACGCTGCGACAAAATCATGATGCGGTGTGGTCCAGGTTTTGTGATTTCGGAAAAGTGATAGTTTCCCTCTTTGTCCGTGCTCGTTTTTAACACATGTCCGCCAGACTTGGGTATCAGAAGAACTTGCGCATCGGTGACGGGCGCACCGGCTTGATCGGTCACTCGTCCACTTAACACATATTGTGATGAGGATTTCTCCTCTCGTGGTTTTGTCTGTCTGGCCGGTGGACTCTGATTAAGAAATTGAGCTTTATCCGACAGTTGCTGCTCGGATTCATGATCCGCACTCTCTTGCCTGTCGACTGCTGCGTGTGTTTCTTTCAGTCGAGACATCGGCAGGAGAAGCACTCCGGCAAATAGAATCAGCAGTAAACTGACCAGCCCCAGCCGGGCAGACCGCGGGATGGGCCGGGTGATCATGCGTCGAATCCGCTGCGTCAGCGATTTACGGGATTCGAGGATCCCCAGCAGCTGCAGCCGTGGGCTCTCGACAGCAGGCGTCAGAGCAGCGATGTCGAGCAGTGTTGCGGAATAGTGTGACGGCTGCTCATTCAGTGTGACAAGCACTGTTTCATCCACGGCCTGCTCCCGCAGACGCTTGAGCATTACGTGCGTCAGCCAGACCAGAGGATGATAAAAATACAGAATCAACAGCAGAGTCTGCAGACAGTTGACCTGTAAGTCAAAGCGTTTCCAGTGAGCCAGCTCGTGGATAAAGATCTGGCGATACTGTTCCGGGGTGAGCTTTTCGAGTAGATGCCGAGGAAGAATGATCGTCGCCCGCCAGAATCCGCAGATCGCCGGACTTCCTGTTTCCTCCGATACTTTTAACTTCACTGAATCTGGTTTCATTCCCAGCAGTAAGACACACTCATTCAACCGGGATACCAGCCCTGCACCAGCGGATTCAGCCTGAAGCGTGAGTTTTCTAACGCGTCCCGTACGCCAGAGCACACTGGCAGAGAGCATCGTTACCGCTGAGAGCCAGATCAACAGCAGGATCGCAGACGCTTGCAGAGCAGGCAGAGCTGCTGGCTCTGCAGGCGACTCAACTTCCGAATCAGGCACAGCCAACATTGAGTCAGAGGGGAGACCAGTTGGAGGCAGTTGGGGCGACTGTGGATGAGATTGCAGGAATGGCTCTGTCAAAGATGGCTGTACAAGGGGATCTGTTCCTGTCTGTATGCCCTCTGGCGTATTGGCTGCAAGGGGCATCGCCAGCTCAGATTCAGTGTTCTGCACGACGGCTTCCGTGGGAATCCAGTCAGCAAACCAGCTGGCGATACTGACAGGAGAATAGAGGCTGACCGGTAAGATCAGTTTGAGCAGAACCAGCGACCAGAGCCAGTAGCGGGTCACAGCGCGGGCATGATACCGGAGAAACAGATCGAGGAGCAGAATCACGAGTACCAGCAGACTGGCCTGGAGGAACATGCTCCTGCTGAAATTCCAGAACATTTCGCCGGACTGATTGAGAAGTTCGATTACTCCGTTCCCTGAGACAGCCATGCTCCGCCCTCCCCATTAGAATAAGTTACTTACTTCGTCTTTTTCCCTGCCTGCTTAATAAACTCGCGCAGTTGCTGAATTTCATCGGGTGAGAGTTCCTCTTCTTCAACAATGAACTGCAACAGCGGTGATAAAGCACCATTGAAGGCGCGGCGCAAGAGGCGTTTCAATTCTCCCCGTTTGGCTTTATCGGGGCTGATCGCTGAGCTGAAGAGATTCAGATTGCGGATTGCTTTGCGGGTCAACAGCCCCTTGGTCACCATCCGGTCCATCGTGGTTTTGACCGTACTGTAGGCCCAGCCCTGCGAATCTGCTAACGCTTCCTGTACGGTCCCCGCTGCACAAGGCTCCTGTTCCCAGACGACATTCATGATGACCCACTCCACATCAGTCATCGCCTGCGCTGGCAGATCAGATTTTGTTTTTTTCGCCATGTGAATCTCCCTGTTCTACATTCGCCGACGTTACACTACATTTGTAGTGCCGTCAAGTCCCTGTCTGCAGATTTATGCAATCTCAGCTTCAGACAAGGAATTTTAAGCCGCGTGCAGACTGTGATTCTTCCTTCATTTTCTCAACAGCATTTCCAGTTAACTCCTGTTCTGATTTAATGTAAGAACCCGGATAGCGATGTGTGTCTCAGATCATTCAGGCTTGCAATACAATTTCCTCTTTTTTTAATTACATAGAACAGAAGTCATGACTCCGCCGACTGATCGCTGGTTATCGCTCCCTCTCAATGAGATTCAGCATTCGCTGGGAGAGTTCACGGGCTGGGTCCTCTGTGGCGGCCGTTCGCTGGACTGGCTGTTGGGAACAGAGACTCGCCCCCACGGCGATACCGATCTGGGTGTGTTCCGCTCAGAACTGGCGGACTGCCTGCGTTCTCTTGATCAGCGGCGCGTTTATCTTTGTGATCCCCCCGGCCAACTCGTTGCCTGGGAAGGGGAGCCTGTGCCGGAGCATGTGCATGACATCTGGATCACCACTCCGGACTTGAGTCACTGGGAAATCCAGTTGATGGTCTACGATGACAATGACGACTCGGTGAGTTACCGCCGGGATTCGAGAATTCACTGGCCCCGGGAGGCGCATGCGATTACAGTACGTAAGATCAGGATACTGAATCCGCTGATCACCCTGCTATACAAGCTGCATCGGCGTGAACTTCAGGAGAAGGACTGTCGGGACGTGGCGAACCTGATTACCGGATTTGCCAACCAGCGTCTGCAGTCGGACTGACTGCTATTACCCAGGATAATTCGAAGAGGAGCACAGCGAATGCAGCCGCAAAAGGAAAGAATGAACCGGTTTGTCTGGTGCATGCTGTTTATCTGTTGCCTGATACAGAGCCCCGCCGTTTTGGCGAGCCCGCCGAATATTCTGTTGATCGTTTCAGAAGACAATGGCCCTGAACTGGGCTGCTATGGCGATCCGTATGCACAGACGCCGCATCTGGATCGACTGGCCGCGGAAGGGGTGCGGTTCGAGAATGCGTTCGTCCCCTACTCCGTCTGTTCGCCGTCGCGGGCCTGTTTTCTAACCGGAAAGTATCCGCACCAGAATGGACAGATTGGCCTGGCGACCCACAAGTTCGCCATGTACCACAAAGAGACGCCCAATTTTGTGACGCTGCTCAAACAGCATGGATATTTCACGGGACTGATTGGCAAGCTGCACGTGAATCCGGAAGCCGCTTTTCCCTTCGATTATCGTGCGATTCCCGGCGCGAATTTCAATCGTCGTCAGCCGGTAACGGCTTATGCAGACAAGGCGAGGGATTTCTTTAAACAGGCACAGAAAGCCCCCTGGTTTTTATCGGTGAACTTTCCCGATGCTCATCTCCCGTTCCTGAAACAGGCGAATGGCAGACCAGCCCAGCCGCTCACCGCAGATGATGTCAAGCCGATGCCCTGGGTGGGCGTCGATACGGCCCGGCTGCGGGAACATGTCGCCAATTATTACAATTGCCTGGCGCGACTCGACATCGGCGTCGGGCTGCTGCTGGAAAAACTAAAGCAGACGGGAGCAGCTGAGAATACGCTCGTCATTTACATCGGCGATCATGGTGCCCAGTTCCCCCGCGGCAAAGGGAGCGTGTATGAAGGGGGCCTGCGTGTTCCACTCATTGTTCGCTGGCCGGGTGTCGCGGAACCGGGACTGGTCCGCACCGAGCTGGCTTCCACGGTGGATCTGCTACCGACCGCCCTGGCGGCTGCCGATATGTCGATCCCCCAGGACCTGCCAGGACGAGACCTGAAACCTCTGTTGACTGCTGGTCCTGCGAAAGACTGGCGGGAGTATATCTTTGGCTTTACCACAGGTTCCTTTGCACGGAACTGCTATATCCAGCATTCGTTGCGGGACGCCCGTTATAAGCTGATCTCCAATCCGCGTCCCGGCACCGAAAACCTGATCGCAGACAGTTATCTGGATGAATCGCATCCCCACTTTGTCATCTCCGGTGCGACTGCCGCCGACCAGAAAACGATTTCACCCCGAACGAAAGCGGCTTTTGCACGCTGGTCGACGCCACCTCGATACGAACTGTATGACCTGCAGCAGGATCCATACGAATGGAACAATCTGGCCGACGATCCCGACTATGCTGAAACGAAGCAGCATCTGATCGACGCCTTAACAGCGCTCCAGCGACAGACGCGGGACCCGTTTCTCGCCCCCGAGAACGTCGAGGCTTTCGTCAAAGAACAACTGGCCCACCGGGATATGCGTTACCGCAAGCAGAAGCAGTTCCGCTGGTCTTATCTTGATACATTCGCCGACTGGCGTTCAGCCCGGTAGAACGATACTTCATTCAAAGGACGCAGTGAGACTGCTCCAGGAAACTCATAATCCATGTTGCCTTTTAACTTCAATGCCCTGTTCTGCGTCATTGGCGGACTTGCGGGACTGTTTATCACTCTTAAATTCAGTGACAGTCGGATAATGATACTGGCTGTGGCGATCGCATCCACCATGCTGATCGATCTCATCATGCGTGTTACCAACGACGAAGTCCAGGACCCGATACTCAATCCCGAGGCGGGCGGTTATATCAGAATCCCCGGACTCGGACCGATGTCATTTATCCCCGTCTGGATTATCTGCATCGCTCTGCTGCTCCTGGTCAGCCTGGCGTATTTTGAAATTGTCTGAATTGATTCAGGCTCCTCGTCACCATATCTCAGGAAAGCCGTCCATGGCTCTCACGCTGCAACCACTGGACCACCCCGATCAACTGGACCTGCTGGCAGAGGAAGCCCGCAGCCAGGGCTATCGCATGCTGGATCGACTGCAGCAGGAATGGCGGGAAGGTACTAATTGTTTTGACCGGGAAGGTGAATGTGTGCTGATCGCGGTAAGGTCAGATCGCATTGTCGGTGTCTGCGGATTGAACCGGGATCCGTACTGCGCCCGAGACGATGTCGGTCGGGTGCGGCGGCTTTATGTATCCGTAGAATTCCGTCGACAGGATATCGGTCGACAGCTCGTGGAGACAATCCAGCAACATTGTCAGGAAAAATTCTCTCAATTCCGACTGCGAACGCATTCTCCTGAAGCGGACGCCTTTTATCTGTCCCTGGGTTTTCGTCACACGACTGAGGATCCCTGTTGTACTCATGTCCGGGAGGTTCAGCCCGTACTGGAAAGACCGATTGTGGACGGCACTTAATTCACAGTGCAGACTGTCAGTTGTTTATTTTTCTGAGTCACCGGAAATGTTGTGAGAAGCCGTAACCATGCCCGAAGTAATCTATACCATTGATGGAAACGATTTTGAAAATCTCACCGAGCTGTCTCAGGTCTTCAGCAAAACCGTTCTACAGAATCACACCTGGCACGGGAATTTCAATGCATTGAATGACCTGCTGCGCGGTGGATTCGGAACGCCCGAAGAGGGATTTACGCTGGTCTGGAAGAATTCAGGTAAATCACGCGATGACCTGGGGCAGAATGCCACTGTGAAATATTACGAACAGCTTTTAAAAGTCTGTCAGCCTGACAACCGTGTGTATCTTGAAGAGGAACTGGAAAGGGTCTGCCAGGGGGCAGGCCCCACACTGTTCGAAATCATCGTGAAAATCATTCATGACCACGGTCCGGGAGGTTCAGAAGCAGAAGATGGCGTGCTGCTGCAATTAGAGTAACCATCACTCCATCTGACAACAGAATAATGAACCGCTCATACTGGTCCAGTCCCAGCATCAGCAAGCCTTCGTGTATCACAAGATACGGTTGTTCAGACATCCATAGTAAAATACAACCTGGGCATGTCCCATATTTTTGATCGATGACATTCTGGTATCAGGAGCTGACTGTAATGACTGCGAAATCTGCTCTGCTGACAGTGCTGCTCTCCATCATCGGCTTTGCTGTCCTGGGTATCTGCGGGAGTCTGCTGGTAAACAGTTTATTGCCCGACTATTACCGTTCGGCCTTCCGGCTGGATGCGAATTCTTCCATCCCTCCCGCCGCGCTGGGAATGCAGTTGGGAGCGTTGCAGGGAGCAGGACTGGGAGTCGTGTTTGCCCTGGGCATGCTTGCTCTGGCAGCAATGAAATCCCCGCGACAGTCCCCATCAGTACCAACGTCTGAGACGACTGTGGCCCCTGTCACCGGTAAACGGCACTGGGGGTTGTTGTGGTTCCTGACTACTGGCTGTCTGATTTTCGTCTGCAGTTCGCTCACCCTGTTTGTCGGCATGATCATCGGGGAACTGCAATATACCCAGCGTCTGACAGCCCAGAAACTGGAGGTCCTCGATCAATTAATAGCGGAGAATTCCTATCCTGATCTGGAATCAGACTACTCCTCGGCAGCGCAGGTGTATCTCGTGGGATCGGTCAAAACCAGGGCAGACTACCAGAGCCTTAAACAGCAGCTGGTGATTACGTTTGGCACTGCTGAGGCAAAAAATATGATTCGGCTGGTCGACGTGCAGCAGGCCGATCAATAAACAAGGGCATCTAATAGTTCGATCAACCTGCTTTCCGTAATAATTCTACTATGAGTCAACTTCCTCCAGTTCCGGATGAAATTCAGATCGAAGTCGAGCATGACATTGGTGGTACCACTTATCGTCTGGCACTAACGCGCGAGCGGACGTATTACATCATCACCTTCCCCGTCTTCCTCATCCTGCACTGTTTTTTTCTGCTCTTTTTCATTTCCCTTTCGCTAAGATTTTTGAGGCTCCTGATACAGGCTCCCGATGTATTTTATCTGCTATTTCTTGCTGGAAGTATTGCAGGCACATTGTGGATCCTGTTCAACATGTACGTACAGATGCGACCGCAGCATCCGGAGATCATCACTCTGAAAGAAAAGGCGTTCTGTCTGGATTCCGGCAGTTCCTCCTTCAAGAGACTTTATTCCCGTTACTTTAAATTACAGCATCCCCATCCTTATGGACTCCTTGGCGGCTATTTCAGAAATCGTATCCAAATTGAAATTGACAGACAGAACCTGGGAGAGATTTATCGGCTCCCCCACAGAAAAGCAAAACTGCTGTATCTGAATTACGATGGGAAACACATCGAAATCGGCGAAAGACTGAATGATACCGAACGCGACTGGCTTAAGGAGCGAATCAGGGAATGGCGGCTGGCATGATTTTCATTACCACTGCTGAACCTGCTCTTCTCTTTGCTGAGAACCCGCTATAATAGACGTTAGACTATCAATGACTGACCGACTGCAGGCGGGAGCCCGTTTCGATGGCTGAGAAGTATTATGTTGAATGCGACTGCGGCAAGCGGGCTCGCGTCGCGCTGCATGAAGCTGGCACTGATAAGCGTTGTGAGGCCTGCCAAAAGACGGTCAGGGTTCCTGATACAATTACCTTGCAGCAGTCTGCGGGTGACAATTACCCGCTCTTGCGACCGCTGCAGAAGATTCTGATGACGCTCCGAAAAGAAGAGCCTCCGTTTGACGGTCTCTGCCATCATTGTGAAAGCAGAGAGGCTGATATTCTGATTCCCGTCAAACTGAATCTCCTCATCGAACGCCATATGAAGAACGATGGGGGGATTCGCCCGACAATCACTGGTGACATCGCCCTCGTCGCTTCTGCTGCGGAAGAATTCTGGAAAGAAGTCTGGTTTCCTTTGCTACTCTGCAACGAATGCCGAGCGCAGTATGTCGAAGACCGGGAACGGCAGCGTCGCAAACGCCGCTGGGAATTATGGGGACTGTTCTCACTCCTGGGGGCATTTCTGGTATTTGCCTATTTCTTCGCGGTAATTATTGCGATGTTTTCGTTTTTCTTCTGGCTGTTACTGGCCTTTGGCTGGGCCTCCCAGTTTCGCGATCGCAAAAAAATGGATGCCTGGCAACTCCCGTGGCTGGAAGAAATCCGCTGGTTCCCCGAAGCGCTGGCCATGGAAGATGAATATAACCTGGAAACCGGTAAATCGCTCGACCTGCATAAAATCAGACAGATCATTGAAGAGTCCGATGATCTGAGTCATGAGTTCACTCCCCTGCAATGGTGGATGCAGCAATTTAAACCCGGCTATTTTGAGTTTCCCTGATCAATAAGAAATGAACAACAGGATCGACATGTGAAAGGATGGTGAAGTGATGCAAAGCGATGAACAGGATATTCGTGATCTGGTCAGCACCTGGCTGGAAGCGACAAAAGCAGGCGACACCGAGAAAGTACTGGAACTGATGGCCGAGGATGTCGTATTCCTTGTTCCGGGAGAACCTCCCATGGTAGGGAAAGCACCTTACAAAGAAGCGGCGCAGCCCCACCCCGAACAGCCGGTTCCGGAGATTGAAGGTGTCAGCGAAATTCAGGAGATCAAAGTTCTGGGCGACTGGGCCTACATGTGGACTGAAATGGCTGTCAAGGTGACGCCAACAGGCGGACATCCCATCAAGCGGGTCGGCCACACACTGTCCATTCTGCACAAAGAGAATGGCAAATGGGTGATCGCCCGCGACGCCAACATGCTGGTACCGGTTACGGGAAACGGATAAACTCAGTTAATGAACGGTCTCGCAATATTCAATTCGACCGGAAATTGTAAGAAGAGAATACCGCCCGACTTCGTCGCCTCAGTCATTTCGGGCGGTACCCCGAGCTTGATATACCAGGCTACTCCGCACCAAGAGCCTTCATGATCTGTTCTACGCGTTTATGCTGCTTACGATCCCCTTCGAGGAGAATGGCTTTCTTCGAATTGATCTGGAGCTGTTCCGCGAAATTAGCAGGCATGACGATTTTGTGATTGTCGTAATCTACCAGGCTATTTTCTGCCACTACCAATTGGAACTGCTGCGCAATTTTGAACGCCTTAATTGTTTTTGCGAACGACGCTGCAGCTTCTTTTGTATCAAAGAAATACGCTCTCACAGAAGACTCAACTCCCCAACTGACCAGCCGGGCATTATTGATCCCTGGTTGATGATAAGTGGCAGTCCCAGGGCCGTTTGCTTCGAGTTTTTGTTCAACTTGTTGATCGGGCTGCGCCAGTTTTGGCGCTGTCGCGGCCGGAGACTCAGCAGATTCTTTCGCTGCACTGACGGGAACCCAGACCAGTCCCAGCAGGCCACAGGTGAGAGTCAACAGGCAGGCTGAGCGTGAAAGAGTGAAGCGGACTTGAGAGCAGGCAACCATTTCTATTCTCCTTTTCAAGGACTGGAATTCACCGAACTGTGCCCCCGCCGCAGGCAGCACAGACTGATTTCCTGACAGTGTAGAAACCACTTTCAGCAGGGTATGAGCATAGGATTGACGCGAGCTGACCGAGCGTTTCATAGCTAATGCATCACAGCTGGCTTCCATCGCAATCAACATCTCGCGACGGGCAAACCAGGCCACAGGATACCACCAGAACAGGCTGGTGACCAGAAAAGCAAAGAGGCTTACCAGAGAATCTCGGCGAACCAGGTGTGCCAGTTCATGCGCCAGTATTTGCCGCAGCTGTTCATCACTGGCTTGAGTAGAGAAGGCACTGGGGAGGATGATCGTCGGGTGACTCAGACTCCTCCAGAGCATCGGTGAACAGGGGATATCCAGCAACACGGCTTCCGGTACCTGCACCAGTTGATAAGATTGGGAAAGTTCTTGAAGAATTCGATTTATCCTCGGAGAAACAGATTGAAATTCCCGAGCCATGTTATGCATCCGGAGATGAATCATGACGGCCCTGCTCCAGAGAATGATTGATCCAAGCAGACTGAGAAACAGGAATAAGAAGAACAGATTGAATCCTGAGACTGCCGGATAGTTGCGATTGAATTTTTCTGGATGCCCTGTTCCCACTTCGCTGCTCTCTTCAACAACAGCCAGACCTGTATCAGTCGTGACAAAGTCGATCACTTTGCTTGCTCTGGCTTCCGAAAAGAAATGTAACTGGGGCAGGACAGGAAGTGCCAACAGGGGAGGAGTAATCAACTTCACCAGCACCAGCATCCAGAGTAACTGCCGGAGCGCAGGCCGGTGCTTCAACCAGGTCGTCCATGAGCCCGTCCAGAGAAACAGGGTAAATACTGAAACCAGCATCAGATTCCACATCAGGCAGTAAAGCAAACTGGACATGAGGCCGTGTTCCTAGTCTTTGATTTGATTAATGATTCTTTCCAGAGTAGCACGTTTTTTGTCATCAAGATCAACCTGTTCCACCAGCGAGAGCAGCATCGGGGTTAAAGAGCCCCCAAAATGATGATCAGCCAGGTGCTTTAACTGTCGACCTACAAAAGATTCACGCGAAAGTGTTGCTGAAAACAGATGTGCAAAACCGCTTTTGTCGACGGTTACCAACCCCTTGTCCATGAGGCGGTCCAGAAAGCTTTTTACACCACCATGCAGGGAATGCTCGTGCCGACCATACATCGCCAATACAATCTCACGAACCGAGCTTCCTTCAGGTCGTTCCCAGAGAATCTCCAGCACTGTGCGTTCTGCTTCGGTCACATCAGTGCTGCTAACGGGTTGATCTTTCTTAGACATGGGATACTCCGACTAATTTCTCTCATACATTCCGCATGAGATGTTAATGCATTTTGCATGAGGTTCAATATCTATTTTGAAATGTATTTTGAAGCGTGACGCTAAACCACAACAGAATAATGAGATGCAACTTTAAGAATTTAATGCTACGAACAGCAGGAAACGCTCGACGGCATCAACCGGGAAGACGATTTGCCTTGTTCTTTACGCGGGACATTTTCTCTGAGAGAAACGACTTCCATAATGCTCATTTCAATCAGGGCACCTTGGGCAGTACTGATTCTGAGCTTCCCTCTGCAGCAACCGGATACTGTGCCTGATGAGATTGCAGACTGTCGATCAGGGACTGCATCATCTGCTTGAGCTTCTGTGGATTCGATTCCGCCAGGTTGTGCTGTTCGAACGGGTCTTTTGCCAGGTTATACAGCTGGTAGTGAGAACCCTCCGATTGTTTGGAGGGGAAATAGTGGTAGATCACCTTCCAGTCGCCGTCCCGGTAAACCGTAAAATAGTCGCTGCGATGCGGTGCATGGGGATAGTTCATCAGGAACGTTTCCGGACGTGAATGGTCCTGCTCGCCCAGCAGCAGTTGATTAAGGGGCATTCCGTCCATGACATAATCTTTGGGCGGGAGGGTGTGCGTCAGATCCAGAATCGTGGGAAACAGATCGTAAACGGCAGCCACCTGGTCCTGAATCATATTTGCGGGAATGGGGAGCTGCTTCTGATTGGCATTTTCCGGATTCGGTTTGGCCCAGGCCGCGATGAAAGGCACCCGCATGCCCCCTTCATAGTGAGCCCCCTTCTTGCCTCGCAGAGGGGCAGCACAGGCAACTTCGTGTTCATGCCCCAGGGGTGCGTCGGAACCGTTGTCTCCCAGGAAAAAGATGAGGGTATTCTCGGCGACTCCCAGTTCGTTGAGCTGCTGCATGATATCACCCAGAGATTTGTCCATGCCTTCAATCAATGTGGCAAACGCCTGAGCGTTCTTTGGTTTGCCTGAATCCTTGTAATGGTCGGCAAAGCGGGGATCGGAATCGAAAGGAGCATGCACTGCATAATGAGCCATGTAAAGGAAGAACGGCTTCTTCTGCTTGACCGTTTCTACCAGCGCTGCATTCGCTTCCAGTGTGAGTGCTTCGGTCAGGAAGGTATCGGTGCCATGATATTTATCCAGACCGGGAACGGCGTGATGTGCCCGGCGGGTGCCCAGACCGTATTTCTTCTCAGCATAATAACTGCCCGGTGCCCCGAACGAAGCGCCGGCGATATTGACGTTGAAGCCCAGATTCAGCGGTTCCGCTCCGGGGAAGTTGTCTGCGCCAAAATGGCCTTTACCGACATGAATCGTCTTATAGCCAGATTTCTGCAGCAAGCGTGGCAGCGTGACGTCTTCTTTTTTGAGACCTTCCCAGTTCCAGTCAGGCGGTCCCTGGGGACCCGCATTATTCTTACGGGGATTGATCCAGTTCGTCGCATGATGCCGGGCTGCGTTCTGGCCGGTCAGAATGGAAATCCGGGTCGGCGAGCAGACACTCATCGCATAAAAGTTATTGAAACGAATCCCCTGCTTTGCCAGGCGTTCCATGTTGGGCGTGATGTAATAATCGTTGAGTGGGTACCGTTTGGGGTTCCCCTCGGCGTCGGTCAGAAAGGGAACCGAAGTATCCATGACTCCCATATCGTCCACGAGGAAGACGACAATGTTCGGCGGTTGCGTCGCATTCAGATTTGCTGCTTTGAGCGTGGAAACTGAACTGAAAATAAGACCACAGATGACTGCGATTAGAGACTGGCGCAAAAATCGTGAATTCATAGGAGATGACTTCCTTCCTGAAAGAGCGCTGCATGAAGACCAACGGCATACTGGCGGAATTTGCATTAGATCCACTATAACAGGCATGCCCCGATCCTGTCTAATGATACCCGTCCGGAACTGCAGCACTGTGGTTCCCCCCAGCAGTTTAAAATCAATATCACTACTGGCAACTGAAAGCGGGAGACAAGCGACAAATCATCAGTTCCTTGAAAATTCAAATTGACAACAATATTTTACTCTAGTAAATTGACATTAGTAAATGACCATCCAGACAAGGAGAGACGGATGAACGCCAGCCAATTGGGTCGGGTCCAGCTGCAGATCATGCAGGTCCTCTGGGATCGAGGCCGCGTCAATGCGCGTGAGATCACAGACGCCCTCAACCAGCATTCGCGTATCGCCCACAGTACAGTCCAGACACTACTACGTCAGCTGGAGGCCAAACAAGCTGTAGCCCACGACGTCGAAGAGCGTACGTTTGTGTTTTACCCGCTGATCAAAGAGGACAAAGTCACGCGGCAGGCTACGCGTGGACTGATCGATGACATATTTGATGGTTCCGCAGCCGGACTGGTTGCCTATCTGCTGGAGAACGAAAAGATCCCCAAATCGGAGTTACAACAGCTGCGTAAGCTGATCAACGACGAGTAATCACGGAGCATACACTACGGGCAGGAGGACGAGTCATGATTGAGACAACGGTCGCTTATTTTGCTGTGCTGGTGCTCCTGCAGTCTACTCTGCTGATAATGACCGGTTGTCTGGCCATGCGGTTCTGTGGTCGACAGAAGCCGGTCGTGCAGTCTGTGATCCTGCGTGTCACTCTGCTGGCGATACTCGTCTGCCCGCTGGTATCACTCACCTTCCATCATTTCGGCGCGACGAGCTATGCCCTGCTCCCTGCCTGGGAGATCAATGCTGTCGCTGTCACAGACAGCATTCCCGCTACTGAAGTCTCGAGTCCACGACCGACTGAAGCTGGGAACAGCAAGGGGCTTCCTGAGTTACAGGCTCCATCAAAGCCAATTCATTTATCGCAAGATTCCGTTATGACCGGGAATATTCCTGTAGCAGGAGATGCCTCCCCCCCAGCTGCAGATAATGCGACGGTGTCAACAACAGTGATCGAGAATCAATCAACAGAATTCAGTCTCAAGGCTCTGATCGCCTGGAGTATTACACTGATCTGGTTGTCCGGCACCTTCGTGCTGTTGACGAAGCTGCTACGGGCGTATTGGGGAATAACCCGGGTGGTCAGGAACAGCCTTCCTGCGGAAGCGCAGCTGCAAAACCTCTGTCGGGAGACAGCGGAACGTCTGGGACAACACCCACCCGAGGTTCGCCTCTCTCCCGTCGTGCATGCTCCCTGCCTGACGGGGATCCGAAATCCGCTGATTCTGCTGCCCGCACAAAACGACCTGTCGGACAGTGTGCAGCGGGATATTTTTCTACACGAACTGGCGCACCTGGCGCGACGGGACTGCCTGTATTTTCTGCTGGCCCGTGTTGCGACTGTGGTTCTATTTTTTCAACCGCTGGTGTGGTGGCTTTCGCGACGACTGGAACAGCTGGCGGATGATATCTGTGACGACTACGTAATCCACTACGGTTCCGGTCGGAAGCATTACGCGAACACGCTCGTTGATTTTGCGGAACGGCTGCCAGCCCCTGCACTGACGACCGAAGTGGGGCTAGCCATGGTTTCGCAGCGTTCCGCGTTGAGCCGTCGCATGCTGCGTATTCTGGATACATCCCGCGTGCTGAAACTCCGCCTGCCGGTGAAATGGGGTGCCCTGATTCTGCTGCTGGGGATCTCCGCAACCACCAGTGCCGCTCTGCTGGTGACGACCCGGGCAGAGGAATCAGCACCGCAACAGGACGCACCGGCACAGTCAGACGAGAATCAGGGAACAGCGGTGAAACCGAATTCATCCGAACAAAAGCAGGAGAGCGAGAACACGGGATTACACCTGCGAGGGAACGTCGTCAGTCCGGCGGGACAACCGGTTCCGCATGCATCGATTGGTTATGTCAGTACCGGCTGGGATCAACGCCAGCGGACCAGGCTGGCCACCAGCGATGCACAGGGGATTTTCAACATCACAATTCCCGCCTCAGATCCACGCTACGCTGCCCTCCACAATGACAGTATGCTGGTCGCCCTGGCCGACGGTTATGGCCCGGTAATTGAAAGTGTCTATCAGTTCGATGCTTCCAGGGAAATGCGCAAATCAGTGTTGAAAAAAATTGAGAACTTCCACTACTCCCCTGAACAGAGAAATCAGATCCGACAACGAGTTCTCAATGCCAAATCCACCTTTCAGCTGGTGGCAGATGACACTCCCCTGACGGGCCGCGTCGTGAATATTAAAGGACAGCCGGTACCTGGCGCCAAGGTTGAAGTTGTCCGGTTGAAATATTCGGAATCGGGGAAACTTGACGAGTGGGAACAGGCAACTCAGAAGGCTGGGATCGACCACTTTCATTTAATGCGTCTGCTGACGGGATCCCTGGGGAATGATGTGGGTGGTGCGACGCTGGAATACCTTCCGACCGTCATCACGGATCAAGACGGCCGGTTCACTTTCCAGGGCCTGGGAGACGAGCGGCTCGTCAGGTTGTTGATTTCCGGTCCGGGAATCGCCGCCAGCGAAGTCTATGCCCGTACCCGCCCTGGGAGTCGCATTGAAGTCCCCAAATCGGTCAGTGGATCTTCCAAGGAGAACATCGTCTATCATCCATATGATTTTACACACATCGCCGGACCATCAGTGCCTGTAACAGGAGTCGTTCGCGATGCGAAGACAGGCCAGCCCCTGTCGGGAGTCAAATTGAGAAGTTACCACCTGACAGGCCGCCGCGTGATACACCAAAGCGAAGGCCTGACCCATACTGTCACCGACGACCAGGGACGCTATCGCCTGGAAGGACTACCGCTCGGAAAAAACGAAGTCATCTTTCTGCCTCCCCCGGATCAGCCTTACCTGATCTACCAGTTCAAAACGGAGCTGAAAGCAGGGAGTCCGGCCATCCAACGGGATGTGGGACTGATTCGAGGAGTCTGGGCAGAAGGTCGTGCATTTGATAAAGCGACTGGAGAACCGGTGCGCGGCGGACGCATTGACTATGCTCCACTAAAGGGGAATCCCTTCGCCGAACTGATCAAAGAGTCTTTTGGGCTGCTCCCCAATTATTTCCGTCTGGAGGAGGATGGAACCTATCGGATTCCCGTGCTGCCGGGGCCCGGAGTCATCGCGGTCCTCGCAGACGACTTCAGGAAGTACCAGCGCGGCAGAGGCGCTGTGAACCTGATTGATACGACCCAGGCAATCAACGTGTTGAAAACGACACCTTCAGCGTTGGTTGCATTTAACTACCATTTTCTGGCTGAAGTCAATCCGGCAGAAGATGCCGAATCTGTCCAGGTCGACTTGCCGTTTGACGCGGGTCGCACCCTCAAAATCAAAGTGGTGCAGCAGAATGGCCAGCCGGTTTCGTTCGGTAAGTATACCGGCATGTTGGAAGACTTCCCCACCTGGTATCGCTTCACTGACGGTCAATTGGAAATCAGAGGCTATCGCCCTGACCGCCCCCGTAGGGTACAGGTCTTTGCCCCAAAAAGCGGGCAGGTCAGTTTTCATGTCATCGATGAGAAAGATCCCCGGGAGTTAAAAATTACACTCGAACCCGGGGCGGAAATCACGGGCCGTCTCGTCGACGAATTCGGAGAACCGAAAGCCAATTTCATGTTCTCTGACGCTTACGGAAGCACCGCAGAGACTCCTGAATATGCTTTACTGCCCCCGAATCCCGAGCAGACATCAGGAGGATCGGCGAAACATCACACTGACAAAAACGGACGTTTTCGGATCAGGGGTCTGGTTCCCGGGAAAAAATACAACGTCTATGCCCGCGAACTTCGTCAGAACAGCACTGCGGTCTACCTGGGTGATCTTATTGGTGAAAAGCCGCTCCAACCAGGTGAGGTGCGCGACCTGGGAGACATCTCAATCAAACGGGCATCCAAAACAGAGTGATTCAAACGCCTTCTCTTCCGAGCTGTGGATCAGCATCCAGATCGTCTTTGTCAGCAAGGGTAATTTACCTGACTAACTTTTCTTCCATGCCGTCTTGACACCTGGGACACAATGTCCTACCCTTGCCTGCGACATAACGTCCCAGGCTTGGAAAAAGGAAGCATTGACCATGGTCAAGACACCCCGTGATGTGACGGAAGCGGAACTGAGTGTACTGCAGGTCCTCTGGCAACAGGGACCGGCGACGATTCGCGCCATTACCGAACAACTCGAACCCGACCGGGTTGACGCGTATTACTCCACCGTCAAAAAACTGCTTGAACGCCTGGAAACAAAGGGTTTCGTCAAACGGGAACCGGCGGGAATCGCCTTTGTGTATGAAGCTTGTATCGCGCGTGACGAACTGGTGGGGCGACGCCTGCAGGAGGTGGCGGAGACGCTGTGTGAAGGATCGCTGACGCCGCTGCTGACACAACTGGCGCAACACACGGATCTGAACCGGAAGCAGCAGAAAGTGCTGATGGATCTGATCGACGAACTTGCCAAAAAGAATTCAAAACCATAAGGAGATGGTCATGGATCTGCTCTGGAAACTGCTGATCAGCAACGCGGCGATCGCCGGCGGACTGTTTGTTATCGTGCTGTTAATCCGCCGATGGATCAAAAACCCGGCACTGCTGCACATGCTGCTGGTGCTCGTGCTGATCAAACTGATTACCCCGGCCGTCTGGCAGCCGCAGGTTGCCTTACTTTCACCCGGCACCAGTTCGAGCGTCTCGCCGGTCGAAAAAACCCCGGTGACAGATGGCACTGGTCTGCTTGCTGAAAATAAGTCCAACGCCAACACAGAACTGAATGCTTTCAATTCTCTGCGAAAGCGAATGCAAGAGACCAGCAAAGGCTCGTCTCCTGCTACGATTACTGAAACTGTATCCAATACCTCGACAGCTCAGGCTACGACAGAGATCCCAGTAAGCAAGCCAGCTTGGTATTTGAGACTGGCTGCCGCTTTCACAGCCCGTGGATGGACCTGGGCAACATCGTTATTTCTGATCTGGACTATCGGGACAGCAGTCTGCTGTTTCATTGCAGCGTTGCGTATCTTTCGTTTCCAACGACTGCTGAAGCTCGCACGGCCTGCCTCCGAAGCACTGCAGCAACGGGCCGGGGCACTGGGCACGCGCATCGGTCTCAAGTCGGCCCCACAGGTTGTGTTGCTTCCGGGAGCGATCTCTCCCCTGCTCTGGGCGTTCTGTTGCAGAGCACAGATTATCCTGCCGGAACGACTGCTTGCAGAACTGGATGAAGCAGAACAAGACACGCTGCTCCTGCATGAGCTGGCGCATTACCGTCGCGGCGATCACTGGGTGCGTCTGATTGAACTTGCCACCACGGCGCTGTACTGGTTGTATCCGGTCGTATGGTGGGTGCGTCGAGAAATCCGTCTGACCGAAGAGGCGTGTTGTGATGCCTGGGTTATCCAGACAGAACCGGACAAACGGCGGGCATATGCAGAGGTGCTCGTCAAAGCGACCGGCTTCGTTTCCCAGGCGCAACGCATTCCCATCGCCACCGGCATGGGATCAGCCCGGATTCTGGAACAGCGTCTGACTTCGATTATGTGTAATACATTAAAGCACCAGGTTTCGCGGCGGGGAAAATTTCTGCTGGCTACAATCGCTCTGCTGTTATTATCGCTGGCCCCCCTGCCGGGTACTTCGCAGGCGGAGACCAAAGTAGCAGAGAAACCGGACCAGTTGCCGAGTGTGGAAGAAATTCTGAACGGTTACCGGGACAACTTCCAGCGTTTGTTACCGCTGGAGATGACTTACCGGATCACGGCGCAGGAGAATATGAACTGCATCACGCGGGACCGCCAGAGCCTGAAAGCACTCAAACATATTCAGAATGCCGATCGGAATGAGGTCAAGTTTGGTGACAAGGTCTTGAGTGAGCAAGAGTTCCAGATGATGGTTGACTACTCGATTCCTCAACAGGAAATGTTTCTACAAAGCCAGTTGACCAAGGAAGCGGTTCAGAAACGGATGAGCGAAACAGTGATGGATCAACGTTACTTCTGGACTGACGGACGGGCCTTTCATCAACGACGTCCTTATCAGTTACAACAGAAGAACTATAACTTAGAACAAGGACCGGTCTGGCCGGCGGAGAATTTAAATCAGCATTATAACCAGATCGAGCTGATCTCGTGGTCCGATCAGAACCAGCCTCCTTTGCGGCGCTGGTACGGCAGGAAGAAGCGCCAGCAATTTCCGCAGGGTGAAATCGGCAACGAACTGAAGCAGATCTCCAACCTGAAGACGACTGCGCCGCTGGGGCTCAAAGAGTATCAGTGGGCAGAAAAGTTGTCGGAATACAGTCTGGATGCCTGTCTGACAAAGCCGCCACACCGGTATCGTGTTGTGGGACGGGAAAACCGGGACGGCAGAACGTTGATCCTCGTGGAGTACCTGAACGAACCGCATGAGCAGAGCCCGGAGAAACGCTGGCGGATGCGCGCCTGGGTCGACCCTGCCCAGGGTTATCTCCCCTTACGGATCGAATGGGGGTATGTCGACCAGGAGCACCGGCTCGCCTGGGGTTTGAGCCAGCATGCAGAGGTGTTGCAGGTCAAACAGGTTGACGGCAGCTTTTATCCGACACGTATCAAATACCAGGAATACACGTCTGACGTCCGTAAAGAACAGGAGCAATACGAGAAACTGAAGCCGGAAAACCGCCTACTGAAGAACTTTCCAGTCGTCCCTATGGTTCCCGGGCGGAGTACCATCTGGGAGGCTCTCGACATCCAGCCGCATCAGCAAATCCCCCCTGAGACACTGGCACTGCGATTTCCAGAGGGGACCGTGTATGAAAACCTGCTTGATGGCCAGAATTATGTTGCCGGTACGGAAGAGCCACTGCCCGAACCGCCCAGGCCTCCCGAGATGCTACCTCTTTTCGCGCAGGCTCCTCCCCTGCAGGTCGTAGAATGGCTGGACGGCAACCAGCATCAACTGCACGACTTCGAGGGTAAAGTGGTCGCACTGTTATTTATCAGTGGCATAGAAGAAGGAGATTATTCCGAAATTCCTCCCGATGCGCAAGAGCAGTTTTCCATGATGTTAAAATTAATGAAAGCTTTCCATACAAAGTATTCCAAGCAAGGAGTGGTCTTTGTCGAGATTCATTCGCCAGGCACGACCAAAGAAGCAATTCGTACCTTTCATCAGTTTCGCAAATTCGAGACACTGGCTGCGATCGATCAGGGCGATCTGCGTAGTGGCATTACTAACATCAAGTTTAATGGGAGCAGCAGAGACCTGAGTCTGTTTCTGATCGGGCGTGACGGCACAATCGCCATGAACCAGAGCCTGCTGGAAGGAGACCATGCCGAACTTTATTATCATCGCGCTGCTCATAAACTTTCGATCCCACTGAAGTTCAACCAGAGCCCTTCCATGGAAGAAGGGATGCGGATTGTGGAATTCATGATCAGCGAACAGATCGATTACGCACTGGCCGGGAAAAAATTCCCTTTCCGGATTCCTGTCGAAGAATGATGCCTGCCCGAGATTATCAAGGGGCTGAATTAGCCAGTTTCTTCCGCACCAGTTTCGACTGTTCGTCATTCAGAATTTCCCAGCAGGCCAGGCCGTTGCCGACGAGGTTGAAATCGTCGAACTGCCAGACGATCTTGCGGTTCTCGTCGAGTTCCAGGATCTGTGGATTCTCGGGGCCGGCGTGGCAGTTGCCGATGACCAGATTGCCGTTGTCGAGTTCCTGCAGACAGGTGGTCCATTGGAGGGCCACATCCGTGCCCGGCACGCGTTCCTTGACTTCCCAGATGGTCCGTTTGTCGGGGGTGACTTCGCGGACGCTGTGACCGCTGCCCGAGGCGATCAGTGTGTTCCCGTTCTCAAGCCGCAGAGCGCCGTAGACGCGGGTACCGATCGGATATTCCCAGATGATTTTCCCGTCGCGATCATATTCAAGCACCACGCCAGGCTGTTCTGAACAGACCAGGTAGGTTCCCGCGGGAGTGATCCGCATCAGCCGCGTGGATTGTGTGCCCCCTTTCTTCAAAGGGAACTGGTGCACGAGCTTGCCGTCGCGATCGACTTCGATAATCCGTCCGACTCCACTTTCGACGATTACCGTATTGCCATTGGGCAGGCGTTTGAAGGCGTGCACATCCACCCGCTTCCCGGCGTTGCCGTTACTGCTGGCTGAATCGTATTCCCAGACAATCTCTTTATTGAGATTGATCTCTTTGAGCCCGGTCCAGCTGTCGTGAAACAGGATGTTGCCGTTGGGCAGCAGCTGCACATCGTGATGGCCGGCATGACCTTTGGCAGGCCCCGCGGTTTTGTACGACCAGAGGACTTTACCTTTTGCATCACAGATCGCGAGAAGATCTTTCTGATAGGAAGCGCTCACCAGAACCAGTCGTTCCGCGGAAGCGACTGTGGTGACCATAAGTGTGCAGAGAAGGACGATGAACTGTGCGGCGCGTTTCATGTTCCTGTTATTCCTGATTAACGAATAGAAGTGAGCTCTTTAACCGACAGGCTGAAAGACATCCTTCTCATCATATCAATGAAGGCAGGTCTCTGAAACTGAATTCAGCTTTCGTCAAGAATCATCCCTGATCCCAGCGTTCGATGACAAAGCTGTCGTTGATCTCTTCGATGCGGGACTGCAGAGCCAGCACCCGTTCTTGAGACAGCGCGTGCGTCAGCATGTTGAAGGCGGATTCCGGACAGGGATTGTGAAAGTATTCTTCGGAAGTCTGACGGGGCATCATCGTATCCAGCGGAAAGTTACTGGACCGGACAAACGCGAGCAGGCAGCAGATCAATTGATCATCGTTGAGATCAAACTGCTCAGATCCCAGATGGGGCTCCAGTCGGTACTCCAGCAGGCAGTTCCAGACAATGTGCTGCATTTCTGATTCGGGATGAAACAGATCAACCAGATACGCGGGCAGGAATTTCAGGAACCCTGCATAAGACATTGAGAGCGGCGCTTCGTGATAGCGCGAGATTAAAGCATGATCCACCTGATCCCAGGTTTTGTGAGCATAGTCCCGGAGGATGGCGTCGCCTTCAGCATCGGACGTACGAAGCAGATCGGTGCCATCGACGTGGGTCAGATACTGTTTCGGTGGAAAGGCTTCGCGGATCAGTCGGATCACCGTCTGATCGTAATTCTGTCGCCAGTCCTGATTTTGTAAAAGCATCATATCCTTGACCCTTTATGTGACCAGCGCTTTGAAACACATCTCAGGCGTCTGATTCCATTATACGCCAAAATACACATCAAGCTCTATTTATCTCGTGCAGACGAAATGCTTGCAATCCCAGTTTTTTTTCAGAATGCCGGTAGTTACGAGGAGGGGTTCCCCGTTGATGGTTAATGAAGGGGCCTTTCGCTCAGGCCCTGACAGCATACATTTCATAACCTTTTATATATTTCATATTTAGAGTTCAGAATTATTTCTGTTCGATTTCATCCTCCAACTGATTCTGTCAGGCAGCCCCCATGGAGCACCTGTGAAGGGCACTGATTAAAACGCGTTTCAACAGTATCGGGCCAGCTGTTTTTTATTTCGACACTTTGAGTCCGATAAGGGGGAACCTGCTTATGCGAAACCTCAGTACATTTCTCACTTTGTTTGCGTTGCTGCTGTTTGCCAGCGATGCCTTTGCCCAACGGGGCGGAGGTGGTCGTGGCGGTGGCGGTCCGCGTGGCGGTGGTGGCGGGATGCAGATGGGGCAGGGAGGCGGCCAGTGCCAGAGAGGTGGCGGCGGCGGTGGCGGTGGTGCCGGCGGCGGAAATCAGATGCAGATGATGATGGGGGGCAACCTCACGACGAACCAGTCGACAACGGATGCGGTCGAGATGGTCACCCAGATGATGATGTCGATGGACCGGAACAGGGATGGCATGATTTCGGCCAATGAAGTACCTGCGCCATTACAGAGCCGTTTAAATGGTGCTGATGCAAACGGTGACGGAGTTCTAAACCGACAGGAACAACTGGCAGTGATTGACCGGACCAAAATTCTCAGCGGCAAACCTTATGCAACGGGAATCGGTCTGAATGCGGCCATCTTTCGACAACTCGATCGTAACCGGGACCAGACCATTAGTCGCAACGAAGTACCCCCTTCCCTGCAACGGCTGTTCCGTACTCTGGATTCAAATCAGGATGGGGCTCTCGATTCTGAGGAGCAGACTGCGATTCTGGCTAAAGTTCAGAATCGCTTGAATCCGGGAGCGCAACGTAAGAAGGATCCAGCCTTGTAAATTACTCTCAGCTGTGTGTGAACAGCAAATGTGCCGGGAATCAATTTGAGACATATGGTGTGCTCCTTGGGGGCGACTGCAGCTTCGAGTTCCGAGATCGAGTCTGCAGCCTGCTTTGCCTGTCACAGAGGGGTTCCCGGCACTCTTTTCTTTCTTCTACTCCCTTCTACCAGTGTTCCACTGTGAGTACATCCCATTCAGACGAACAGCGGATTTCCCCAGCGTAAATCTGTTCTATTCTGGATTGTTCTGACAGTCGCTTTTAAGATAGAGTCCTGCGATTCTGCTGACCCGCCGGAACTCTACACCAGCCAGAAGAAAGCGACTCGATGAAAGCTGTTGTGCGTCTGCCATTCCTGGTTTGCCTGCTCTGTTGTACGTTTCCTTCACTGATCTTCTCCCAGGAACCGTCGAGTTCCCTGGAACAACAACTGCAACAGGCCCCCTTAAGCAGGCTGGCACAAGAAGCCCGTCTGCGCGGGAATCCGGAACGAGGTGCACTCGTCTTTTATAAATCAGTCGCCGCCTGCATCAAATGCCACGACAGCGGAGCCAACGCAACACCTCTCGGCCCAGACCTGACCAAGGCAGACAAAAACGTCAGCGATGAATACCTGGTTGAATCGATTCTCTTTCCGTCCCGCAAAATCAAGCAGGGGTTCGAAACGGTTAACATCATCACCAGTGCAGGGAAGCTGATTTCCGGCCTGGTTGCAAAGGACCGTCCCGATGCACTGGTGCTGCGTGATGCAGCCAACCTGGGTCAGGAAATTGTCGTCCCCCAAAATGAGATCGACGAACGGACCAGCGGCAGTAAGTCGATGATGCCCGAGGGACTCGTGGCGACGCTGCACGATCAGGCGGAGTTTTATGACCTGGTCAGCTATGTCTTCGAGATCGCCCGCGGCGGTGCGCAAAGGGCAGCGGAACTCAAACCCTCAGCAGAAGCACTCATCGTCAAAGACGATACTCAAAACCTCGATCATGCAGGAATCATTAAAAGGATGAACCAGCGTGACCTTGTCGAGGGGGAACGTATTTATCACGGTCTGTGCAAGAACTGTCACGGTGTGGACGGCAATACGCCTTCGCTGCCCACCGCCCGGGCCTTTGGAACTCAGCCGCTCAAATTCGGAGCGGATCCCTATCGAATGTTTCTCACGCTCTCAAAAGGAAACGGTCTGATGGGCCCGATGCAGCATCTGAGCCCCAAAGAACGCTATCAGGTCGTGCATTACATCCGCGAAAAATTCATAAAGCCGAGCAATCCCGCCTATCAACGTGTGACGCCTGACTATCTCAAGCAGCTCCCCCCGGGGACGGAATCGGGGGAATTCGATCTGAAAATCGAACGCGACTTCGGGCCGGCTCTCGCTTCGCAGCTTTCCCGAATCACCACCAGCGCGTTGACCGTCAAACTGAATGCAGAGACGACCATCTCCTATGATTTGCATACATTGAATCAAGCGGGACTCTGGCAGGGCGGATTTCTCAATTTGAGTGAAACCCAACATATCCGGGGGCGTGGCGAAGGAGTTCCTGAACCAGAGGGCAAGCAACTCGCCGGACTGGCTGGCTGGCAGTGGGGTCATGAAGGAACGCTCGATTATCCTCGTGAGCAATTACGCCCCCGTGGACCGCTGCCCGCTGAGTGGATGCGATATCATGGTCACTATGTGCATGGAAATCAGCTGGTACTTTCATATGCCATCGATGACCGGGAAATCCTGGAACTTCCCCAGGCGATCCCAGGCAAAACCGCGGTCCGGCATAGCCTGCGAATCGGTCCCGGGAAGGCACTGGTTCTGGCTACGGCTGCACCACAGATTCCTGATGCTTTTACCGGAGTCTTTGTTCCTGGAAATCAGCTTTCTCCAGAAAACGAACGGGACGCAAAGGGAGCTATGGCCTTCTGTAATCAGTTGGGGGAGGACCAGGCCGGGAGATTTACGGTATGCGCAGTTCGTGGAGACACCAGAGGGATGATCTGGAGTGTCGACGACAAACAACGCTTCGTGCTTTCGATTCCCGCGGATCAGGCATCACGGCTGATTGAAATCACCCGTGTCACCGGTACAGGGAAAGCAGAGGACGCTTCGGCACAAATCCTGTTCCGGGAAGCGGAGCAGACAGAAGTGACCGATCCCCGGTCCCTGATTCAGGGAGGCAAAGCCAACTGGCCCGATGTCCTGACCACCGTCGGTTATCCGGGGTTGGAGACGGGCGCTTATGCTCTGGATACGATCACCATTCCTCGTGAAACGCCTTGGAATACGTGGTTTCGGACTTCGGCCCTGGATTTCTTTCAGGACGGACGGATGGTGGTTTCCACACATGGGGGTGATATCTGGATCGTCTCCGGTCTCGATGAAGGTCTCCTGAATTTGAAATGGAAACGCTTCGCGGGAGGACTCTACGAACCCTTCGGCATCAAGGTGGTCGATGGTCTGATTTATGTGACCTGTAAAGATCGATTGACGCGACTGCACGATCTGAACCAGGACGGCGAAGCCGATTTCTATGAGAGTTTTTCCGCAGACACGGACGTATCACGGTTCTTCCACTCTTTCAACTTCGATCTGCAGACCGATTCGCAAGGTAATTTCTATTACACGAAGTGTGGTCAATACACGAGCTATGCTTTGCCGGGGGCGGTGATCAAAGTCTCCCCCGATGGCAAGCAGCGGGACGTTGTCTGTACCGGCTTTCGCACGCCCAACGGGATGGGCATGCTGCCCGATGATCGGATGACCGTGAGTGACAACCAGGGAAACTGGATTCCCGCTTCGAAGATCAGCCTCGTCAAGCCGGGTGGCTTTTATGGGTACGTCCAGACTCATGCAGGTGGGAAGAACTGGGCCCCTGATGGAGGGCGGATCGATCATCATAAGGTGATTCGCCCGAAAACATTCGATCAACCGTTGATCTGGATGCCCCAGGACTACGACAATTCCTCAGGAGGCCAGCTATGGGTAGATGATCCCCGCTGGGGACCGCTGTCAGGGCGTCTGTTGCACACCAGCTTTGGAAAGGGCTGGATGTATTATCTGATGCTGCAGGATTTCGAAGATGTGAGCCAGGCGGCGATCATTAAGCTCCCCTTTCACTTCAGTACGGGTATCCATCGGGCCCGCATCAACCCGGCAGACGGTCAGGTTTATGCAGTTGGGCTGGATGGCTGGAACGGCGGGGGACGCAGAGGTCTCCGCGACCAGGGGATTCAGAGGTTGCGATACACGGGCAAGCCTTTATCAATGGTGACGGACTGCCAGGTGGAAGCGGACGGACTGCGGATCGATTTTAATTTCCCCCTCGATCCGAAGAGTGCTACGGATCTCAAATCCTACTTTGCCGAGCAGTGGAATTACCACTGGCGACCGGAATACGGTTCAGACATGTTTTCTCCTGCGACCGACCGTCCCGGGAAAGAGAAGCTGAACATATCGGGTACCCTGCTCTCCGCGGACGGGAAGAGCGTGAAACTAATGGTGCCTAATCTGAAACCAGTGAATCAGGTACATCTCAAGTTGAATCTCATATCGAAGTCAGGTGAACCATTTGCTGAAGAGATTTACTGGACGATCAATCGGGTGCCCAAGCCTTAACTCCGGTTACTGCTTGCGATCCACTTTGGAGTGCGATGCGCCGCTATCCTCTAGCTTACCAAACATGATGCGTTCTTTGCGACTCGGCGAATGATCTCCCTGAGTGACTGCCAGCCAGATTGCTCCGTCGTACTCACAAAAAGTGGGATACTGGAACGAGTGAGGCGTCTCAAAACGGTATTTGCGTTCCCAGTTTTTCCCGTCTCGTGAAATATCGATATTGAAGACACTCCGCGTGACGCCATCGACTTTTGTGGCTTCCTGCCAGCCGAGGTAATAAGTATCGCCAAACCGATCGAAAGTCGGTTTGGAATTCGTCCCATCAGAAACGAATGGCAGCTGTTTACCGACACTCCACGTTCGACCGTCCGGGCTGGTGGTAAAATAGTAATTCCGCTTGCCGCCATCATTGCGACAGATTGCCATCCAGGAGCCGTCCGGCAGACGATTCACCGCAGACTCACTGAGTGCGACTGACTGTGGTTCGTTATAGTGCCCGATGATTTCAAACGTATCACCGTCTGGATTGACCTTCGCCAGCGCGTTCTGTTTGCCTGGAAAATTATTAATCGCGACATAGGTCTGGCCGTCGAACTCTTTAAACGAATCAAACAGATAGAGTCCGAAATCTTTCGCTTTCTTCTCGAATCCCTGTGACGCCGCATCTGCGTGAAAATACCGGGGCTGCATCTCGAAGGTTCCCGCGGCGGTCTTCACTTTTGCTTTGTGGATGGTATCAGCGAAGCTCTGCGTTTGCAGGTTAAAATCGCGATACCAGGTTTGTGCCTGTCGTTTGCCTGGTTGCTCGCTGGCGAAGTAGCAACGCAACGTGTGCTTATTCAACTGTAGAATGCGGGGCACAAAACAGGCGCCCACGGGCAGTGTGGCATTCTGAAATACCTGTTCGCTGCGAGCGAAGGGTATGACTTTCTCAAGCGTTAAGGTCTTGAGGTTGACGATCGACAGGGCACAGTAGATTTCCGGCCAGCCTGCACTTTCCCCGGCACGGGTGTCGTTGACTTCAGCCACGATATAAGCACGATTGCCGGTCAGCACCATTTCAGCATCGTGGGCTCCTTTGACTTCTTTGCCAGTCACGGTCACCAGACATTCCATCACCTGATTACCTGCCTGAACAGGGTCCCATTTCTGCCGGATCAGGGTGGTGACAGGCTCCGCTGCGATGAGAAACGTATAACTGCATAGATTGAGGATCAGAAATGAGAGTGCGTATTTCATATTGATGTCATTCGAGCGACAGAAGAGACTGATTGGGAATTCAAAGAATTTTTATTGAGCCGGTTTACCGTTACGCCGATCAAAGTGAAACGGATTGGATTTGTCCTGCGTGACAGTGATCTTCAATGGCGGAGCAATGCCCCCCTGGTCGACCTGCACACGCAAGATATTTCTGGCTGCATAAGGTCGATCATAAATCCAGACGTGTCCATCGCCGTGGATGTAGAGGATAGGCTTCTGGAACTTCAGGGCTTCTTCAGTGAATGGTTCGAAAAATTCGTTGTGGTTTTTGGCTGGTTTGGCATGCCCCATCAGAACCAGACTGCTGACTTCCTTACCGAAACGGCGCAGATTGTGGCGGACCCAAGCCAGATCGTCTGCGTGGCGCTGCTTCCATTCCGCAGCGTCCTGCACGCGACCACCGACAAGATTTAAACCAATAAACAGCACGCCCCCTTTCACAAACGAAAAGTTCTCTTCCCGTTCGAGCTGTCGGAAGACCGGAAGTGTGTGCTGCCAGCGACGATCAAACCGCATAAAGTACTTGTTCCATAACTGCCAGGCCTGCTCTGGATTGCTGCAATCGTTCCACTCGTTGTCACCCGGAATAATAAATACGGGCTTCACGGACTGTCTGAGCATGCCGAATACTTTTTTGTAAACAGCCTCGTCGCAGGGAGTCTTACCGGTCTTGATATCACCGAGATGTATCACAAACTCAGCATCTTCGGGAATGTCAGCAATCTGCTGTGGCAGGTGTTTATCTTCTGCCGGCTTGTAGGGAACATCACCCATCACATAGAAGGTGACCGGCCCCGCGGCGTGATCGTCTGGCTCCGGTTGGAGATCCTGCCCCACGGCGGACGAACTGATCAACGACAGCAACAGGATTCCCAGGGACAGTATCTTATATGGCATCGGAGGTGTTCCTCAGCGGGGTGCAAATGAATTTCGAGCAGGGTATCAAAATACCTGACTGCAGCTGAAAAGTCACCTCTGGAGCTCTGACAAAAAACCTGCACACTTGCGAGTGATTCATTTCTTGATCAAATCATAATATTCAATCACCTGATTGAGATCAGGAGGCTCGCAGCGGAGTGCAATATGACCATCGGGGCGGATCAGTAACAGGCTGGGATCGATGATCCCCAGTTTTGCATGTACGCTACCTGTTTCATCAATTAACCATTTGACCCGAGTAGAATCTGTCTGTTCGAGTTTTATCGGCGATGTTGTGGAGATGACAACGCAGGTATCACCGGGCTGCAGAACGGATGCGAGATCAGCGGCATTGGGTGCTTCTATCTCATCCGTGGCCAGCCAGAGGAGCAGATGACCGGTTGATCTCAACAAATCGAACAATGTGAGTGTTGCGGCTGTCTGGGGATGTAACAATGGGCCGGCTTCGGGTAGACAGTCGCCGGGTCGGGGGCCGAGCCAGTTCTGTTGTGCGGTTGCTCCAGAGGTATGATAGCCGCGGACCAGGGGACTGTCGCGATAGTGAAAGCTGATTTCGGTTTCGCCTCGGCTGCCTGCAGTTGTCCCCGGACGGGGAGCAGCATGGCACACAAGGCACGCTTGACCCGTTCGACGGCCGCTGGTTCGTCGGGGATCGTGCGTAATTCTTCGGCAACGTCCCCCGAGGCACCAACCGCGTTGGCAATGGGGCGGCGTTCGAGCTCGTAGCTGTTCAGCAGACCATCGCCGGCTTCTCCCCTGATGACGTGCGCCAGTTTCCAGCCCAGGTTGAAGGAGTCCTGAATGCCCGTATTCATGCCATGCCCTTCAATGGGACTGCAGGCATGTGCGGCATCACCTGCGAGGAGCACCCGGCTGGAACGGTAATGGGCACTCAACTGGCGAAAGGTGTGATAGAGCATCGGCTGATCCGGATTCTGCAAACGGGTTCCGGGAGAGATTGAAGCCAGCCCCGCGTCGATCTGTTCCAGCAGATTGTCTGTCTGGGTTTCATCGAAAACCCGGAAATAGATTCGCCAGCGATTGCCTGGCATGGGAACCGGATTCAGGGCAGGCGCGTCGATCTGAATCGCGGCCCGGTCCGGTTCGTGTTGCCAATTGGGAAGATATCCGTCGACGACGCCCCAGCGGGCCGGGTACTGATGACCGGAGACAGCCACTCCAATCGATTCCCGGACACGACTGTGAATACTATCGGTGCCGACCAGCCAGTCGGCTGTGACGGTTTTCTCAACTCCCTCGGCTGATTTGAGGGAGGCGGTCACTCCAGTGTCGGACTGATTCAACCCGTCCAATGACCAGCCTCGAGAGCCCCGGCCTCCCAGGCTTTCCAGTCGCGTGGTGAGAATTTCTTCGGTTTCATTCTCAGCGAGATTCAGGTCATAGGGATGGCGGCACTCCAGACTTTCAAAACTGGTCTGTGCGACGATTTTTCCAAAGGCGAAGATATTAAAGCCCCGCATGATGTGACCGCGTGCGAGAAATTCGTCGATGGTGCCCATGCTCTCGAAACATTCCAGCGAGCGACTGTGAATCACGGTGGCCCGGTCAAAGGGGAGCGGTGCGGGATTGCGGTCGATGAGCAGACACTCAACGTTCCGCCGCACGAGTTCGATGGCTAGCGAGAGGCCCGTCGGTCCGGCTCCGACAATCAAAACCGGCGTATGTGATGGTAGTGTCTGCGAGTGACTCACAATCTGTTCCTCTGCTGCATCTGGGATTTGCCTCAACCGGACCTGACAGTTTTACGGAAACCAGTTTAGCAGTTCTACAGCCGGAATCTGCGTTTAATTCGATTTTTTCGCGACGGCCTGTTGCATGGCCTGTAGAGACTCGCGGGCGAACTGTTTCTGTTTGCTGCGGACATAGGGGTAGGCAATTTTAGAGAGCAGCGTGTTTGGTCGAGAAAACGCATAGAGATCGTACCAGACGGAATCATCATCGGGGTGCCATTCTACCTGGAAACGTTCTTCGCCACACTCGGCGTGGACGGGAAGCGTGCCGTAGGCAAATGCGAAGCGGGTGAAGGGCTCTGTTTCTTCCAGTACGTAAACGATCCGACAGGCATTCAGAACCCAGATTCCGAGCACATGTGCCAGTGCGGCGACGGTCTGTCCCGCGGCCGGCGGTGCGTCGGGGCGATGCAGATACAGCCAGTCAAAGCGATAATGCTGCCAGTCCGCCAGGGCCTGTTTTGCCTGTTCATAGACTGCTGCCCCCTGCCCCAGTCGGATGCGATTGTGATCGACGCGGAATCCAGCAGGGGGCGACTGATTGCGGGTGGCCTCCCGATGAGGATAGGTAAACTCCTGCTGTGCCTGTGATTCGATAAACTGGAGTATCTGCAAGGAGTCGGGCTTTCGGATCAGTAGCTGCATCTCAAGAAGTCCGGCGTAAGAATTAATTCCTGTGAGTCACCAGAGTTTGTTACAATTCTGCTGATTCATTTTGAAAGGGTGTTCCATGAATCGATCTGATCATTCTGCAGACAGAGATAAATCTAATATAAGCACCACATTCCCCTGGCAGATTATAGCATTCTGGTCTGGAGGATTACTACTGGCGACTCTGATCGGTGGTGCTTTCGTGTTGTTCGGACTCCCCTATCTACTGAGGCCCCTCTTTCCTCGAGGGCGGTTTATGGTTTACCTGTTTCGTCTGCTGCCCCTGCTGTTCATCAGCATCTGGGGAGGGGGAATCTACATGGCCTATCGTAAGCATCGCTCATCCAGAATCACAGTCTCTCTCATCCTCGTCAGTGCCGTCGTTCTATTTACTTCTCCCGTGTGGGGTTACCTGTTAGTCCTGATGCTTGCCGGTGGATGGAACGTAAAATGAACTCACCTGAAAAACAAAACAAACGTTTTTCATCAAATTTTTACGAATATCTTGAGCACAGGCAGAATAATTGATCCAAGGACGACCAACAGCGTTTCACTATTCAAAGAGACCGCCTGGTATTCTACTCGAACAGTGCCTGTCAATTATGAATGTAGATATTGCGAATAAAGCATCAACCCCTACCCCTGATAATGAAACGCTGACCTTTCACCCTCCAAAGGATTATCGCGATGGCGGGTTATTTTCCCTGATCTTTTTTACGCTTATCGGCATAGCCTGGTGTAGTTTGATGATAATGGCGACACCACCAGATCGTCATATTTTTGTCATCCTGTTTACAGTCACGTTATGGAGCGTTCCTGCGATTCTCTCCTGTTGGATGTTGCTGAAATACCGAAAAGTTTCACTTACAATTGAATCGGGAACCATCACCGTTCAAAGTATATTTTCTCGTAAAGTCATCGATCTCGTAGAGGTGCAGAAAGTCTGCTGGCGACTGTTCCCCATCGGATTACGTGTTCATACAAATCACTTTGAAACGGTCTCTCTCACTGTGAGTCATTTCAGCCGTGAAGACCAGGTCTGGCTGATCCGCTATTTTCGTCAGGTCTTTCCTGAAGCGATTCAGGAGAACTGGCCGTTGTACTGCCTGCATGCAGCCAACCGATTGAGACCAGAGAAACATACGGTGGTACCGCCGCCCGGCCCGGATGAAATCATGATTACGCGACAGCGCTATGATCGCATACTCATTCCCTTAATTCTTGTTTCCACTGTCGCAGGAATCGTTGTCGTATTCACACACCATGATTTCGCACTATTCATCCTGCCTGTGCTCTGTCTTATGTTCTGGTTCATGTTTAAAATAGTGACTCCAAGGGAAGGACGTATTCAAAAACGACTTATCGCCGATAAGGAAAACAGAGGGGTATTCGTCCTAATGGGTTGTTGGGGAGTCTTGCTTCTCAGCTTTCTGTTCATTCAGCGACTGGAAATGCCAACATCATCAAAAAACACCTGGATGCTGGTATCGACTGTCGCACTTCTTCCCGTAATGATTTCAGTTATCATGCGAGCAGAAAAAAAGCGAAAGCAGCTTGACTTAATCAAAGCGGAACAGGCGGCGCGGGAGTGGGAAGCGGAAGCAGCGTACTTCCAAAGCCGCACTGAACAAGGTCCCGCAGAATGACAGACCGGCCTGTAGAGATTCAAGACATTTCCCCCTTCGGTCAAATCGAACGGGTTATCCGACCACCAAAAACGTTTCGAACAGAGGGAATCATCAACCTGATATTTTTCTCAGTGATTTTTTCCGGTTTTGGATATGCAATGTGGTTGAGCGCACCTCCAGATCGTGGAGTCTATGCATGGTTGCTTGCAGGAATTTTCTGGCTGTTAATGGCCTGCATTTCAATCTGGGGTATCCTCATCTGGAAGTACGTTTCAGTTACTTTCCATCAGGGAGATTTAAGCCTGGTTTCCATTTACTCCAAACGCGAACTGAAACTGTCTGAAATTGAGGTGGTCCACTGGTCTCTGTTTTCACATGGGCAGATCAAAGTCAAAAATGACACTGCAACGGGCAGGATCAATCTATACTACTTCAGTAACAAGGACCGACTCTGGCTGATTCAATATTTTCTTTTTCGATATCCACACCAGATCCAGGAGAACTGGCCCCTGTTCTGTCTGAAGATTGCATTACCACTACGAAACAAGCTGAGCGATAAGCCGCGCAAACCGCGTGCTGATGATGTCCTCCACACGCGGCAGGACTGGGACCGTCTCATCGTTCGGATGACCTTAATCGCAGCAATAATTGGAATTCTGTCTGCCTGGTTTTTCTCCCGACCTGGTTTTTTATTATTCCCATTGGTTTCTATTGCCTGCTGGTTTTTTCGCTTCTCAACCCCCAGGGAAGGAGAATATGTGCCGTCAGTGAGTGCAGACAGAGAATTTATAAATACGTGGAAATTTCTTCTCTGGTGGTCGCTGGCCTGGCTGGCATTCTGGATTCCGTTCTGGCTCGATTTACTTTCGGCACCTTTCAGTCCAGGATTTGGATCGACAATAGCAGCCTTCTGGACAGCTGGTCTGTATGGGAGAGTCATCCTGATGTATCGCAGGGAGATTCAGAAAGATCTCGAAAAAACAGCAAGTGCGGTGAAAGAATGGGAGTCGGGTTCTGCTAAACTACTCCCCCATGACCAGGAAGGTGCTGCACCATGATCGATCTGACTGATATTTCACCCGACTCTGGAAATGACCCTCTGATTTTCCGGCCATCGAAGCAATATCTGTACGGGGAACTGTGGTCGCTGATTCTCTGCCTGATCAGCTTCCTGGGGATTGGAATTCTGATCGTGCTTGATGACCCTTTCAATATGTATCTTTCTGGTTTCCTATTTGTGGGATCTCTGGCATTGATCCCTGGCTTGATTGCCCTGTGGGGAATAATGGTCTATCGAAATGTTTCGCTCTCTCTTCACGATAATATCGTGACGCTGCAGGAGGTCTTTCAGCGTCAAGAGGTCAACCTTTCAGAGGTGACGGAGGCCAGATGGGGAAGCGACTCCGAACTTTTTCTGAATTCCCGTCCCAATAGCGTTGTGATCAATCTCAAGTATTATCATTTTGAGGATCGGCTCTGGCTGATTCGCTATTTCCATCGTGAACTCAAGGAAACCGCTCAAATTCATTGGAACCAATTCTGTTTCCAGGTCGCGATCCCGCTTGAGGAGCGTCTGCAATTGCTTAAACCCCCTGAGACGGAGCTCCGCACTCCGGGATCGGAAGAGATTCTGATCACCCGCAGACGTTATGATCGGATTGGAATCCCCCTGAATGCCATATTAACGCCGACTGTCATTTTGATTTCATGGTATCAGGGTCAGTTTGGTTTCCTGATACTCCCAGCAATGACAATCGGCTGGTGGCTTTTCCTGCGTTACAGTATTCCCAAACGAGGTATGATTCAGAAGCGAATCTGGGCGCGTGAGGATTTTCGAGTGATGACTTACCTGCTCGTGGCCTGGGGAAGTGCAGGACTGATCGGCTTTGTGATTCTCCTGAGGACTGAGTTGCCTGAGCTCGTCAAGGTCATAGGGGGCCTGTGCCTTTTCCTGCTATGTTTAGAATTACTTCTGAAAATGTATGACAGCGCGACAATACACTGCCAGGAAGAGCGACGAAAAACGAAAGCAGCAGCGGTCGAGGAATGGGAGGCCGGGCAGAAAACAGACCTTTCGTGAGCACCTGCTGAATCATCAGGCCTGTTGCGTACTATTTTCTCTGTAGACGCAGGCGGGCGGTAGAGGCTCGGGCCAGGTCTGTCACTTTTTCTGCCAGGCGGGCGCCCCAGCCGATCATCGGGCGTTCTACTGCCTGATAGGAAAGCTGGGCTACCACGAAAGTGAGGGGGACTGAAACGACAGCCAGAAGCAGGCTCAACAGTAGTGGATAATTCGCTGTGGTTTCCACACTGACCAGATGGAGCAGTCCCCAGGCGAGCCAGTACATAATGATGAAGTGATAGATGTAAAAAGAATACGAAATCTGCCCGAGTTTGTGGACCAGCGGTAAATCCAGCAGGCGGCTTCCCCAGACCTTGACGGTTCCTTCCGCCAGAATGGCGATAATCGTGGCTGCAGCCAGTGCTTCGAGCAGGACGGTAAAAAAGCGTTCCTGAGGTGCAAACAGGGAGCGGGCACACAGCAGAGCGATGACACTGACCAGAAACAGGGTGTGCCGGGCTGACGGGGCGACTGCCTGTTTCAGTTTTTCTATCAGGGCCGGCAGCATCAGTCCCAGGTAGAAGACGAACCCATACAGCAGATAAATAATTCCCGGTAGAATACAGGAAAGTGCCATCAGAATTAGCAGGATGACATAATTCCCTTTCTGTGCGCGTTTTCGACTGAGGAGATAAAAGAGCGGAAAGCCGAACGACATTACCAATTCTACTTTCAGCGTCCAGGCAATCTGATTAAGGTTTGTCTCCAGCAGGGCATAATTGGCCAGTGCGTTGTTCCAGGTGATATTCTGCTGATACCACTCCTGAAACCAGAGCGACGTATTCGGGAACCGCTGGTAAGTATGGAATCCCATGATGGAAGCTATGATCAGCGTGAGACAGACGAGATACGCGGGATAGATTCGCAAGACGCGTTTCACATAGAACGCCAGATACGTCATCGACTGCCGAGGCTTGCGATCGAGCGACAGTCCCAGGACATAGCCACTCAGAACGAAGAACACCGTCACCGCGGCGCCGCCGTTACAGGGAATCAGCAGCAGTCTGGTAAGGAAGGCCTGGGTCCCCTGCGTTTCCCGGAGACTGGTCGTCCAGATCATCGGATTCTGATCAACGGTAAACACGATCAGACAGTGACTGAGCGCGACCATCAACGCAGCAATCCCGCGCAGAGATTCCAGTTGTTTAATAAACATCGGTCAAATTCGCCGGTCGTATCTCAGATGTTCTACTTCAGAAAACTTACGCAGAGAGAGCAGGTGTTGACACCCAGTGTAAGCTTGTTGCAGGGGGAGTTTCAAAGAGAAAAACGGTAGCGGAACTGATTTCGAACGAAGCAGCCGACATCGGTTGCTGTAAATGCATTGATGTCGGCTGATATTCCTCTTTCTCCCGGTTAACCGTAAGTGGGCTTCTGGGGCCAGCCGGCTGGGGAATCTTCGAATTCTTCCTGGCGACCATAGGGGGTCAGGTCCAGCAGACGAAAGGAATCGGTCAGGCTTTCACATCCCCGGGCGTAGGTCGAATAGGTGTGATAAACGTCGTCGTGCACGCGGAAAAAGACACTAACGCCGTGCAGTTCGCCCGAGAGGAAAAACGGTTCTGCCTCCTTACGCTCCTGCAGTTCCTTCTGGCTGCGATAGTTATATTCAGGCGAGGCAACGGTGTCGTCGAGAGTGACATGGAAATCGTAATTGAAGTCACTTTCGAATGAAGAGACCCAGGTGCGGTCCCATCCCTGTTCGGCCTGATATTTCTGAAGTTTCTCCAATGGTGCTCGGGAAACCAGAACGAATGTCGTATCCCGTTTATTGAGCAGAGACAAATCACCGAGACTGTTGACCAGCATGGTACACCCCTGGCAGCCCTGCTTCCAGTCCGGCGCGAACATGAAGTGATAGACAATTAACTGACGACGACCCGCGAACAGATCGATTAGACCGAGTTGGCCTTCAGGACCTGCGAACCGATAATCCTTTTCGAGCTTCACCATCGGCAGGCGCCGTCGTTGAGCGTTGACGCGATCCCGGTGCCGGGTAAGTTCTTTTTCTGCTGCCAGTAATTCGAGTCGCTGTGTGCGCCATGCGTCGTGGGTAACCACATCCGGATGTGCCAGCGTCTGTTCGGTTGAGTTCATCGCTTCTCCAGTTCAGGTTGATTGTGATACAGAAGGGTTCTCTCTGTTGTGAGCCGAGTTGCGAACACACGCCGCAACCGTATGAGAATCACCAGAATCAGAACACCAGAGCTGCCCCCAATCAGGAACAGACGCAGCCAGGAGGCCACCGTCAGCGAAAGCCCGACACCCGTCAGACAGGTAATCCAGGCTGCCAGGCAGAGCGGGCACTTGGGCATTAGAATCAACAGGAATGCCGAAACCAGTGTCATCGAGGCCTGCTGGAACCATGCGAGACGAGTCTGCGACGGTGAATGTTCCGCAGCACACGCTGACTGGCGCGAGACTCTTTGGCAGCCACAGGTAACGGAGGGCTTCATCGGATGTTCCTTGAAGACAGGGGAGAATGGTGTTCTACCCTGTAGTCGATTGGCACGAGGGGCGATCGACAGGAACTCCGAAATAATTTTCAATTCGAACGATTTTTTCAGATCGATTTAAATATCAGTTGGAACGGGCTTTAGGGCTTCCAGCGGCAGCGTCTCCTGCTTTTCCGGTTCCGGATGAGCCTTGAGTACCGTCATAACGAAGGCATAGATTTCGCCGCCTGATTCCGGAGCGGCTACGCGCGGACAGGGAACCATGTAGGTCTGACCGCCGTTTTCGATTCGCAGCTTGAGCCTGTCCGGTTTGATCCAGTGCCGGTCCTCTTTTCCGGGCCAGAATTCGGAATCACTGAGCATCACTTTCAGGTTCCAGTTTCCCTGTGTATCGGTGGTTGTGGAGGCATACTTCCGGTCTCTGAGAAGGAGAGTCACAGTGGTCCCCTGCACGGCCTGTTGCTCTGCCCCGGCCAGTAGCTGACCTTGCAGGAACAATGGGTACGAGAAACTGCAGCCCGGCAGGTACAAGACCAGAGTCAACAGTAAGAGAGAACGACAGCGCCGGTAAGTCTGTTGCATGCGCATCACCTCAGATCGACAGGACCAATTCCCGGTCTCAGTAATAAAAGTCTCGTGAGTTCACTGATAGAGATCTAATTCAGGTGGGTTCTATTCCACTCAATTTCAGAAATTGAGGACTCAGTTTCTGAAAATGCCGCTTTCAAGAAGTTGTTTCAGTTGAAGAGTTTGTTTGCCTGAGGATAGACGAAGATAAACCAGAGACCACTGAGAGCAGCAAACGCGGAGAGTATTGAGTACTGGGGTTGAATGTAATCAGGAAAAATCAGCCAGGCAATGAAAGTACCAAACATGAACCCAACCGGCAGGTACCAGCAGGCATGATAAACACGGCACTTTTGCATCAGTCGCCGATGATTATCACCACTCGGTGAAAAAGGGTCGATGTCTTTGTCGACATAATTCAACCCAAATCCCTCGTATGTATCTAGAAATGGAAAGAGGAAGAACAGTGCCCCGATTAAACAGACCATGCCAGTTGAGTCTGAATGTGTGAACTGAAACAAGGAAATCCGACTGGCGTATGCAAAAACTGCCATGCAGATTCCATAGAGGATTGCCAGAATGCCGAACAGGTTGGTGGCCATGAGTGATGCCGTTGTCTTTCTGATGCTGCCATTGTGAACAGCCAGGCCCCCATCTTCTTCTTGGGATTAATAACCGCGAAAGAACAGGATGTATGACCAGGCCGACAAAACGAAACAGTCCAGCAGAAAACTGATACTTACTTTTTTCTGTTGAGATGGAGTCAACGCAAGACCGGTAAAGAGAATATCCAGCAACAGAAAAAATGAATAGACCTGGATCGGAAAAAATATTATGCCCAGGACGGCGGCTTTAAAAGCACGATTCACCTCCTGATCCAGGTCTCGCTCAGCAGCCGATTCCACAACGGTTTCTTGTGCATCGTCTTCCGTGGCTTCATCCTCGTCCCAGCCGTTCTCGAAGCCTTCGACGGTTTTCCAGTCTTCCTCGCTGATGGTCACCGGATCGTGTTCATCGAGTAGTTCAAAAGCGCGATCGGCGTCTTCAGAAGCGACCTGAACCTTAATTCCGCCGAGTGCATTCCCAAGATACCAGGCCATACCGACGGCCTCTTCGTCTGAGAGATAGACCCGAATTCCCTCCGCTTCCAGCTGGTTGCGGATCAGGCTGGCTTCGGTGGGGGTGCTTGTCGTGGCGATGGTGATGAATTCATCAGACATGACCTCTCCTCTCGTGGAAGATTAAGGTACACGGACTTTGACATTGTCGTAATGGATCGACTGTTTGGGGGTGACCAGGCCGATCATGTCTTTGGTGGGATGGGCAATGCCTGGGGAACGGAGGGAGCCAATCAGCTTGCCGTCGATGAAAGCCTGCATCTGGTCCCCTTTAATGCGGACGGTGACGGTGTACCACTCGCCTTTTTTCAGTTTGACCGGGAAGACGGCCTGGGAGCGTTCCAGGATCTCCTGTTCGGCTTCAGTCAGTTTTTCTTTATTCTGACGTTTCTTGAAGATCTCATTATTGAAGACGCCGGTCTTGCCGTCACGGAGTGTGACTTTTGTGGGCGAAACCACCACGCGGCAGAGATGGCCTGCATGTGAGCCTTTGAATTTATGCTGATTGAAGGTCAGATTCGTGTAGGGTGAACCCTCGAACTTGAGATCGACGGTGAGTTCGACATCGCTGTAGGGTTCGGTCTTCAACTGATGGACGGCTGCGTGTCCGCCCCCTTCGAGTTCGACGCCTTGCAACACACCAGCTTTCACGACTGAGGAGCCTTTATAGAGGCGCCACTGCTTGCCGAGTTCGGGCCCGGAGAAATCATCTGAGGCCAGCGTCTGCTGATAATGGTCTGCGGAAATGGCTTCCGGTGCTCCCGCGAAGACCGATACCGGTGCCAGCAGACAGGCCACAGTAAGCAGATAAGATTGAGCGGACATAATGAGCACCTTTATGCTAAGCAGAAATGGGATGGATCAGGAAGCCTGCTATGGTTTTGGAAAAACAGAGCAGTGCTTCCGGGAATCCAATGTACTCACCCGTTTCTGTTGCGTCAATTTAATTGTGTGCAACGCGGATATCCTGCGGGAGACGCTGTTACTTCGAAGTGAGCGGGAAATCGATCTGATTGCTGCCCGGCTTCACCTCAGCTGTGAGCGTGGTCTGGGTATGATATTTTGCCGGCAGCAGTTCGGCACGTGCTTTCCGGTCTTTACCTTCGCCGGTCTCGTCCGAATAGGCATCCATGGCGGAAGTAATCACGACCTTGTGAGCACCAATCAAGGCCCCGGTGCTGGTGCCCGTGTAAGACAAAGAGTAATTTCCTGCACTGTCGGTTTCTGCGACCGAGGGACGACCATTTTCAGGCTGAAATGTAACCTGGGCATATTCCAGTGGCTCCCCGTCGAGAGTCACGACTCCTGAAACCTGGCCCAGTTGGGGACCATCGCTGCCGCTGCAGGCACACATTCCACAGGCGAGGATCAGGACGCTGAAGATTTTTCCGAGACGATAAACGAACATGTGATAGAACCTTGATGAATCTGAATGAGAAGGTGGCGGGTTCATCAGCGCGGGGAGCACTGCGAAACGAAAGCGACCGCGGAGCGTCAGGCTCCCGGCCGCTTGAGAAAACAGCGGTGCGGATTAATATTCGCCGAGAATGGCGCCATCCGAAATTGAAGAGAGACGTTCGAGTGTGCTGTCGACGACGCCCCCGTTGGTGATGTTCGTATCGATGTTTTCGCTGATGAAGCGAACTGCACCATCGCCCATCAGGAACTGAGCTCCGCCCACGTGCCGACTGCTGTATCCGCCATTAGCCTGATCGGTTGAGGAGATCGGATTGATACCGAAATGAGTGGTGCCGGTAATGCTGAGCAGCCCCTGGTTCGCAGCGGTGTTTCCGGTACAATTGGTACACGTAGGTCCCAGTCCGAGATTGTCGCGGACGGCGAACAGCATACCCGCATACATGGGATTGCCCGGAATCTGGTAGGCGCGCTCGCCGGCCAGGATCGTGTTGCTCAAGCCGTCGGTCACATCGCGGAAGCGACAATTACTGTTACCCCAGAATGCGCCGGTGCCTCCCGTGGTGCCATCAAGATAGTTGGTCGCCCGGGTCGCACGGTGATAGGCATTGTTATTCGAGACAACATAATTGGTGACCGAGACACCGACGTTGGATGTCCGGCTACCAGAAACAAAATAATCGATTGTGTAGCCGGCTTCCGTATGCGTTGCCGGTCCGGTATCGGACGGACAGCGAAATACGGGGTAAGTCTGTTGCATGGCCTGAATGTTGTTGCCGAATGCGTAGCTGGCCGGTGTGTTTCCCACCTGGAACGCATTGTAGACCGAGGTTAATTCAATATGAGGGGCAATAAAGGCGGACCAGGTCCAGTGGCCTTCATCATCTCCCACATTGGGATCACGTACATAAGCGGGGGGCAGCATCTGGAACGTGGAATGGTAGTTGTGCAGTGCGAGACCGAGCTGCTTCAGATTATTTTTACAGGTACTGCGGCGGGCCGCTTCTCGAGCCTGTTGTACAGCCGGCAGCAGGAGTGCAATCAGAATAGCGATGATGGCAATGACCACCAGCAGTTCGATCAAGGTAAAACCTCGATGTGATCGCGAGCGTCTTGGAATACTCATGAATCAGTCTTTCATTCAACGTAACCAGAAATAAATCGGAACAATACGATAAGTACGCAGCGGGAAAATGACTCGACAGCCAGGAAAGGCGAACGACGCTGGACCAGAAGTCTTCGCATCAGGAATGAGCAACCACCGGAAATCACACTTCCGGGTGATTTCGCCTGTGTCAAATTACAAATGAACACATCCCACTAAGAGCATTCGTATGTAAAGGCGGACACTTACCGATGAAAAAAGAAGTTTCCATCAATTTCCTTTAATTTGTTCTTCATTCTATTCGTAACCTATTACTAATAGAATACTTAGAGCCAGATACACAATTAGGCGAAAATGATGCATTTCTTAACCTGGTTATGAAATACTGCGGAAGGACCACCGAGCCTGTCAGGCAAAAATATACACAGAACTCTAATCGCGCAAAACGAGAGTAATGGTAGACAAAGAAAGCTGGGGGGTGTGTAATCGCAGTGCAAATTCTCAGGTAGAGGTTGGGACCAGTATTACATCACTGGAACCAGGAACTGGAATGGTTCTGCGGGTTGGAAGCCGTGGGACTGGTCGCCGGCCAGGTCGGGGTTGCCGTCCAGGGTCAGTTTCTGGACTGGGGCGCCTGCGCTGAAATCGAGCTGGCTCAAACGGATCCAGACCAGTGAGGGACTGGCTGTGTTTTCGAAGAAGTAGACGCGGTTCTTCTGATCGCTCACGGTACGCCAGATGGTTGTGGAGATATTGGGTTGATCGGGAGTACTGATGCCACGGGGGACGCTTACGTTCCGCATCACGCTGAAAACGCTGGCCACTGCTTCGCGGGCGTCGGCTGACTGATGACAGGCGTTGACGTAAAAGGATGCCCGGGCAAAGCGATCCGCGGCCCGGTTGGTGCCCGGCAGCATGACCGTACCGCCGATCTGTTGCCAGTAGCGGTTGAGAGCCAGCTGTTCGTCAAAGATGGGGGAATTGGTCATCACCTGGTGTTCGCGGGCGTGATGGATTCGCAAGCTCCCGTTGATGTATTCCAGGATCGCCGAATCTCCCGTTGGATCCGAGATCGAAAGATGCACGGTGCCTTCGGCGCCATTCGGTGCAACTACGGGGACAACGCGGAATTCTTCTCGACTCAATTCTTCAACGGCTTCGGCTACGGTGGCAAACTGATCGAGGACGTACTGAGCCCAGGCGGTGATTACCAGGGCCGGTCGTGAGTCGTCTGCCGGGGGGTATTCTGATTCCACCAGATAGAGCAGATTGGTCACCAGCCCTTTCTCATTCATGCCATCGGCTGTCCCGCCTTCGTAAACGGAGGCTACCAGGCTGCCATAGCGACTGGTCCAGGTGATGGAGTGCTCTCCCAGTCCACAATCACGGTCCATACCACGCGGAAAGACCCAGAGGTTGGTGTGCATCTCTTCTTTCCAGTCCATTGTCCGGCCGGTGACGATCTGGTTTTCCTTGCCAAAATAGACGGCGCGTGTGCACATGACTCTCTGACTTTCTAATAGGATTCAACGTTAGCGGGATAACTGACCAGGTCGTATTTCTTAATTCGAACGAAGCATACCAAAGACAGCCCAACCGAGGCTAATGCCCTGCGGCTAATTTATCTTTTCTGCTGTCGATGTTCCAGAAAATAAGGTCACGGTACAACATCGGCTACCGTTATTTCTTACCTGGGCCGAGTTAAAAAAGTCCTCAGAACTATAAAAAATACGATCCAGGGAGGATAACCGATCTGCAGGCTGACTGAATTTATAACTTACTCAGTTCGTACACATAGAGTATCGGCATGACGAGCAGGAAAAACCAGCCGATCAAGTCCAGCAGTGATGGAGGTGAATCGCGTCGCAGACCTCGTGTCAGGCCAGTGACGGACAACGCTTCCTTATTCCAGATCACGAGCATTCCCGGCAGTGACATCAGGACGGCGAACGTCGCTTCCCAGAGTCTGCTGTCGGAAAACTTGCCGATGGTTGCTCCCAGGATGCCATTGGCGATGACTGCCAGCAGCGTGATGATGCGTTCTTTCGTCAGGTTCATCTGCTGATTCTCCTCAGTGGATGCGTGCGACTTTGCGGCGGGTCATCTCCATGATACGAAGAAATGACAAAACAGCAAAAGGGCAGCTGTATGAAAATCAAGATATCGGTACTGCGACCAGGTGTTTTAATAAGGCATCGATTTCCGGGTTCAAAGAGGTCCCTGGATATTCTTTCTGAAGAAAGTGATCCGGATCCAGCTGAGCTCGTGAATCTTAATTGAATAATCCACTACTTTCTCTTTGCAGTAAGTCAGGGAATCTGTCACTATTCAGACAGGCTTACTCATATCCTTTGTAAAATGGAAATCATGCATCTGATCTCATGTCGAAATATCACGATGATAACTCTTATGCCAGCGATCCGGGGGGCATCTCACTGAGTCGCAGCAAATTAATGGCGTTCAAAAAAGAACTCCCTTTTTTCATGAGGCTCTTTTCCCGCATCCGACATCCAGAGGGATTGCTGGCAGAGCATCTGCGTCTGGGAGACAGCCGGGCTGCGATGGTCATGCCGACTTCGGGCAAGCTGGTGATTGCCGCCTACACAGACGAACTGGATTGCGTGGCTCTGCTGGCCTTTCCCGACCGCGTTGCACACCAATATAAACTTAACCCCGGCGACCGCTTACTGACGGTAAACACGTATTACCGGGGATCGAATGTTGTGCCCGATCTGGAGCATGGCGAATACAGTCATCGTCGCTATAACAATTTTTTCCCACTGATCGCAGAATTTCTCTCCGAAGACAGTCTGTTGATTGAGCACCGCAAGGCACATATCAGCGAAGAGGAGTGGGTCGCGACCTATGTGAAGGGAGAAGAAAAACTGAATCGAGAGGGGCTGTTCATGCGAAACGGAAATCCCTATCTGAGCCAGATCCCTGCCAGTGGAGATCCCTTGAAACTGGGCCGGTAAATGCTGCATTGCTCAAAGCAATCTTCATTTTGACAATTGTCGTTTTCCTTATTGACAAAAAGACATTTGTCGTTATTAATGAAGGCATGAATCAGTCCAAACAAAAAATCCCGGATGCGGAACGTGATGTCCTGGTCTGCCTGAATCAGCTGGGGGAGGCCACGGTGAAAGAGATCAGCCAGGCGCTGGAGCCGGTGCGGAAGATGGAGCCTTCGTCTGTGATGACGCTGCTCAAGCGGCTGGAGGCCCGCAAGCTGGTGACGAAGCGCAAGGGGGACAAAGGGAAAGCCTTTCTGTTTCGGGCTACCCGGGAGTCGGTGCGGGCGTATCGGCATCTGTTAAACGACCTGTTTCAGGGGGTGTTCGGTGGTGACACGCTGGCTTTCATGTCGTCGTTCTTTGAAACGCGGAAGCCAAGCGAAGAGGAAATCACCCAGTTACAGGAATTGCTGGATGATCTGCGCGAACAGAAGAAAAAGGGAGATCGGTCATGAGTGAGTTCTTCCAGCAAACCGTAAATACCGGGAGCACGTTCCTGCTGGTGGCGGGAGTGCAGGCTGCGTTTGTAGCTCTGTTCGTGTTTGTGTTACTGCTGCTGACCCGGCGTTTCACCAGTTCTCCCCTGCGGTATGCACTGTTGCTGATTGTGCTCGTCAAATTCGCCACTCCTCCGTTTTATGGATTTGCAACTGGGGTCTTTACGCAGTACTCCGAAATTCGCAACCACCCGACCATTGCCCCGGGACCGCCGATTGTAGTTTATGAAGATTACGTTCCCCCGATTGTGATCTCTCCTCAGAAAACTGCTGCTACAGCAGCACAGTCCTCTGTTCCGGCAGTTGCGGAAACAGCGAAAGCAGAACCCGCTCCTCTCAAGCGAAACGTGCCAACTGCTCCTGAGCCAGACAAGGACTTTCGCTGGGCGCCGCTGCTGATGTTGTTCTATCTGACGGGCACATTGTTCGTTGTGGGGCGATTGCTGCTGCAATACCGACGTATCAGACGCCTTGTTCGCGACAGTACGATTGAAACAGAAGGCGCCTTGTGGACTGAGTTGAGTCAGGTTGCGGAACAGATCGGACTGCGCAGGGTCCCGAGGTTACGGATCTCCGACGAAACAGACGGCCCCTTTGCCATCGGCACCTGGCGTCCGACGATTGTACTACCCCGCGGGCTGGCAGAGGAATTGCAGGCGGATCAACTGACGATTGTGCTCGCACACGAGCTGGCACATGTCCGTCGCCGGGACCTGCTGGTTGGCTGGTTTGAAACGCTGGTGAGTATCGTCTGGTGGTTTCATCCGGCACTGTGGTGGTTACGCCGTTCGCTCAGACAGACCCGCGAGGACTGTTGCGATGACCTGCTGCTGGCCAGAGAGCTGGCTCTGCCGGAACGGTATTGTGAAACGCTGATTGAGGCTGCGGCTCGTCAACACAGCCGACTGGCGGAGCCGCTGGTCCTCGGGTTTGTGCATCGCGAACATCCTACCGCGCGGCGAATCAGGCGATTGATGGATGCGTCGCTCTTTCGGTCAGATCGCCTGCGGTACCCTGCCCTGTTCCTGGTGCTGCTGATTGCTTTGATCATGTTGCCGGGGATTCAACCGGAAACACAGCCGGTTACTTCTACTACGCTGGAGGGGATCGGCGGCTGGAGGAATCTGGCTTTTCAACTTGATAAAAAAGAAGAAGCGGTCATTGAAGAGTGCAAGCAACTGTCACAGACCTATTTCCATATGCGAAGCGATAAACGAGTATTCAACGATACAGAAACGCGTGACAAGCTGACCGCGATTCTGAAACAGAACCCTCAATGTTTCTATGCCCAGTATCTGCTGGGGACGTGGTATCGCCTCCAGGGTAATCGGGAAGAAGCACAGCGACTGATTCAACAGTCTCTGGAGAATGCACCGGTCATGCTGACACAGACCTACAAACTGGGGACAGGACAACCGGCCGCGGGTATCGAAGTCTCCGCCATCACAATCGAATGCAACCGCGTAAAGGACCACTATCTGGATCCGAGCCTGAATCTACAGTATGTCGGCCTGATCACCGATGCCCAGGGGACCGTGAAACTGCCCGTATTTGACACCGTTTTTCGTACGAGCAGCCAGTCTTATCCTGAAGGATATCAGGCCGAGTTTCAGAACCTGGGCTGGTTTGAATCCAAGTCCCATCAGGGGACCTTACCCGATGTGTTGGTCTGGAAAACCTGGTCGCGTCCACGGGACTTCACCCGCACGGCTGCGGAATCGAATCTGCTCAGGAAAGCAGAAGGAACCCGCAGCCTGGAACTGGACCTGGATGAGAACCGCTATGCGATCGGGAGTGTCTCTCGCGGACAGGCGGACGGCACATTCCTCAGCGAAGATGGCAAAGGTCATTCCGTCAAATCGACCAGCGGCCCCTTGCCTGAACTTTCCAATGCCTCTTACATGGATCACGCACTGATTGAACTGGTGTCTCCGGCCGAGTCACAGTTTGATCTGGAACAGGTCAACGTGCTGGACTCACAGACGAAGGTTCCTTTAACGACTTTTCAATATGGTGCCGGCTTTATCTGGGATGATTCCCGCCGATTTCATCTGTTCTCACTGTGGGAGCGGTTGCCAAGGACGATCGATCTGGTGCTAAAGGTCTATAACTACGAGTCGGACCATTTTCGGTACAAGATTCCGGCCCAGGTGGGAGTGACCATACAACATGCCGGAGCGACGCTGGAAATTAAATACCTGGAGTCCGGCAATCATATAGGCTGGAGTTCGAATAAAGGCTTTTATGGTGAGGCCCAAAACAAGCGGAATACTTCCGAAACGATCATCGATCTGATTCAGGGAGAGAATTTGAAAGCGACGTTATGGGTTGTTTCCAAGTCGGGAAGGCGAATCAAGCTGGATCGAGGTGGCTGGTCTTCCGGTAACATCGGAACTCCCCCCATCCGAATCCTGCTGCCTCTCAGCGAGATCGATCATTTCGAACTGTTGCCCAATGTTGCTGCCCAGACAATCTACTTTGAGCAACTTCAATTACCGACGCGTGAGACGCCACTGGATCAACAAGTGCCGGAGATTGTCTTTCCGGTCAAGGGGCAGGCCCGGAAGTTTACTTCCCACGTCCTGAGTCCTCTGCTCATCCATTTTGAAAGCCAGCGGGGGAATCTCTATTCGGGTATGGGTTCGACGATGTCGACGTTCGAATTTCAGGAGCGTGCACCAGCAAATCAGGATCCCAAGTCTCAGTCAACCGTCAGCTGGTACTATTATGCCACGACCAGCCTGAAACAGCGTGTGGAAGTTTTCACTATAAACGATGCCGGTAAGTCTGGCTTATTAAGCTCTTCCTGCACCAGTATCTGGGGCGCCGCCGGTTACGCGAGACGAAAGGTCCCGGTGGAACTACTGGATTCGGTCCGCCTGGAATTTTTGCCTCAACCGGCCGACTGAGGTGCGATTGCATCAGAGCTGGTCAAACAGCGAACCCGACTGAGGTAGAAACAGGTTACTGTAGAGCCGGCTGGCGTACACGTCGGTCATGCCTGAGACGTAGTCTGAGAGGATGCGTTTGGAGCCGGTGACTTTGAAGCTTTCGAATTCGTCCGGCTTGAGCAGTCGTTCCGGATTCTCGAGAATTGCTTCGAACAGTTTCTCCACGATCATCTGCCCTTTGAGTTCCAGGATCTGATTCTGACGCTGTTTGATGACGTGCTTGAAAACGAAGTTCTTGAGAATATTCAGAATCGCTGCCGAGTCGGTTGTGAGGCAGGCATTAAAGCGGATCAGTTCATGCTCACCTGATTCCAGGTCGCGGATTTCGATATCGCGGATCAGCCCGCCTACGATATTGCTGATGCCGTGCTTGAGTTGTTTATGCGAACCGGAAAACAATTTCTCGGTATAACGGGTGATGATATCGGCCAGTTCCGTCCCGGAATGATTCGGAAGCTGCTCCATGACTTCGGCTTCCCAGATCCGGTGAGAGACCAGTCCCATGGCGATGGCATCTTCCAGGTCATGCACGCCATAAGCGATGTCGTCGGCCAGTTCCATGATCGACGTATCGAAGGATTTGCGGATCGTTTTGGCGTGCCCGGTCGGATTTGACTTGAGTTCGGTGAGGATTGCGCGGTCGGATTCCGAAAAAGGTTTAATGATCCACTCCAGGAGGTCGGCGTCATCGTCGTGAATACATTTAGGCGGTTTGTAAAGGGCGAGTTTTGAACTGGTGTCGCTGTGATTCGCCTGGACCTGGTCGTAGTTGGCGACCTGGGAATGGATGGCGGGATACTTTAATAATCCCAGCAGGGTACGGCGGGTGAGATCGAGACCATGCTGTTCCGAAAATTCGCCCAGGCGACAGACGATACGCAGGGTCTGTCCGTTGCCTTCAAAGCCGCCGTCCTGATACATGAATTTATTGAGTGAGTATTCGCCGCCATGCCCGTAGGGAGGATGCCCCAGATCGTGAGCCAGGCAGATGGCCTCGATCAAACTGTTGGAGGGAATCAGAGTGGAGATCTGATCCCGATGACCGGAAAACCGCAATTGCGAAGCGATGCTGGCCCCAATCTGTGCCACTTCGAGGGTGTGGGTCAGGCGGGTACGGTAGAAGTCGCTGTCTCCCAGTGAGAAGACCTGGGTTTTCGACTGCAGACGGCGGAAGGCGGACGAGTGAATAATCCGGGCTTTATCGCGCAGGAACTGCGATTCGTAATTCTCCGAGTCGGGGTCGTTAAACGTCTTACGGGGGTAACCTTCTTCATCCTCCCGTCGGCGTAATATCCAGTGATCTTCCATTATGGTCTCAAGGTCTCTTCTGATTCAGCTGCAGCAGTTTCGTTATCATACACGGTGCGGGATTATACACAGATCCGGTGCAAATCAGAAGGAAGTGAGTCCGCTGGAACGGAGATGTTATTTACTTTTCACACAGCGCCTCGGTTAATGAATCTGCGGCCAGTGGTCGGGGACGATGAAAACCCGTTCGCTTTCGCGATAGTATGCGTCGTGTGCGGTTAAGACGCTGATCAGAATCGGGCGTGTTGACTTTTGGAAGTGCGCTGCGAGGTGACGGTGCAGTTGGTCAAAGTCGATCAGAGCCGGGTCTGTGCTGTTACAGAATGCGGGGGAGAGCCAGTCCGGTTTTTCCCGAATAAGGAAACGAGGATTCGAATCCTGATTTAAGAGTCGGTCCAGCTCTTTCAAGTGGAGCCAGACGCCCTGGGCATGCTGCGGGGAGAGATGGTCCGGTAACTGCGTGGGAGGTTCGTGATCGGGATGATAGAACAGCCAGCCTTTGACGAAGGCCTCTCTCCGGGTGACATCCGGGAAATGCTGCTTGCTCAACGGGAGCTGATGCGCGAAGAGTCGTTGCATTTTCCTTTCGAAAGTATCTTTGACATTCGGACCGACAAAGTGGCTGCCCGTCGCATTGACCTCGGGGCAATACAGATAGAATTTGACAGCGGTTTCCCAGTGTGTCAGTTCGCCTGCTTCATCCTGGAACAGAAAATCAATTTCGCCGATGGTCTGTTGATTTTCAAAGACCTGCTGATGCTGGGCTATGATATTGACGCCCCGGATCTGCTCCAGCCAGTAGAGAACCAGTCCCTCGAAATATTCGCCAATGCGAAAGCGGGCATACGGTACCAGAAACGCTTCCAGTTCCCGCGGGTCGATCTGGCTGAGTGGGGGCAGATCAGGAGGCTGGATCCTCTGATCGAGCTGCGTAATGAGCGAGGGACTTTCGATGGCCCATTGCAGGTCGCGGAGTGCGCGGGACTGTCTGAGTTCGGGTTCCTGATACATAAAGCAGACAATAGCGAGCACTGGAAAAAATAAAAAGGGTGGGAGCCTGATGCCCCTCCCGGAAGCATTAAAGCATCCCACCCCGGGCCTCTCAGTTCCGAGCTATCTCGTCCGGGCTCATTCCACCATCGCCGGAGCAGCGAAGGCCCCTTCCACAAGATCCGTAGTAATGCTCAGATCGGTCTGTGGCTTCAACAGGGCATCGTAAAGATGCGACTTCTTGATACGCAGATAAGTATTTTTTTCCCCACCCCAGTGTGAGTCGATGACTTCACAGACCGCCCAGCCCACGACGTGGAATTCCACGTGGCTGCCACCGCTGTCCGCGGAATCATACACGGGAATCAGACGTTTCTGGCCTTCGATGGCATTGATGGCCAGCTTCAGACCGGAAGAGAGCCCCGGGTCGCCTGACATGTATAATGGAACCCGGCTGTCAATGTATTCATTCGAAGGAATACGCCCCTGCGTATGCAGCGCGTCGAGGTCATACTGCCTTAAGCCGTTTAGAATCTGGTCCCGCATGTCGTCGGTACTGTTCAGACTCCCGCCGATATCGAGGGTCCCCCAGTTCCCGGGGATCGGGGCTCCGATGTTGTCTTCCAACCGACCATCGCCGTAGATGCTCCAGACATCCCCCAACTCGGTGTTATCCCATTCCGACTTGGGGATGGTAAAGGGGAGAACCCCGACGCCTGGTGTCAGCAGGCTGCCCTTCTGCAGGATGGCCGTTGAAGAGGCGCGAACGGCGGATTCGTTAATTCCCAGGATGCGGGCGAAGAACAATGAGACAGGCGAGTTGGCTGTCTGATCGAATCTTAATGTGACTCGAACGGTGTCGAAGGTGCCCCAATCCAGAATGGTGAAGTCGTCGTAGACTGAGGAGGGATCATAGCGACCGATTTCGATATCGGAATCGAGGACGGCGAAATCGGGAATGTCTTTCAGATTATAGGCGACATACTCGCGAACCCGCGCACGGACTTTTACCAGGTCCTGGTAGCCGTCTGCATCGGGTAACAGATCCCGTACCGCTGCCAGTACAGCCGCATCCGCAGCACGCTGCAGGTCGGCCCGTTTTTTGAGGAGGTATCCATAGTCAACGGTGAACGCCACCATTCCCAGCAGGGGAACCATCAGCACGGCTGTGAAGACCGCAATTGCGCCTTTGCGATTCCGTCGCTGTCTGTCTTTCGCGATTACTGTCCGATGAACGCGCATGTTCTTTTGCCTCTCTACCTGATTTCGACTTTTACCTGCTCTGATTTCGCCTGCAGTCATTCACGTCGCATTACGGTGGTGGTCTCGACGGATCTCCCGTCAAGTCCCGGGAAGCCGGTTAACCAGCGAACGGAGTCGTAGCGAAAGATGACCTGGACGGCGACCGGCTCTCCGGTAATAAGCGTCGAAAGGTCACCATTTAAAACTGCTGTTAGATCACCTTCGAGCAGTGAGATATTCAGACTGCGGTAAACATTGACCGTTAAAGCACTGTCAATTTCTGTGGCCGAGACATGGGGAAACTGCTGGACGAAATAATTCAGAACAGCAGCCCGAACTTCGGACCGATTGAGGGCCGTATTCTGAGAGGCCTGTCGCGCTCCCGCATAGGAGGCGTCATTGACGACCTGGGCCATATTCACGAACTGGCCAGAGTCGATTGCTCCCAGGGTAATCAGCACCAGTAATGGTGCCACCAGGGCACACTCCACTGCTGCGACGCCTTTTCGTTGAGAAGATTTCTGAGCTAAAGCTGTTTTGCGCTGGGTGAGCATGCTTCAGTTCCTCCCGTTGGTTCTATTGTTGAGCGGACGGTCATTCCCGTTTCATCGTCGACTGTCCTCGCAGGACAGACTGATTCAAGAAGCGGGGAACTATCCAGGAAACGTCGGAGTAATTGACTTCGACGGTAGCAGTGATGGTGGTACCAGATTCCAGTCCTTCAAGCTCGGTCGGCTCAAAATCGATGCGGCAAAGGCTGGCATCATTGGCACTGGCGATCGTGGCCTGCATGTGATTGCGGATAATGGATTCCGCGTTAGAAGTGGTAATCGTGCCGACAAGTACCGCTTTCCGGCACCCGGCCCGGGCGGCGTCGGTCAGGGCCTGCTTGACCATACCCATGCGGGTAAATTCAACCAGCCCCATGATCAGCAGAAAGAAAAGCGGAGCGACGATGGCCATCTCAACCGAGGCGGCACCAGAACGCTGATGAACATGACACAATCGTGATTTGATGTGTTGCGTATTCTGCATGATTCTGATTTCTCTGGAATGTTTTATCTATCCAGCATTAAGTTTACCCCATTTTTCAAGATGAGTGTTTTTCTCCTGAATTTCCTGAGAGAATCTGGTGCGATCCCTGTTTGACTCTGCGATTGGATGAATTGTACGGGATGTCCCGACGAAAAAGTGTTTTCCTTTCGCAACAAGTCACTATACAATCGACGGCTAGAGAATGCAGGCACACCATGAAAACATGTGAGTTAACGTAGCGGATTCTAATCCCCGCTACCGGGATGACTGGAGACTACCATGATTAAACTGTCTGCCTGCAGGTGCATTATTTTCGTCTGGCTGATGCTGTTTTTCTTGCCAGTCAGCCCGTCCGCCGCTCCTCAGCAGGACCAGCAGTCCGAACAAGATCAAGAATTGCAGGCACTGATCAGCGAGTTGGAACAAAATGAAGCGTTCTACTCTGAACTGAAACTCAAACTGCACGAGAATTACCAGCAGCCGCCTGGTAATACCCGCCCCACGTGGAAGGTCGAAAATGAGACGGAATACTCGATCCTGGTCCAGGGAGAGAAATTCCGCCAGGATGAGATCACTGCGGGGAAATTTCGACTACATACACAGAACCCCCAGAAAAATCAGAGGCACTTCCTGGAGGGGATGAATACGACGCTGACGCTGTTTGACGGAACCACCTATCGTCGCTTCCATGAAATTGATCATGAATCCCCGGGCGCGGTCGGTCAACGCAATCGGAACAAACTGGGAGAAATCTCAGATTTACCCAAGCGAATGGAAAACTACGGACGGCCGCACATGCTGCTCGAGAGCTCGCCCCACGTCCCGCTTTCGATTTTCTTGAGCGGAAAGAAAGCCATGGTTCATTTTCCAGGATTACCAGTTCATCCCAAGCCATTCCAGGTCAAAGCCTGGATTGAAGGGACGGGAGAGATTCAGGGATTGAAGTGCACCCAGGTCGTGGTCGAACGGTTGAATGACAGTGGTGTCCGGTTCTCGAAGCAGATCTTGTGGCTGGCCCAGGAGCGGAACCTGATACCGGTGAAGATCGTAACCTATCACGACCAGTTTTCACGAGAGAAACCGATCAAAGAGGCGTTCGTCGACGAATGGCAGCAACTGGGTGCCGGCGTCTGGTTCCCGCGTCAGGCTCACATCGATCGCTATAATCTGTTTTTATTCAAATATAATGGTAGCTACGAGATCGACTGGCGGAGACAGTACACCGTTCAAGAGATCACGCTCCATCCGAAAGTGCAGCAGCAGGATTTTTCGGTCCTCATGTTTCCCAAGGGGACCACGGTGAGATCCCGGTTCAATCACCAGCAGAGTAAATATATCGTCGGTGAAGAGAAAATAAGACCGGCGGAAAAAGAATAAAAGGAGTTTCCCATGCAGGCAGGCAAATCGATTTTGATTTCTGGATTGCTGGTACTGTTGCTGATGTCGGCTACGCGCATCCAGGCAGACCAGCCACAAGGCAAGGAATCAGCAGAGCTGCAGACACTAATTCGAGACGTGGAACAGCAGGAAGCCTTGTATCGGAATCTTAAGCTCCAGATGCAGTTAGTCTATCAACAACCCCTCAAACCCGCTGATCCTGAGAAGCAGGTAAAATTGAAGTCGGAACTGACTCTGATTGTGCAGGGAGAAAAATATCGTCAGGAAAAACAGACTAAAGGACGTTTTCAACAGGGTTACTTCGTTCCCCCCAATAAACCGTATCATCATTTCAGCAACGGTACACAGGAGTCGTGTCAGGTCTATGATGGCGAGACTCTGCAAAAGTTCTCTCACTATGACCGGGACCGCGGTCTCACCAACGACGAACGACAGACAGGAGGATACGGCGACATCACTCACGAACAGGTACGTATGGAGAATCTGTTAAGACCGCATATGCTACTGTTTAATCATGGGCCTCGGGTTCCACTCTCCACCTGGCTGAAAGGAACTTCCGCGGTCGCTGCGTCTCCCGGCCTGCCCAATTACGACAACCGGACAGCATATACAACAGAAATACTGGGAGAGGAAACCGTCCAGGGGCTGAAGTGCATCAAAGTGCAGATCGATCGGAGACGAAATTCGGGCAAGTCTGAACTTCGAGATGTGCTCTGGCTGTCCCGCGAGCGGAATCTGCTTCCGGTGCAGGCAGAGACTTATCAGCTTTCCCGATCGGCAGAAATCCCTCAAAGCGAAGCCTGGGTCGATGAGTGGCTGGAAGTGCGTCCCGGCATCTGGTTCCCCCGGACTTTTCATACGGACCGCCTGGACTGGATCATGTATGTCCTGAAAAAGAAACAACAGGTCGGATGGCAGAAGGCGTATGTCGTCGAATCGGTGGAATTTGACCCGAGTCTCCCGGCGGATACCTTCACGAAACTCGAATTCCCGGAGGGGATTGTCATTGATGGAAAACATCTGTTGAAAAATTAAACAAGTTTTCTAATAGACAACAGGTGAGAATCCCCTCTCGAAGATCCATTGGGTATCCCTGACACATTTTCCGATCTATCCCCTGAACCTGCGGGACCCGTTGACTGTCCCAGAGGTGGTAGTATCGACCAGAACTGTTTTTCTTCCGTCAGAAACCACTCCCGATAAAATGATCTGCGGGAATCAGTCTCGGTCCCTGAATAAAGAAGCTGCCATGCTTCCGTCCCGTGAGATTCCCCAATATCAAGATGATTCAGACGACTGGTTACGTTTTCTCGACAAGGCGGCGAAGGGGTCGATCAAGGCAGAAGATTGTCTGCACTCAGCTGACCTGGCCTTCATGGTCGCGTTGACGGGAGATCCTGAATCACCGAACAAGCTGGATCTGGGTGAATATGCAGAACAGTTTCGTCTGACGTTTCCCGCATCTCCTCCCGGCAATACGATTCACGAGCTGATTGAACTGGCAGTGGAACACCGGTGGTTCCCACATTTGTTTTGCGGCTCTGAAACACGCATTCATCCGGATGCAGACTACGCACAGCTCTGGAAACGGAGGCGCTGTGTGCGAACGGCTGCGTTACTGAATGATGCCCTGCTGCATTGCCTGGAGCACTGGTCAGCCAATGACTGCCTTCAATGTCTCGATGAGTATTCCGTCGACTTTAACTCGCGGATTATCGTTTCGGGAATGCTTTACCTGAGTTTCACCTGGCCTGAAGAACCGCGTTCTTGAATTCAGGAATTGAGTCAGATGGGGGTTACGCTGCACCGTGCTTCTGCAGTGCCTGCTGGAGATTGCTCCAGAATGCTTTCTGGCTCTCATACTTGTCGGCGGGGAGTTCGTTCTTCCTGGCTTCCAGGGCTTCGAGTTGATTTTTGACTGCGGTGCTGTAGGAGTAGTCTGCATTCGCGAAGGGATTTTTGAACTCGGGATCCCCCGGCTGGTGCTGGCGTACAAACTGTCCGTTTTCGTCGATTTCGATGTTGGCCGTCAGCATGGGTAGCATCATCTGAATCTGCGCAGTGGCGATCTGTCCGAAGTCCATGCCCTGGGTTGCTTCATTCCAGGCAGCGACGACCTCCGCGGGTGTGTTGCTGTTCGGGAAGCGGAGACCATAGGCTTCTCCGTTACGGGTGAAGCCATCGCGATTCAGGTCGATCTGGGCTGCTCCCGGGAGCAAGAGATTCAGTGCCCCTTCCTCGGTAAGTGCGTCGACGTCAATCGGCTCGGCGAGGCCCTGTACTTTCTGTACGACTGCCAGTTCCTCAGGGGAGAGTTTCTGCAGGAAGCTCTGTGGATCGACGTAGCCCCCTTCATTATGGGCACGCACGATGAGATTGCCGAAGGACTGCTGCAATTCCTCGGGTTTCTCAACCTGGCTGTAACGTCCGGTCCGCTGGCTGTTAAACCAGCTGTCCCAGGAACGCTGCAGGCTTTCAACCGTGGGTGGCTCGGCGTCGGTCATCTCGGCAGACACGTACCCCTGACGTCCCACCTGGGCCAGCATCGCACTGAAGATGTTCTGCACCGCGTGGTCCTGGTTTTGCTTGTCCTTGTTCGGCGTCAGCAGATTGCTGAGACTGGAAGCAGCATCGATTTTCAAGGTCATCCCCTTTTGACTGTCAGAGCCAAACAGTACCGGTTTGAAAAGTGCGCAAGTACACCCTGTTGAAATATATCGAATGTAACGATTATCCAACTTGAGTCTATTCCCGGTCCGCAGCGGGGAATCGCGACCGGAATTGGCATAACCCCCTGCTCTTGTGCTGCGATCCGTGCAGAAAAACATGTCAATCTGACTGAATTTTTGTATAATGCGTGTCGAACAGCGTCTGATTGACCAATTCGCTGCTGGCAACGACATCTGAATTCAGGAGTTTCTTGATGCGCGTGACACGTCAAATCGTTTGCTTCCTCTGCCTGACCCTGCTGACGAGTGTCTCCCGGAGCGCTCCCCCAGAACTGGAAGCAAAACTGCAGGAACTGATTCAGGCGCTTCAGAAGAATGAACGCCTCTACCCGAGTCTCAAGGTAGAACTGACACGCGCTCACACCGACGAACAGGCCTGGCTGTCGATCCCGGGCAAAGAACGAATTGAGCGAGTGGCGAAGATCTCCCTGGTGACTCAAGGCAAGCAGTTCCGCGAACAGATCCGGGAGGAAGGCGAGTACGCGGTCATCTCAGTTGGCTTGGGTCGGCCGAGCGCGAAGGAATCAAATCCCAACCGAATCAAAACCGGCACTGAAATCTGGACCGAAGTCAGCAATGGCAAGGTTTGCCGGATTTTGAACGAGAGCCTGTTTCCGGCGGAAAAAGAACCGCGTACCCTCAACGGTCAGATCACTGATCGAGTCCCGCCGCTTCCGAATCTGGCACGTCCGCATATGTTCCTGAGCACCGGTTTGAATGGTGACCCGCTTTCCGTTTCTCTACGGGGAGACGACGCGGCCCGCGCTGATCAGGGAAGCTCTTCAGATAAGAACCGGGAACACCCCCTCATCCGGGTACTCGACACCGTGGAATACCAGGGACACCCCTGCATCCGCGTGCGCAGGGAGACTTCAAACGTGCGACGCGAGTACTGGCTCGCAGAGGACCGCAACCTGATCCCCGTGCGGATCTTGAGCTTCGATGATCGCGGAACAGAATTCCTGCCGTCATCAGAAGCGGTCGTCGAGGACTGGTGGGAGCTCCAGCCCGGCATCTGGTATCCCCGCCGCGCGACCATCAAACGCTTTAAGACATCGCGATTCCGCCGCGAAGAGAAACCGGTCCTCGCCTGGCGAATGGATTTCGCTGTGCAATCCGCCGAACTGAATCCCAAAGTGGAAACCTCGCTGTTTTCCAGTCTTGATTTCCCACCGGGAACCAGTGTGAGTGTGTGGGAAGACGGTAAACAGGTTCGCACGTATGAGCAGGGCAAATGAGCCTCGGCACACCACAGGTTATAAATCATTATGGCAGTTCTACTCTGTGATTCCTTAAATCTAAAAAATATCCAAGTGAAGGATCTACACGATTCCAGAATCTTCAAATCCATTATTTTTGTTTCTCTATTCCTGTCGATGATGCACAACCTCGTTGTTTCAACGAAAGCGGGTTCTGTAAACAGGAGCGTGGAGGCCCGAAAGCCACAGGATCCAGACGAACCTTTTTGCCAACTGCAAAATGAGGTTCAAAGACTGGGAGGAACGATTGAATTTGGGAACAATCTGAACCTGAACTTCATAACAATCACTTTTCCTGAAAGTGATAATCCCGATGCAAAGCTTCTGCTTCTCAAAAAAATAAGTGAGTATGAGATCCTCAAACTTCCTGAATCTGATGCTTTGAAAGACAGTCCTGCCCCCGTCACGAAAAAGAGACCGGGATTCGCCCTGAGTTTTGAAGGGAGCAGGCTCACACAAGAGATGATAGCAGTGATTTGCCGAGATCTGGATCTGATCGGTCTCTCCCTGAAATCGACAAATGCCGCGGAATTAGACCTGTCACCTTTGAAGGATCAAACGAGCTTGAAAGCCCTCGATCTTTCAATCAATGAGCTTACAGATCAGGATTTGGCGTGGCTTAAAAATCTGGTCAACCTGGAGGTGTTGAATCTCAGTGCAACTGATGTGACAGATCATGGAATTCAACAGCTGACGGGTCTGAAGAAACTCAAGTCACTGGATCTCACCCTGGCCCCCCGTATCAGCAATACTGTATTTTCTTCTCTCGCTCAACTACCCGAATTGAAACGTCTCTGGCTGGCGGTCACTTTAGTTGGTGACGCAGGAATGCCTGCGTTGGCAAAACTGCAAAATCTGGAGCAACTTAATCTGGGACACACAGAGATTACGGATCGTGGCACCCAAGCACTGAAATCGCTGGTGAATTTGAAAGTGCTCTCTCTGAACGGCAATCAGATTACGAATGAGGGAACCCGCTTTTTGAATTCCCTCACTCGTCTCGAGTCATTACATCTCCATAAAACAAAAATTGGAGACGCCGCGTTAAATAACCTGAATCATTTAACAGAACTGAAGTGGCTCGACCTGAGTGAAACCAGGATTACCGGTACCGGGCTGATCCATCTCAAACAGCTCCCTCACCTGGCTCACCTTGATCTCTCTAAATCTAAAATCACCGACTCCGGTCTCTCCTCTCTGAGTCAATTAAAACATCTGACTTACCTGAATCTCAATCATACCGCAATCACTGATGCAAGCCTGAAACCAATTGGTGAACTGGTCAATCTCAAATTCCTGTATCTTGATTTTACCAATATTGATGGAACTGGTTTCCAATACCTCAGCCGTTTGAAGAACCTGATCTCACTCCATGTAATGCGTACTGAAGTCAAAGATGCCAGCTTAGAACATCTACTTTCACTCCCAAGGTTACTCTCGCTATCCCTCGCCGGAAGTCCGGTGACCGACGCTGGATTAAAGGTCATCGGTCAAATCGATTCCCTGCAGGGAATTTCGCTGGGATATACTGAAATCACCGATCAGGGCTTACAACATCTGAGTCAGCTACCGGATTTACGCAGACTCAGGTTAGATTATTCAGATTTAGAGGGAACAGGACTGGACGCACTCAAAGTCCATCGCAAACTGGAATTTCTGGGACTGTTAAAAACCAAAGTCCCCCAGTCCGCGGTCGATCGTTTCCGTGAGCAGCACCCCGATTGCAAAATTGTATATATCCCCCCTCGAGAATGACGACTTGATCCAGGACAGGAATCAAAGATGAGTGTGCTGCAGGTGTCCGTTGAATCGGTAATCTTGTGAGAGAAAGATGAATAGTTGTTATGCGTCATACAAGAAACTGCTGCAACAGTTTGTCGACGCCTTTGGACGTCTCGACGACCTTCTCGCCCCGGATGAAACACCAGCAGAAATGCTCGTCGAACAATCCTCAGAAACCTGGGACAGCTGTAGTGAACCCCGCACGTGGAAACCCATTGTGAGAGAGACGGACGCTTCTGCCCTGGTGCCACTCTATCAGAAACTGCCGGGGCGATTACCAGTGTTGTACGAACAGTTGGTGTTGCACTGGCGATGGCTGGAAGTTGATCTGGGAAGCCTGATCCTGTTTGCCAATCCACCAGGGCCGGGTCTGGCAGGCTTGGAAGCGACTCTGTTTCGAGATGCAGCTCTGACAGAGACATTGCTCCCGGCCGGCTATGTCCCTTTCGGGCGTTCCACCATCAATTACGATCCCATCTGTTTCGATTTGAATAGGACGAACGCGGACTCGGATTGTCCGATTCTGCAGTTCGAACACGAAGCCCTGCTCTGTCATGCGAAAATTGGTGACCATCAACAACGCTGGTCCTCTTTTCGAGAGTTAATGACAGACGTGATCCGGAGCGCGGGCGTCTGACAGTCCAGTAAACTCCGATTTTTTCCTGATCTTGGTTTGCAATCCCCCTCAGTCCGTCTATACTCGATCGCGTATACCCCTGTCACGTAGTGCCGTACATCCTGTCTCATTGGAGAATTTCATGCAGTGCTCACTGAGATCTCCGGGAAGCCGTTCCCGTTTGCTTTCTATAATTCTGTCTGTGGGAGCCCTGGTGTGCCTGTTGCTGACCGGTTCGGCGCAGTTGCAGGCGCAGGACAAGGTTCCCGAGAAGCGGGAACCATTTCGGTTGGATGTGGTGCCGGAAGAGGCGTTGGCGGTGATTGCGTTTCGCCCGGCTCAGTTATTGTCGGAACCAACCTTAAAGCCGATCCGTGAGTTGCTGCTTAAAGACATGGAACGAAGCCCTGACATGGCTTTTCTGGGATTGAAGCCCATGGATGTCAAATCGGTTACGGTAATCTATTTATTTCTGGAACCAGGGGAAACCGGTCGTGTTCCTTTCAAGACTGTGTTCCTGGTTGAGACGATAGACGAGCTGAAACAGGCACAGATGAAGCAGCTGTTCTCGAAATCCGAACTCGTGAAAGCCGATTTTCAGGGTAAGACTCTGCTGACGAAGGATTCGAAAAACAGAGATACACTGGTGTTTCTCGATCAGAACTCGTTCCTGATTTCAGACAAGACCAGCGGCGTGAAAACGATTTTAGACCAGTTACAGAATCGGGATAATCGGGTCTGGACCAAACGGCTGACAGGGGTCTCCACCACTTCAGTTGCAGCGGGCATTAACATGCAGGCCCTGCGGACCAGACTGGGAGAAGCCCTGATCCAACCCATGACGAACCGCATCCCGGCCTGGCCTTTGATCGCCCCGATCTGGGAAAACACAGAAATCGCGACTCTGGGGGTCACCCTCCAAAAAGACCTTTCCCTGAAGCTGATTTTCGATCAGAAAAACAACAGCGAACAGCTCAAACAGTCCCTGGATGCTCTGCTGCTGCTGGGAAAGAACATGATCCGTCAGTTTCAGGCAACGCGGGGAAATCTGGACCGTCCCCTGCGTCCGAATGAAGAGTCTTATCTCAAAAGGTTAGAGAATGCGTTCACAGAGGCTCAGGTAACGCAGAACGACTCACGCGTGACGTTTTCCAGCGTATTCAAGCAGGATCTGCTCAACCAGATGGTGGACCTGACAATTCCCGCAATTCACCATGCCCGTACTGCAGCCCGCCGCGCCCGCTCGAAGAACAACATCAAGCAGATCCTACTGGCACTGCACAACTACCACGAACGATACAATCACTTTCCTCCCGCGGTCGTACTGGGCCCCGATGGAAAGACACCTCACAGCTGGCGAGTGGAACTGCTGCCTTATCTCGATCAGCAGGCACTCTATGATCAATATCGCATGAACGAGCCGTGGGACAGTGAGCATAATCTCAAGATCGCTGAGACTGTCGTTCCTGTTTTCAGCCATCCAAGTTCCAGCAAGCCAGCCAATACCGGATACTTTGTAGTGGTGGGAGACGGCACCGCCTTTGGATCCAAAGAGGGTGTGTCTTTCAAAGAGATCACCGGGGGAACAACTCAGACGATCGCCATTGTGGAAGCCAAACGTGATATCCCATGGACCAAGCCGGAGGACATTGCTTATGACGGTAAGAAACTCCCGAAATTCGGAGGTTACTACCAAGGTGGTTCTCAGGTGGGAATGTGTGATGGATCTGTGAAATTCATCTCTGAATTCCTGGACGACGACACCTTGAAAACACTGCTGTCGATCAAGGAGAGTTTACCGGAACGTTGAGTCAGAGTTGCCACAGTGCAAGGCACTAAGATTTTACTCCACGAAAAGCACGAACAGTTACTTGATCGGCTGGCATCCTGGAAGAGCCAGACGCTTACCCTGGGAAGGCTGCAGTGACGGAGTCTTTTCTGGTAACGCGTTCCTGCTCGACATAAGACACGACTGATTCACCAATAAAGCATACTGATCTTCGCTTGGAGAGTTTCATGCAGCGCCTGTTTCATTTTATAGATAGCCGTCCCTGGCAGTTGGCTGTAATTCAGTCTGCAGTGTTCCTGGCATGTATTTTGCCGTGCAGCTTTTCATTTTCTGCAGAGGAAAACAAGACAGCGAAACCAGAACCGTTTCGGCTGGATCTGGTGCCGGAAGAGGCCGTGAGTGCTTCTGTAATCCGCGTTGCACGACTGCTGCAAGAACCAGCGGCTCAGCCACTGAAAGTATTCGCGTTCGATGATTATCACCCTCAGTTCGGCCTGCTGGGGTTAAATCTCACCGAGATTCAATCATTGACGCTCATTCACTTACAATTGCAGCCTGCTCAACGCAACCGCCTGCCCAGGACTGATGTGCTAATTGTCCAGGCCCGGCAGAAACTCGACCGAGCACAACTCCGGAAAAAGCTTTCTTCCGGGAAACTTGTTGAAACCAGTTTTCAGGGAACCTCATTTCTTACCGACTCAGCCCCCGATGGAGTCGCGTTGTTGTTTCTGGACGATCACACGTTCGTCCACGCCAGTAAAACGAGTTTCCTCAAACTGATTATTGATCAGAGTCAAAATCAACCGAACCGGATCTGGACAGATCGTTTACAGCCTGTCTCATCAGCAACAATTTTCAGCGGTGTCAATATGCAGGCGGCACGGACGCAAGAGGAAGCGGGCGCTAATTCCAAGCGAGACCGTACTCAATTTTTTAATCCTTCGCAATTCAGTGTCTGGAAATATCCTGATCTGATCTTACAGGGGACTTCAATCCAGGATCAATTAACCATGGAACTGATCTTTGAACAGCAGGATCACAGTCTCGAGGTCAAGCAGTCACTGTCAAAGTTCGTGGATATGATGCAGGAACTCATTGCACGCTCCCAGGCATCAAATCCGAGTCAACCAGCTCAGCCTGATAACAGACTCTTCGAAGAAGCCCTGAATAACGCTCTCGTTTCTCGATCCGGGAACCGAGTCAAATTAGCAACATCTCTGAGCAGTCAGTCCTGCAACGAGTTGATTAAGAATATCATCACTGCATACACACCTCCCCCTGCAGTGGCGCGCCGCCCAGACTCAAAGACTAACCTCAAGCGGATCATGCTGGCTCTGCTCAACTATGAAGCAACCTATAGGCATTTACCTCCGGCAGTCGTTATGGGTCCTGATGGGAAAACGCCTCACAGCTGGCGGGTGGAAATCCTACCTTATCTTGGTCATGCGGCACTTTACAGGCAGTACCGGATGAACGAACCGTGGGACAGCGAACATAACCTTAAGATTGCCCAGACAGTGGTTCCCGAATTCCGACATCCTGATTCAGAAATACCTGAAAACTCCTGTTATTTTGCTGTTATCGGAGAGGGTACCGCGTTTGGTAATCCAAAAGGGGTCGCGAGTAATGAAATCTCGGACAACCACTCAAAAGCAATCATCATCGTCGAAGCCAAACGGGAGATCCCCTGGACCAAGCCGGAAGATATTTCTTATGACGGTAAAAAGCAGCTTGAATTCGGCGGTTTTCAGGAAGACGGGTACCATGTGGGGATGTTTGATGGCAGCGCTCAGTTTATCTCAGGTATGATCGACAAGGAAATAATCAAATCAATGCTGATGATTGGAGATGGTCAACCGCAAGAGTGACTCTGATCCCTGAGTGGTTTGACGACGGCAGACACGTAGATTGACTACCACGAAAAACACGAAAAGATGATGATGGGCCGGGGTTCTGGTAAATTGTTTGTTTTTCTGCTTTGTTGATTTTTCTTAAGGCTTGATTGAAACGATGGCCGCTCCCGCATGGTCTCTTGAGACGCTGATCCATACGCTGTTTACGGGAGAGAAACTCCCGGGGGAAACCAGCGATGCTCCCCCCTGGCCTTTAGCCTGGGATGATGAATACCGGCGGAGTACGGTTATCAGTCATATCGATCAAGATTATGGGGAGCTGCCACAAGCCATTGATGCCCTGCGACGATTTGCTGAATCGGGGGATGTGCCTGAGGCCCGCATGCGTTGTGTGGAATTGCTGGGGGTCAAAAGTCAGGTCAAACCTCTGATTGAACAGCTGCTGGAAGATGAGGAGCCTGAGCTTCGCCTGTATGCCATCGAGTATCTGCTGGTAAATGAACCGGAACGATTTGCAGAACTGGACCAACGGTTCCGTGATGACGAAGACTTTCAAATCCAGGATGTGCTGGCAATCTTTAAAAGGGGTGAGCCGATCCCCCTGTATTGCTATGCCATGCCCGAGAAATAGTCTGCCTGTCATCGACCAGTCTTGCTTGTGAATCGTCTGAAACAGGATTATGATCGTGGGTCCTGTTAAACTTCTCTGCTTACTTACACCTGATCGGGAATGAGTGCCTGCCATGCTGATACTGCGCCGTTTTGCTCTGCTCTTTGTCTCCTGTTTTGTTCTCTGTTCTCAGCTGACGGATGTGCGGGCCGATGTCCGGCTGCCGCATATTTTTGGCGACCATATGGTGCTGCAGCGGGGGCAGGAGATTCCTGTCTGGGGCTGGGCGGATGCCGGCGAGCAGGTCACCGTTCAACTCAAAGCGGACAGCGTTGAGACAACTGCCGACGACCAGGGCAAGTGGATGGTCAAGCTGCCCGCCCAGGTGGTGGGCGATCCTGTCACGCTGACTGTGAAGGGGAAGAACACCGTCACATTCCAGGATGTGCTGCTGGGCGAAGTCTGGCTCTGCTCGGGTCAGTCGAACATGGAGTGGCCCGTTTCGCGGAGTAATGATTTTGAAAATGAACAGGCGGCTGCCAATTTTCCGCAGATCCGTCATATCAAGGTTCCCCGCGTTCCCAAAGGCTTTCCGCAGGACGATGTCGATGCCCAGTGGACCGTCTGTTCTCCCGAAACAGTAGGCGGCTACACGGCAGCGGGCTACTTCTTCGGACGCAAACTGCACCAGGAACTGAATGTGCCGATCGGGCTGGTGAATTCATCGTGGGGCGGAACCCGCATTGAACCGTGGACGCCTCCCGTCGGATTTGAAAAGGTGCCTGCCCTGGCGGCGATCTTCAAACAGGTGCAGTTGACCAATCCCGCGACCGGTGCCTACAAGTCGGTCCTGGAGCGCTACCTGCAGCAACTTGATGCCTGGTCAACCAAAGCAAAGGTCGCGCTCAACGCCGAAACCCCACTGCAGCCGGCTCCCGCTTATCCCGCGGCGATTCAACCGCTGACCAGTCACACTTCGCCGACAACACTCTACAACGGGATGATTCATCCGCTGGTTCCCTTTGCCATGCGTGGCGCGATCTGGTACCAGGGAGAATCCAATCATGTGGAAGGAATGATGTATTATGAAAAAATGAAAGCCCTGATCAACGGCTGGCGCGACGTCTGGAAGCAGGGTGAGTTCCCGTTCCTGTACGTGCAGATCGCCCCTTATCACTATGGCAGTGAATCGCCGAGCATTCTGCCCCTGTTGTGGGAAGCCCAGAACAAGGCCCTGGAGATTCCACATACCGGTCAGGTAGTCATTCACGATATCGGCGATCTGAAAGACATTCACCCCACCAACAAACAGGACGTCGGGAAGCGTCTAGCGTTGATCGCCCTGGCGAAAACGTACGGACAGAAGGATCTGGTTCATTCCGGACCGACTTTCAAATCACTGAAGAAAGAGGGGAACAAGCTGCGAGTCACGTTCGACAATGTGGGCAGCGGTCTGGTTGCGCGCGATGGTAAGCCGCTGAGCTGGTTTGAGATCATCGGCAAAGAGACCGACTTCGTCCCTGCGGATGCGGTGATCGAGGGAGACTCGGTGGTGCTCTCATCTCCCAAAGTCAAAGAGGCAGCAGCCATGCGGTTTGGCTGGCATAAACTGGCCGAGCCGAACCTCTCGAACAAGGAAGGCCTGCCCGCTGCTCCCTTCCGTGCCGGCAAGGTTCCCGAACGGGACTGGCTGTCACTGAAAGTCGACGAATCCAAAAACTATAAGCTGATCTATGACCTCGATCTGAAAAATCTGGGGAAGGAGATCAAGTACACGCGTGATCTAAGTGGAAGTTTCACGCAGCCCTTCAAGCGGATCGCCTATTTCCTGGAACTCCAGAAACCGGGTGAAGAAACCCAGTATGTATTTACATCGATGGACGCGTTTACGGACGACCTGAAGAAAATCGCGGTGCCGACACTGGGTAGCAAAGCGTACTTCCAGACGAAGGTGGGAAATCTGAATGTGGTTTCAAATGTCGCGGGCATCGCTACGGGGACCGGGCTGAAGGGGGGAAACATTGAGTTCTGGCCCGGAAACTATGGTCCCACGAACTCGGCGAATATCCCGAACGCAAGTACCAGCCTGTGGGACTTCGGCGATGAGCCGGCAGAACCTTCAGACGGTTACGGCAGTATGCAGGTGCATAACTTTGAGGCGAAGCAGACGATCTTCGCGATCAACCAGTGGAAAAGCGGTCCCAACGCAGACCTGGGTATCGGCAACAGCTCCGGCCGTACCCGCGACTGGACGTTCATGTCGAACGCGTCGCAGTACGATGTGAAACGGTTACGGGTTCTGGTGCTGCCTGAATAGGTGGGTCGTAATAACGTTGGTTTTTACGACCACGAAAAGCACGAAAGACACGAAATTTAAATGCCTTCCTGACGCTGTTGGGGAGGCATTTTTTGTTTGATGACCTGCGGATTTCATGATGCTGCTGAGGTAGATCGTGTGTCTTAATTCGTACGGTTCTTACCTGAGAAGCTATCAACCGGGGCTAATGCCCTGCTCCCTTTCTGGTCTTCATATCAATCTTTCCTATTGTGAATGTTTGTAAACTTTATATAATATTATATATTTATATTAACGTAACGTAACATTAATGATTCCGAATGCGAGTTAAGCACGTGCTCAATAACTTCTTTCATATCTTACCTTTGAGGAAATGATTTTATGTCGAGACAACTCCGATCCCGTAAAGGATTTACACTGATCGAACTGCTGGTCGTGATCGCCATTATTGCGATTCTGATTGCTTTGCTGTTACCTGCGGTTCAGCAGGCCCGTGAAGCGGCCCGCCGGTCGGACTGCCGAAACAAGCTGAAACAGCTGGGACTGGCACTGCATAACTATAACGAAACGCATACGGTCTTCCCTCCCAGTACTGTTGCCAAGGGGCTCTGTTCTTCCGGTACCGCTGCCGGCAATACGCTGAATGGTAATGGACTGGTTTTGCTGCTGCCGTTCCTTGATCAGAGTGCCTTGTATAATCAGCTGAACTTCTCGCTCGCGTTTGACGATTACAGCCCCGGTTCAGCGCCCCTGCCCGGCGGCGGTGCGACCACGAATGCTGACCTGGTGAATCGTAGAATGGCGATCTTCAACTGCCCGTCCGATCCGGGTCCCCAGGGTATTCCGGTCTCCAGCAGTTACATGCTGCCCGGCGGTTCGAACGAACATCGTACGAACTACGACTTCATCGTGTACCGTCTCTCCTATAACCATTGTAATAGCTGGACCAACCGTTCCCCCACCGTACGGACCATGTTCGAAGATGGCAGCAAGTGCCGTCCCCGCGATGTTACCGACGGGATGTCCAACACAGCCATGATGGCAGAGACCCGTCAGGCCTGTTGTGGTAACGGGGCGAACGCCAACTGGGGTGGTCGCGGTTATACACAGATCGGTCTGACCCTGGGCGACATGATCCCCAACCGCACCGTTCGCAACAGCTCCAGCTATCCGGGCGGATCCCGGGACTTCACTCCCTGGCTGGGTGACTGGGGAACGACTGGCAGTTCTCATGTAGGTGGTCTGCATGTGCTGCTGGGTGATGGTGCCGTCCGCTTCATGGGCGACAATACCGATCGTTCCATCCGACAAAACCTGGAACGGATCGCCGACGGTAATGTTCTCGGCGAATGGTAAGCCGGAACCGGATCGTCAGTGATCCACATCCCTCAGCGTCTGTGCGTTGAAAGTATTCAAATGGCGAACCACCTGGGTTCCGCTACCGCGGATTCCCCGGGTGGGTTTCACTATCTTCCTCCCTGCTTTTGATTATCCCTCCGTTCCTCATAGAAGGTGCTTCATGTTGACTCTCAATTTACGTCCTGTGCAGACAGGAATTCTGTTGGCTGCTGCCGCTCTGCTGCTCCCGGGTTGTGGTGCTTCCAGCGAACAACCCGATTTTGTCTCTGAACTGGTTCCCGTGACAGGAATGGTGACTTTAGATGGTGCCCCTCTGGAGGGTGTGATGGTCAACTTCATGCCGCAGGAGGGAAATGCGATTGCCTACGGTCTGACCGATGCCAGCGGAAAGTATTCACTGCAGCCGCAAATGTCAGGTCAGGCAGAGAAGGAATCCAGCGGTGCCCTGCCTGGCGAGTACCAGGTTTATATCAGCAAACTGGTTCTCCCCGATGGGTCCGCTGTGCCAGAAGGTCTCTCGGACGCGGAAGCCGAAGAAAAGGGAGCCAAACAGCTCCTGCCGCCGAAATACTCGAGCCCGGCCAACAGCAGTCTGAAAGCGACCGTGGAAAAAGGACAGACAACGGTTGATTTTGAATTGAAGAAGTAAGGTTGATTCAGTTTGGGCAATGCACCTCGAAAGTCATTTTTTTCGGGGTGACGTTGGCTGTGAGACTGTCACTTTCAATAAGTGCGAATGGCACAGATGCGTTGGCGAACAACGTGCTGTGCGGTTCGCACTTTTTTTGTTTGTTAACCACGAAAGGCACGAAAATTCACTGACTGATTTTCGGTTGCGCTGTGATCTGCGACTTTCTGTTTCCTATTATCACTGGTACCTGATATGCAGTGGAGATCTTCCTCTATTCCTGTTTGTGCCGTTCCGTATGATATCTGATTGCGTTTGACGCAACGTAATTTGTTCGGAGTGTTTCCGGGTTTCCCCTGGGGGATTCACTAAAACTTGATGGCCGCCAGACGGGAGGACACGCAGGTCCTCCCCTACTTTTCTGGAATCGAACTGTGTTGTTGGATTGGGCGTTCTCCCTGACAGTTTCCTGCTCGCTGCGCTCGGCCCGAATTTTATTCGGGCCCACCCGCTGATGTGAGCGGAATGGGTTTTGTTGTTTGTTTATTATTTCATCGTTTACCGTGGTTACCGGCGGCTAGCGCCTTGCCGCTCAGGAGATTGAGTCAGATGCACTTTCAATGGAGGATAAAGCTGATGCGTTTTGTTTTCTTGATGTTCGTTATCTTGTTGATGCGCTCGGGGAGGTCAAGCCAGAATTTTGTCCTGGTGTGTCGGGAATTTTGTCCCAATGCGTCCCGGATTTTGTCCTGGTCTGGCTGGTTTGTGTCCCCGTGTGCCCAGCTCAAACGGGGAACATCGTGCACGCGTTCGGAATGTTCCTGGTGGATACCTGGTGAAAATCGACGCGGATTCAGGTGCTGTTGTGACACCGGTTCTGCAAGATCAGTGCGGAGAGTACCCGCCTCGCGCGCGAGCCAGAAACAAACAACATACGATTCGGCAGGTGTGAATCAAGTGATTTTTATGCACTGTGTTTGATCCTTTGAGCACGTTCACACGTTCTATTTTTTACGATTGTGGGCCTATGAGAATTTTCGTTTTTCAGAAAAAAGAGAGTCCCCGTCTCGAAAGGTGGGGATGTTCAGCGGCGTCGGTTTGGTATAGAATGAACACCGGTGCCTCGCATTTAGTAACTTTTTTCCTGGTGGCCGACTGTGCTGTTTCGCCTGTTTCTGTTATTCACGCTGATTCCCCTGGCCGAGCTCTGGCTGTTGCTCTGGTTCAGTTCGCTGACCAGTCCGACCGTCACGTTTGGCCTGGTTGTTGTTACGGGAATACTGGGTGCCTGGCTGGCACGCAAACAGGGTGCGCAGGCCTGGAAGAAGATCCAAGTGAATCTGGTTCAGGGACAGCAGCCGACAGGCGTTGTGCTGGACGGTCTGATGATTCTGATCGCGGGGGCGTTTCTGATCACCCCTGGCATCATGACAGACATGCTCGGATTCGCATTACTGATTCCCCCTGTTCGCGAACTGCTCAAGGTGCATATCGGGGAATGGCTCCGCAAGAAAGCGATGCTGCAAGTCCAGAGTCATGCGAGCTTTCATTCGAGCCACGCCGGCTTTCAAGACTTCGGCAGTACACAGAGCACCGTGAAGGAAGAGGATATCATCGACGTCGAGTTCGTTCGTAAAGAATCCTCAGAAACAGATTGAAGCCGGTTTACAATTGCATCGGGTGTGCCGAGTTCTATAATCAGAATGAGGCAGGAAACAAGGCCTGCACGTTAACTTCCTTTAGTTATTATCCCCCGATATGGCGGCGTTTCGTCGTCCGATCGAATCTCGATCTCCTTCCCGATTTTCTACTTCGATACAGGATTCCGTAATGTCTGCGTCCCACTTACGATGTCTGTTTTCCGCTGCCTGCCTGCTGGCTCTGGTTCTAACTGCTCCGGCGCGTGTCTCGGCTGAGGAACCTTACTGGAACCAGTTCCGGGGCCCTCATGCGGATGGTACATCGGAAGCGACCGGACTCCCCACGACCTGGAGCGAGAAAGAGAATATCGTCTGGAAGACGCCGATTCACGGGCGGGCCTGGTCGTCTCCCGTGGTCTGGAAAGATCAGGTCTGGGTCACGACTTCAACCAAGGACGGAAAAGAGCTGGGAGTCGTCTGTGTCGATTTCAACACAGGTAAGATTCTGATCGATAAGAAAATCTTCGATGTGGAGAAGCCGCAGTATATTGATCCGAGTAATTCACACGCCTCGAGTACACCGATCATCGAAGAGGGACGGATCTATGTGCATTACGGTGCCTATGGAACCGCCTGCCTGGATACGAAGAACGGAAATATCCTCTGGGAACGCCGCGATTATCCCTGCAATCACTGGCGGGGTGCGGGGTCGTCACCCATCATTTACCAGAACCTGCTGATCCTGCAGTATGATGGTTACGATTACCAGTACATCGTCGCGCTGGATAAAGAGACCGGCAAAGAGGTGTGGAAAAAAGATCGCGACATTGAATATGGAACCAAGAATGGCGATTCCAAAAAAGCATTCGCCACGCCCCGGGTGATTGAATACGAGGGACGCGTGCAGCTGATCAGCCCGGCAGCGAAAGCAACTGTTTCCTATAACCCGCTGACGGGAGAAGAGTACTGGAAGTTCTACTATCCCCAGCACTCCGCTGCGAATCGCCCGCTGTACGATGGTGAGAAGATCTACGTCGGTACCGGTTTCCCGAAAGCGCACCTGTACGTGGTCAATCCGGGTGGTAAAGGGAACGTGACTGATTCGCACGTGAAATGGGTCGAGCAGAAGGGGATTCCTTCCAAGCCGTCACAACTGCTGATCAACGGCCTGATCTATATGATCGACGATAAGGGCATCGCGTCGTGCCTGGATGCCGAGGACTCTGGCAAGCTGGTCTGGAAAGAACGGATGGACCGCAGTTCGTTTTCGGCCTCTCCGATTTATGCAGATGGGAAGATCTATGCTCCGGACCGTGAAGGAGTCACGCGGGTGTTTGTACCCGGTAAAGAATACAAGGAACTGGCCGCGAACCAGCTGGAGGAAGGCTGTGTGGCATCGCTGGCAGTCGCTGGTAAGTCGTTGATCCTGCGCACCGAGCATTTCCTGTATCGGATTGAAGATCAGTCCGCGGAGAAATAAGCGACGCGTTGAGCGTTTCTTTTTAAGCCTCGGCTGCGGTCACAGCGAATTCGAGACGGACAGCGGTCTCTTTGCCGACCGAGAGCTTGCCGGTAAAGAACCAGGCACCGCCCATTTTTTCACTGAGAGTCACCTGGATATCAATCGTCTCCCCCGGCTTGACCATCCGGCGGAACTTGGTGTTGTTCAGCCGGGTAGCAACGGGTACTTTGTCGCTGGACGGGGCATCTGTCTTCGCGATGAAGACAGCGGCAGCCTGCATCGCGGCCTCACAGAGAATCACGCCAGGCAGAACCGGGTGATCGGGATAGTGTCCCTGAAAAAGGTCCAGGTCGGGTGAGACGAACTTGCGGGCGTGGATGCTGTTTTCTTCCAGCGCGACGACTTCATCGAGCCACAGAAAAGGTTCCCGGTGCGGAATACAGGCTTTGATTTCATCCAGATTCACGAGATCAATCCGTTTCTATTGTGTGAGCGGGTCTGTGCGAACAGGGGCGGCGGTTCAGATGCTGGCGGCAGCGGGTGTCAGGTATTTATCGACGTCGTTACTGACGATCACGCCGTAGTTCACAGCGCCGAGCCAGCCCGACATGATGATTCCGACCGAGCCGGCATGGTACAGGCCTTCGATTTGTTCGGGCAGTTCCTTACTGACCTTGAGACCTTCGAACTTGGTTCCGAACGAGGCTCCCTGCAGGTGCTGTGTGTAGCGTTGGAAGGTCCGCGGGGTGGAAGCTTCGAGATGGTCCACACGTTCGCGGATGTTGGGAACGTACTGTTCGAGGCAGTCGAGGGTCGTCTCGATGAGATGATTCTTATCGGCTTCGTACTGGTCGTCGGGAAGATTAGCCCAGTCGCTGAAATTCGCGTTGGTCGACGAGACGATCAGGGAGCGTTCGCTGCCAGGCCGGGTCTCGGGATAGTAGAACGAGAAGGTGCGGCTACTGACCTCCTTACTGAGCATGGCTTTGATGTCGAAGCCTTTGTGCTCGGAATGGAAGAGCAGGTCGCCACAGAAATCAAGTTCGTCGCCCGGCTTGAGAGCGATATAGACCTGGGTACTGCTGTTGTTGAGGCGGACGGCTTTGGTTTCCTCGACGTACTCGGGATCGAAATGTTCTTCGCCCACGAGGTTGAGGATGGTGCCTTTGATATTCGAGTTGGACATGATGGCCTTACAGCCGATGCGACGTCCGTTGACCACGACGCCGGTCACACGACGGTCGGGGGTGACTTCGATCTTCTCGACCTGTGTGCGGATACGGACATCGACACCGTTGCGTTCCATTTCGGCCTTGATGAGCTTGACCAGGTGATCGGTACCGCCGCGGAAGGTGTAGACGCCCTTCTGCATGAAGTTCGAGAAAACGATGCCGTAGGTGATCGCGGGATCTTCGAGAGTCGAACCGTTGGCGTAGGAGATCGGTTCCATGAGCAGGCGGACGACATCATCGCGGCCGGGGAAGAACTCTTCGAACAGTTCGCGGGTTGTTTTGCCCTGATCATCGAAGAAGTTCATCTTGCGGGCAGTGTCAAAGAAGTTCTTGACGGTTTCGGATTCGATGCCGAATTTTTCGATCAGCAGGCGGGTGAAGTCATCACGAGTGAAGGTGGTCTCCAGCGAGAACTGCGGATTTTCAAAGCGGACGCCTCGCAGGGGGACGATGTTATCTGCGATCTCCTGGGTCCAGTATTTCCGACAGCTCTTGAGCATGCCGTAGGGGAAGCCGTGGAGAGAGATATCAAAGATGTGCCCGTTCTGCCGTTTGAACCAGGTGGCCATGCCTCCCAGCTGGTAATGATGTTCCAGCAGCAGCACGGAGTACCCCTGCCGGGCCAGAATATTGGCGGAGGTCATGCCTGCCAGACCACTACCGATGACGATGACATCGTATTCGTCTTTTGCGTCTTTCAAAAAGTCTTTGGCCATAATAATTCAGCGTCGTATTTAAATCAGCAGAGAAGAAAAAACGGGACCATGAAGGGACTCATGCCCGGGCGTAAGATGACAACATTGCTTCTCCTGTTTATCGAAAATCAGGGGCTTTGTCTACTATACCAGAGTAAAAGAGAATACTGTGACAAAAGTGTGACAATTCGCAGGCGTAGAGTTATAGAAATAGCGGATTTATCGCACAGTGAAGCAGAGGTACAGCATGTCAGAAAACCGGGAATCGGCTCACTTCGCGTTCAGCAGGTGCAGGTTAGCAATGCTGATCCCGGAGAGCATCGAACCGATGATGCCGAGGAAGCCCTGATCGGTGCCACACAGAAAGAGGTTATCGAAGGGGGTGGTACCATCCAGGATTTTCTGTGGCGCCCCGTACACACAGCCGTTGATGTGCCCGGTAAACTTCTTAATGGTGCGGGGTGTGAACGTGTCCACATCGATAACATGCGGTCGGAAGTCGGGGATGTAACGCATCGAGGACTCGAGAATCTGATCGTACCAGTATTTCTTCTCGGCGACGTACTTATCCTCAGGGAGATTCATCCAGTAATCGGGATTCGCGAGAGCCGTAATGCGGATCGAGCCCTCTTCAAGTGGCTGATCGTACTCGAAATTATTAGGCGAGCAGATGATGCCGCTACGAACGTCGACGGGTTCTTTGGACTGCTCGTAGTAGAAGTCTTCCGATTCATTGTAGAAGACAATCGTCTCCTCGTGTCCGAATTCCGCAGGCTGTTGATCGAGCACGGAGATCGTTTCGACAAACGATATTTCCCCCGGCGTAAAACGTTCATCTGCAGTGACGTCAGCTCCACAGAGCTTGAGTGTTTCCGCGGATCCAGCCGAGGAAAGCACGTTTTTAGCCTGGAGGATCTGCCCGTCATCGAGCATGACGCCGTTCACATGCTGACCGTCGGTGAGCAGTTGCTGAACGCCGGCACGCAGCTTGAGTTCACCGCCGAGCTCTTTGAATTTGCGGACCAGGTTTTTAAGGATCAGCCGCACGCCTTTGTAGGGGCGGGCAAAGCCTTCCTGATAGATGCTGCGGAACATGATCACGAACTGGTTGAAGTCCATATCGTGCTCCGAGGGACTGCCGTAAAACATCAGCGGGCAGAGCAGCATGTTGATCAGCAGCGGATCGGAAATCTGTTCGGCCATGCGTTTGCGGGCCGAGATCCAGGTCTGTCCGAGATCGCCGATGTTGTGAGAGTCAATATCCGCGACGAGTCGCCGGAAGCCGTCGATCTGATTGGGGAACTGTTCGGCGATCTGGGCTTCGAAATAATCAAACTGATTATTAAATCGCAGAGTATGCCCGGGAAAAACGACCGAAGAGCCACACTGGGGGCTGAGGTCGAAGTCATCCCACTGAAAACGGAGTTGCCTGAGAATCTTATTCAGCGGGCCCCGTTTTCCGCCTGGGGGCGAATAGTTGGTGACGGCGTGCAGACCGACATCATGATTGCGACCGCGCAGGCGATAGAAGGAGTTCAATCCGCCAATGGTGGTGTGCCGTTCGAGAATGCACACCTGCTTCCCATAGTACGCCAGTCGGATTCCTGCAGCCAGCCCGGAAAGGCCGGCACCAATAATAATCGAATCGTAGGTCATGGCGTCGGGAAGGTTGGAGAATCAGACGGTGCTTTCAGCATCCTTCAGGAGGGGAGTCAGGTAGGTCACGGTGCTGTCCATGGTTACCAGTTCGCCGTAGTCTTCTTCCGGAATCTGCACGCGATAGAGCTTTCGCAGCTCCATGACGATATCCAGAAAGTCCATGCTGTCCAGTTCCATCTGATCCCGAAAAGGAACGCTATCATCTAGTTCCGAAAGATCTTCATCGGGAGCAATTCGAGCCAAGATATCCAAGATAACCGATCTGATTTGTTCCGGCGCCATGCAGAAACTCCAAACTTTCTAAAATCCTGTAACGTCGATTTCCAGCGGCGATATGTACAGATCCGCCGCGAAACCCTGAGAGGGGAAGCCACTTATAGCAAACCAACACCCTCCCCGCTAGAAGCCGGGAAACAAAAACCCGCCCCTCGGGGAAAATACTATAACTTGATTGAAACCGAGATTTAAACCGACTCAGGTCATAAGAACACAGAGTTTTTCAGAAAATCTGCACAGGAGCGGCTTAATTACGAAAGGAAGCTCAGTTTAGGCAGAGAATCAGACTGCGCAGAGTGGAAAAGCGGGGTATGTCTACCGTTCAGTTCAGGTAGCGTACTTTTTCACAATCAGAACCGAATTGATTCCCAGCATCCCGAAGGAGTTATTCAGAATGCACTCAACCTGTTCCATCTGTCGTGGCTCATTGGCTACGATCTGTGAGAGTTTACACTCCGGATCAAGGTCATCCAGATTCAAAGTCGCATGCGCGATACCATCATCAAAGGCGGGCAGATTCCCCAGCAGTTCGAGAGCCCCCGCAGCGCCCATCGCATGGCCGATAAAGCTCTTGGTGTTGTTAATCGCCAGATTGGGGCAATCCCCAAACACGGAAGCGAGTGCCTTGGCTTCCTCAATATCTCCCTGGTGGGTGGCGGTGGCATGACTGCTCAGGATATCAATATCGGAAGGTTCCAGCCCCGCCCGATCGAGGGCCAGCCGAATACATTCTGCCTGACGCGAGGAGTTGGGGAGCACGAAATCGCTGGCATCGGAATTCATGGCGTAGCCGACGATTTCACCGTAAATGGTGGCTCCACGTGCCAATGCGTCGGGAAGACGTTCCAAAGTGCAGACCGCGCCCCCTTCGGCGACGACGATCCCGTTCCGGTTCACGTCGAAGGGACGACAGGCTTTGGTCGGATCTTCATTGACGGCCAGAGCGCCCTGGCTCTGGAAGCTGGCGAAGATTCCAAACGTGTGAATACTCTCAGAAACACCACCACACAGGGCCATATCGACTTCATTCAGCCGCAGCATCTGCACGCCCTGAATAAATCCAGCATTCCCGGCAGCACAGGCAGCACCGAGTGTGAGGTGCGGACCGGTGATACCCAGATTCAACGTGACTTCCCCAGCCGGGTTATTCGCCACGGTACGGGGATTGTGGTGGTGCGACCAGACTTTTGTATCGTAGTCGAACTGCGAAATCTCGTAGACTTCGTTCTCGGTCTCGACGTTGCCGTGCTCTGTAATGCCCAGATAAACGCCGACGCGGTCGCGGGCGACATTTTCCCAGTCGAGGCCGGACTGATTGACGGCTTCGTTCGCACAGTAGACAGCGATGGAGCCCGCACGTGTACCCCGGCGGACTTCTTTACGTTTCTGATAACGCAGTTCATCGAAATCACAGACACCCGCGAGGACATGCCCCATGTAACGAATGTCGTAATCTACAACACCCGAACGTCCTGCCAGCAGACTTTGCCGAAATTCCTCCAGGTTATTGCCATTTGGAGCTGTCAGGCCAATTCCGGTAATGACAATCCGGCTTTGATCATCCATTAATTGATACCACTCTGATCGATGTATGTTGTCACGAAGATTACAGGCTGCCCGGCAGAGACCGCCGCGCAGGGTGAAATGTTAAATGATAACTCAAGGAGAGTACCCGTTCTACCGTAAACTCGCAAGTGGCGCGACCAGCGAGATTTGTGATTCGATCTAGAATGCGGGACAGTTCTGAAAACGTTCCGCGTCTAAAGAATCGTTTGTATTAAATCGAACCACCGCAAAGAAGCACAGCCTCAAAGGTCGCAACTGTTGAACAACTGTCTGTCAGTCATTCTGTCGCCGGAAGAATCAATTCTTCTGTATAACGCAGAAAGGACTGATATAATCAAGATTCTTATAAAGCAATATAAAAAAGGGACTTATACAACAGCAGAGACGTTGAATCCGTTCCCGTCGGGAAAAAATCCCTTTTTAGACCGTCCAATCTCCGAGCTTGTGTACGATTATCAGTATGGACTCAAACCGAGATACAACCGAAAAGCCTGAAATGACGGCAGGCGCCCTGCCCGATGAGCATTTCGTCTCTCAGCTGGCCCGGCATCACAGCCTGATCCGGGGCTTTATCGGTACGCTGCTGCCGCACCAGACCGACGCGGAAGATGTTTTCCAACAGACCTGCCTGGTCCTGTGGCGTAAATGCCAGACCTTCGATACCTCTCAGAGTTTTGCTGCCTGGGCCTGCGGGATCGCTTTCTATGAGGTGAAGAACTTCCAACGGGTTCAGAGCCGGGACCGTCATTATTTCTCCGATGAAGTCCTCTCGCTGATCGCAGCCCAGCAGAATAAGTCACTGCCGGAGTCAGAACAGCGGAAACAGGCTCTGCAGGACTGCATTCAGAAACTGGACAATGAGAACCGAAAACTGATTCTCGACTGTTACCATGGCCCACAGACGATTCAGGAAGTCGCTGATCAGCTGGGCCGCTCCCGAGATGCGATCTACAAAAAGCTCGCCCGTCTGCGTCTGAAACTCATGGACTGCATGCAGCAGTCACTACCATCCACGGAGGCAGGCTCATGAATTCACCCCCTTCTTCCGACAATCGAACCGTTCAGCTGATCGATGCCCTGCTCCAGGAAACCATCAGCGAATCTGAACAGATGGAGCTGGAGCAAATTCTCAAAAAGGACGCCGACCAGCGTCAGGTCTACATTGACTATCTGCAAGTGCACTCCGGTCTGGCCAGTTGGACCGCCGAGACACGAGACGCCGATCCGTGGGTTCCACAGCATGTTGAGACGCGAACGGACTCCCAGTGGAATGCCTCTCGGTTTGTCCTCTTGCTAATTTCCTCTGTCGTCGCAGCAACCCTCCTGCTGTCGCTCTCCTATTACGCTGGCTGGAGCATTGGATCCGGACAAGAGTCACAAATCGTTAATATTCCGGAAACGAAATCCTCTGAGAACTCTCCCGCCGCCAGTGAACCGCAAACCGATCACATCGCTCTGCTCACCCAGGCCGTGGGCGTTGAGTGGGAAACACCCCGCGATCTCCAGGCCGGTGCCGGTCTGTCGGCCGGCTGGTTGAAACTGAAAAGCGGTACGATTCAGGTCGAGATGATCAGCGGCGCCTCGGTGCTCATCGAAGGTCCCGCAGCGATCAAGCTGATCTCACCCCTTAAAGCATTCTGTGAATACGGAAAGGTGCGAGCCTCTGTTCCGGAGCAGGCTCAGGGATTTTCCGTCGCCACCTCCCGACTGAATGTGGTTGATCTGGGTACGGAATTTACCCTCTCCCTGGATGAAACCGGGAACGGACAGGTGCAGGTCATTGATGGCAAGGTCGAACTGCACGCTGCCAACCAGCAGCAAAGTGCTCCACCGCTGCAGAGCCTGACTACCGGAGAAGGAGTCAATTTCGATGCCCAGGGAACTCTGAACGAGTTACAGGAAGCGATCCGACCGCTGATCGACCTGGAAGAACTTTCTCAACTCGCGGCCCGTCAGCAAGAGCAACAGTTATCACACTGGCGTGAGCAGAACCAGCGCCTCAAGACAGATCCGAGCCTGCTCGCCTATTATGACTTTGAAGAGCCATCAAACTGGGTCCGGACACTGAAGAACAAAGCCCGACAGCCATTGTCCTCTGCGACGGATGGCGCGATTGTCGGCTGCCAGTGGACTTCAGGTCGCTGGCCCGATAAACAGGGACTCGAATTCAAACGAACCAGTGACCGTGTACGGCTGCAGATTCCGGGGGAATACCAGTCCCTCACATTTATGGCCTGGGTTCGTATCGAAGGCTTCGACCGCTGGTTGAGCTCTCTGATGCTGACCGATGGCTTCCAACCCGGTAATCCCCACTGGCAGTTAAGTGACAAAGGGGAGATCATTCTCGGCGTGAATACCGGCGAGGTGAAGAACTTTTTCTCCCCCGTCGTCCTGCAGCCTACCGACCTGGGCCGCTGGATTTTCCTGGTCACAGTTTACGATCATCAGAAACGCGAAGTCGTACATTACCTGGACGGCGTTCCCGTCAGTCATCATAAAATCGAAAAGCCGGTCCCGTTGATCATTGGCCCTGCGGAAATCGGAAACTGGCGTCCCCAGAATCACTCGGGCGCACACAGCATCCGCAGTCTGAATGGCCGCCTGGATGAGTTTGCCCTGTTTGGTCGGGCACTTTCCGCAGATGAGATTTCCAGACTGTACCAGGCCGGAAAACCAGGTTCTTAATTGATTTCCCGGCTCCACTATTGTGATATAGCTAAAGAGACCTGACATACCAGAACTTCATTCCCGCTGAAACTTCCAGACGAAGAGGCATTGATGCGAATTTTTACCATCGCGCTCATGTTGTTAATCGCCAGCCTGTCCAGCAGCGTACTGACCGCCGCGGAAAAGAAACCAGTGCTCCCGGCTGACCACGCGAAACGAATGCAGCAGGGACTGGAGGTGTTCAAGAAAGAAATCCGCCCCCTGCTGGCTGCGAAATGTCTGAAATGTCATGGGGGCCAGTCTGTCAAAGGAGACTTTGACCTCTCCACCCGTAAGAAGCTGCTCGACAGCGGTATGATTGAAAAGACCGGCAAAGAGAGCTACCTGATGGCTCTGGTCGAACACCGCGAAGAGCCCTACATGCCGCTCAAGGAGGAGAAGCTCAACGACAAAGAGATTGCCAGCCTCTCGAAATGGATCGATCTGGGCGCTCCCTACGACAAACCGCTGGCCACCGGCAACAAAGCAGAAGCCGGCCCACTCGCAGTAACAGACGAAGATCGAAAGTTCTGGTCGTTTCAGCCGCTGAGTCAACCTGCCGTCCCGACGGTGAAATCTAACGACCGGGCCCGCAATGAGATCGATCAGTTTATCATCGCTGCCCAGCAACCCAAAGGTTTAACCCCCAACGCAGAGGTCAGTAAACGCACCTATATCCGCCGCGCTTATTTCGACCTGATCGGCCTGCCCCCCACACCCGCGGAAATCGAAGAATTCCTGGCAGACCAGAGTCCCGACGCCTATGAAAAACTGATCGATCGGCTGCTCGACAGCCCCCGCTATGGAGAGCGTTGGGCACGGCACTGGCTCGACATCGCCCGTTTCGCAGAGAGCCACGGCTTCGAACACGACTACGACCGCAACTATGCCTATCACTATCGCGATTTTGTCATCAAGGCCCTCAACCAGGACATGCCTTACGATCAATTTGTCCGCTGGCAGTTGGCGGGGGATGAAATCGCTCCTGAAAATCCACTGGCACTGATGGCGACGGGCTTTCTGGGCGCAGGTGTTTTTCCAACCCAGATCACGGCCAATGAAGTAGAACGCACCCGCTATGACGCATTGGATGACATGCTCAACACCACCGGTCTGGCCATGCTGGGACTGAGCGTCGGCTGTGCCCGCTGCCACGATCATAAGTTTGACCCCATCCCCACCCGCGATTACTACCGGATGCTCTCGACATTCACCACGACCGTCCGCACCGAGATTGAAATCGATCTCGATCCCGAAAAATATCAGCGAGAGAAAGCCGCCTTTGACCAGGCACACGCGCCACTGGTCAAAGCGTTGCGCGACTATGAAGCGAATCAGCTCAACCCGCAGTTCAAACAGTGGCTCACGCAGGGTAAAGTCGACCGCAGTCAGCTGGATCAGTGGATTGTTCCCGAAGTCTCCAGTCATTCATCCAAGGGGAAAGCCCGCTTTGAAAAACTAGAAGATGGCTCGATCCTGGTCAGTGGCCCGAATATCAACCAGGATCACTACACATTCCGCCTGAAAACCAGCGTGAGTCCCCTGCGTTCCATTCGCCTGGAAACATTGACACATCGCAGCCTGCCCCACCAGGGCCCCGGTCGCGCGGTGAACGGCAACTTTTCGCTAACCGCATTTAAGGTCAAAGCCAAATCACTGAATGAGAAAGAGGCGAAGAGCCAGGACCTGAAGCTGACCAACGCCCGTGCGACGCACGAGCAGAACCAGACCACTCTCTCTGCAGCCAGCGCCATCGATGGGCAATACGGATCCGGCTGGGCGGTTGACCTGGGTGGAATCGGCAAGGACCAGGCGATTGTTTTCGATCTGAAAGAGCCGCTGGAGTTCACAGGCGAAACCGAGCTAACAATCACCATGTCATTCACCAACAATGTGAATCATAGCATTGGACACCCGCGGTTTTCGGTCAGCAGCGCGAGTGCCCCCCCTGTCAAAACAGGAACTGGCAGCCCTGAACAGCTGGCCCAGGCCCTGCAGTTTGTAGCGCAGGGAGACCTGAAGAAGCTGAATGCAGGACTGAAACAGATTCTCAAGCGATACTATCGCGAACAGGATTCCGAGTGGGTTGCGTTGTCCGGCAAGGTCGAACAGCATCTGAAAACAGAACCTCAGCCCGCGTTGACGAAAGTCATGATCTGCAGTGAAGGCCCCGAAATCAAACCGGTCCGGCACCACAGTCAGGGGAAAGACTTCTTCGACGTCACATACTACCTGACGCGGGGTGATACCGATCAAAAGGGGAAAGTCGCCGAACAGGGTTTCCTGCAGGTACTGATGAGAAACCCCGGGCAGGAACAGAAGTGGATTGAAGAACCTCCGCAGTCAGCGACCACCTCGTATCGACGCACTTCACTGGCCAACTGGATGACCGATACCAATCAGGGTGCCGGTGCCCTGCTGGCCCGGGTGTTGGTGAACCGACTCTGGCAGCATCACATGGGAGCCGGCATCGTCAGCACGCCGAACGACTTCGGTCTGCAGGGGGAACGCCCCACACATCCAGAGTTGCTCGACTTCCTGGCGAACCAGCTCATCAAACACCAGTGGCACCTCAAGCCGCTGCACAAAGAGATCATGCTCAGCGCTACGTATCGACAGTCAACCGACTTCGCTGCAGACAAAGCAAAGATAGATCCCGAAAACAAGCTGCACTGGCGTCGTACACCTCAGCGTCTGGAAGGGGAAGCCATTCGTGATTCGATTCTGTATGTCGGCGATCGGCTGGATACAACCATGTACGGTCCCGGTTCGCTGAAGACCGACAACCAGCGTCGCAGTATCTATTTCAAAATCAAACGGAGTCAGCTGATTCCAATGATGCAGCTCTTCGATGCCCCGGAAGCACTGGTCAGCATCGGTCAACGCTCGAGCACCACTATCGCCCCGCAGGCCCTGTTGTTCATGAATGCCGACTTTATCCGCGAGAGTGCGAAGTCCTTCGCCAAGCGTATCCAGCAGCAGCCAGACTCGCTGGAGCGGGCAGTCGCGGATGCCTATCAGATCGCATTGGGACGTCAGCCGACCGCCAGTGAAACGGCGATCTCAGTCGAATTTATCAAACAGCATGAGCAGTCCTATACCGCGGAGAAGAAGGCGGAACCGCGACTGCTGGCGTTAACCGACTTCACGCATGCGTTGCTCAGTACCAATGAATTCATCTATCCCAACTAATCGCGACTTTCTGTGAGACCAGTTTTTAATACACAGTTCAATCGAATAATACGGAGAAACAGGATGTCACAACCTATCACAGAACTGCCGACCATTTCACTCAATCAATTAATGGCCCGCCGACAGCTGCTCAAACGAGCCGGCAGCGGCATCGGTACGCTGGGCCTGCTCAGCCTGCTGCAACAGGAGGGACTCCTGGAAACCAGCCAGGCCGCTCCGGCTGTGCGCCCCAACAATCCGCTGGCACCGAAAGAACCCCATATGCCCGCGAAAGCAAAAGCGGTCATCTGGCTGTTTATCAATGGTGGACCGAGCCAGGTTGATACATGGGATTATAAACCCGAACTGGAAAAGCGGGATGGCGTGGCTCTGGAAGGGTTTGACAACAAGACCGGCTTCTTTCAAAACGCGGTCGGACCGCTGATGAAAAGCCCCTTCAAATTCAAACAGTATGGCGAATCAGGGAAATGGGTCTCGGATATTTTCCCGCAACTCTCCCAGCACGTCGATAAGATGGCCTTCATTCACTCGGGGCATACAGAATCAAACAATCACAGCCCCGCGCTGTTCATGATGAATTGCGGCGTCCCCAAAATGGGGCATCCCTGTGTCGGTTCCTGGGTCACTTACGGACTGGGTTCCGAAAGCGACAGCCTGCCGGCCTTCGTGGTGATGTCCGATCCCCTGGGACGCGGTCTACCCAAAGGACACAGCCTGAACTGGGGCGCCGGGTTTCTGCCCAGCGTTTACCAGGGAACGTATCTCAGACCAACCGGTGAGCCCATCGACAACCTGCAACCGCCGTCAGTATTAACCAACAAAGGACGCCAGCGCTCGCAGCTTGATCTCGTAAAAGCTCTCAACCGACAGCATCTGGAACAGAACGAAGGAGACCAGGAACTGGCGGCCCGCATCGAAAGTTTTGAGCTCGCGTATCGCATGCAGAGTGCGGCTCCCGAAGCATTAGACATTTCGAAGGAGCCGAAACACCTGCAGGATCAGTACGGCATTGGCAACAAGCAGTGTGAGCATTTCGCAAAACAATGCCTGATCGCGCGGCGGATGGTGGAACGGGGAACCCGCTTCGTACAGATCTACTCCGGCGGGATGGAGAATCAGCGGAGCTGGGACGGACACCAGGACATCAAAGGAAATCACAGTGGCTTCGCCGGCGAAACCGATCAGCCGATCGCCGCTCTCCTGGGAGACCTGGAGGCCCGCGGCCTGCTCGATGAAACGCTGGTGATCTGGGGCGGTGAATTCGGCCGCCTGCCGATCGCTCAAAAAGGGGCGAATCCAGGACGCGATCATAATCCGCACGCGTTTACCACCTGGCTGGCCGGCGGTGGCGTTAAAGCGGGAACGACATACGGAGCCACCGATGAAATCGGCTTCAAAGCAGCGGAGAACAAAGTGCATGTGAATGATCTACACGCCACGATCTTACGACTGCTGGGAATGGATCATGAAAAGCTGACCTACCTCTACAGCGGACGCCGATTCCGCCTGACCGATGTGGGTGGTCACGTGATTGATGAGCTGATTGCCTGATCAATGTGAATCAGGCAATCTCCGTCTCCTGCCGAAAACGTTTACGGTACTCGGAAGGAGAGAGCCCCATCAGGTTGACAAACTGTTTGGTAAAATAACTCTGATCATAAAAACCAGATTCGAGGGCGATTTCGGACACCCGTTTTTCGGTTCTCGTTAGCAGCTGACAGGCGGCATTGATGCGGACCCGCAGAATATATTTTTGAGGAGTAATCTGATACAGCTTTTTAAATTTCCGATCGAGCTGACTGACAGAAAGAAAGATCAGATCGGCCAGTTCGGAAATCTGGATGCGTTCCTGGTAATGTTCCAGGACGTAGGCGATCACCTGGTCGAGTTCCTGGTAAGACTGAAATTCGGAGCCGGCAACTTTGATGTCACGTAACACGCCGGCCACACCGATCACCTTGCCGCCATCGCCGAACAGGGGAATCTTACTGCAGAGATACCATTTCAGATTTCCCTGGCGATCGGGAATTAACCAGACCTGGTTGGGAAGTGGAGTACCAGATTCCATCACCCGCTGATCTTCAGCCACGTATTGTTCTGCGAGATCCTTGGGATGGATGTCAAAATCGGTCTTGCCGATGATGTCTTCCTCGCGGGGAATCGCTCGCACATCCATCCAGGCACGACTGATATTGATAAAACGTCCCTGTGCGTCCTTGGCAAAGAAATAAGCATCGGGAATGTAGTTGAAGAGTTCTTCCAGATGGAGTTTGTTGTCAAGGCGTTTCAGGAAATCGTCCCGGAAATTCTGAGGATCTTGCATGCGTAAATAATACAAATTTATGCGTCATTCCTACAAGACGATGTTGATCTTAGCGTCTACGATATGCGAAAATAAACGAATCAGGGTTTTCTTGCGCGAGTAGGAAATTCGCGCAGTGGTTCAGTTTCCGTCTGACTGATATTTATAGCCGGATCCCGCCGCTGACAGATCCTAATTCGTATTCCACACATTGAGGTTCATCATGCTGAAGTTCACTGGCAAAGGCACAGCGCATACCTGCAGCGGAGTCACCCGCAGAGACTTTCTGCAAGTCGGCACATTAGGCGCTATGGGGCTCTCACTGCCACAGTACCTCGAAGCTAAAGAACGCGGGATGGTCGACAAGAAGAACGACAACCGCGCGGCGATTATGATCTTCAATCTGGGTGCCCCGAGTCAGCTCGACACCTTCGACATGAAGCCGGAGGCACCATCCGAAATCCGGGGTCCCTTCAAGCCCGTTAATACGGCCTCCCCCGATATCAATATTTCCGAAATTTTCCCGCTGCATGCACGCGTCGCCGATAAATTCTCGCTGGTACGTTCCTGTTACCATACCGCGGCAGCGGTCCACGATGCCGGCTGGCAGATGATGCAGACCGGTCGGCTCTTCACGGGTGGAATCAATACTCCTCACATCGGCTCCGTGGTCGATTATCTGCGAGGCCGCAAAACCGACCTGCCCGCCAACGTGGTACTCCCCGAAACGATGGGACGCGGCGGTGGAAACTTGCCTAATGGTCAGGCGGGCGGCTTCCTGGGTAAAGCTCACGATCCTTTTGCCCTGATGGCCGATCCTTCCAAACCGAACTTTAAAGTTCCCGACATGCTGCCTCCCCAGGAGATCGGCTCGGCCCGTCTGGAACGGCGTCGTAAAATCCGCGATGTGGTTGACAGCACCATCGATCATTTTGAATCGACCGAGGACGCCAAACTGCTGAACGGCAATTTTCACTCGGCTTATCGCCTGATGACCAGTAAAGAGGCCCGCGAAGCCTTTGACCTCTCCAAAGAACCCATGAAGGTCCGTGAACGTTACGGTATGAACCGCTTCGGGCAATGCTGTCTGCTCTCCCGCCGTCTGGTGGAAGCCGGCGTGCGTTTCGTAACGATCAACACCTTCCTGACCGTGTTCAACGAAATCACCTGGGATATTCACGGCTCGAAACCTTTCACCTCCATTGAGGGTATGAAGAATATCGTCGCCCCTATGTACGATCAGGCTTACAGCGCCTTGATTGAAGATCTGTACGACCGGGGCATGCTGGACGAAACCCTGGTCTGCAATGTGGCGGAATTTGGCCGCACCCCGAAAGTCAATCCAGCCGGAGGCCGTGACCACTGGCCTCAATGTTTTACCTGTTACTTTGCCGGCGGAGGCGTCCAGGGTGGACGCGTGGTCGGCAGCAGCGATCCGATTGGTGGTGTGCCTGCAGATCGACCGGTTTCTCCCGGGGATCTGGCAGCAACCGTTTACCATAGCCTCGGCTTCGATCTACACACGGTGCTCCCCGGCCCCGCCGGTCGCCCCTTCCCGCTGGTGGATGTGGGTAAGCAGGAAATCCGTGAACTGTTTTAATGCGTAACCTCAGTTCAAACCTCAACTGAGACTCCTCAACTGAGACTAAAGAGACGTTGAGTCCCTCACCCTAACGAGGAACAGACTGCCCTTGTCGCTGCGCGGCCGTTACGTACTTTGATCAAACCACGACTGTTTTAATTATAACACGAAGAGAAGTGCTCAATGACTCCTCGAACATCTGTCTTATCCATCCTGCTCGTCGCCTGCCTTGCTGGCGTGCTCTGTCCTGCACACTCTCAGGCGGCAGCAGAAACAGACACAGCCATTAAGCTGTTCCCGCAATCCATCGATCTGCGTGGCAGTGAAGCCCGCCAGGGGCTTTCGGTGCAGACACTGACCAATGATGAAGTCACTGGACCGGTCACGACTCCATTCCAGCTGACATCCAGCAACCCGGATGTCGTCAAGATTGAAGATCAGACCGCGGTCCCGGTCGGGAATGGCACAGCCCAGATTACCGTCCAGTCCGGTTCGTCTAAATCAACCAGCCAGGTCACCGTCAGTGGTCTCGACCAGCCGCATCGCTGGAGTTTTCGCAACGATATTGAACCGGTCCTGACCAAGACAGGCTGTAATTCAGGCCCCTGTCACGGCGCCCTGGCAGGCAAAGGGGGCTTTCGTCTCTCACTCAAAGCGTACGATGTCCCCGGTGACTTCCACACCATTGTCAAACAGGCACGCGGACGACGCATCGAGCTGTCAGACCCGGCCCGCAGTCTGCTGTTGATCAAACCTACCGGAGCGGTTCCGCACAAAGGGGGCGTCCGCTTCGAAACCGATTCCCGGGAATACCGGATTCTCTCCGAATGGATCGCCCAGGGCGCAACACCGCCGGCTGAACAGGATCCCGTCATCGAAAGCCTGCAGGTCCTTCCCGGGCGTTCGATTCTCACCAAAGGACAATCACAGCGTCTGCTGGTCCAGGCCCGCTACTCGGACAACTCTATCCGCGATGTCACCCGCTGGACCGCGTTTTCCTCCGTGAATGAAAGCGTCGCCGAGGTGGATGATTCAGGAAATATTAAAGTCACCGGATACGGGGAAGGCGCGATCGTCTGTATCTTCTCCAGTAAAGTCGCGATCTCCAAAATCACGTCTCCCTATCCGCAGGACATCAATCCGGACGTCTATGCCAGATCACCGCAACACAATTTCATCGATGAGCTGGTCATCAAACAGCTCAAACGTTTGAACCTGCCCCCCTCGCCCCAGGCGACCGATGCCGAATTTGTCCGCCGGGTCTACATCGACACAATAGGTACCCTTCCCACACCGGCCGAAGTCAAAGCCTTTCTCGCTGATCAGAGCCCGGATAAACGCAACCAGTTGATTGAACAGCTGTTAAACCGCCCCGAGTTCGTGGATTACTGGACCTACAAATGGTCTGACCTGTTGCTGGTCAATGGCGAGTTGATTCGTCCCCAGGCAGTCAAAGCCTATCACGACTGGATCTATCAGCATGTGAAGCAGAACACTCCCTGGGACAAGCTGGTACACGAACTGATTACCGCCCAGGGAAGCAGCATCGAAAACGGTGCGACCAACTTTTACGCGATCCACCAGGATCCGGAATCCATGACCGAAAATGTGAGCCAGGCATTTCTGGGCCTGGCCATCGGCTGTGCGAAATGCCATAACCATCCACTCGAAAAATGGACCAACGGCCAATACTACGCGATGGCGAATTTCTTCGCCCGCGTACGGGCTAAGGGCTGGGGTGGCAGCCAGGGTTCGGGCGATGGTATTCGCACCCTGTTTGTAGCGACCAAAGGAGACCTGGCGCAACCGCTGACGGGGAAACCTCAGCCCCCCACTCCCCTGGATGGCGTGCCGATTGACATCAATGCTCCCGAAGACCGCCGCGTCTATCTGGCAGACTGGTTGACGGCGAAAGAGAACCCCTTCTTCAGTCGTTCCATTACAAACCGCGTCTGGGCCAACTTCTTCGGAGTCGGACTGGTCGAAGCGGTGGACGACATGCGGGAATCAAACCCCGCAAGTAACGAAGAGTTGCTGTCAGCTGCATCCGACTATCTGAAAGACCAGAACTTCGACCTGAAAGCACTGATGCGGGTCATCCTGCAGTCAGCTGCTTACCAGCGCAGCAGTCAACCTCTGCCTGAAAACAAAGACGAAAAACGATTCTATTCCCGCTACTATCCCCGGCGGATGATGGCCGAAGTCCTGCTGGATGCCATTTCGCAGGTCACGGAAGTGCCGGATGAATTCACAAAGTATTACGAACCCAATCCACAGAAAACGGACTTTTATCCCAAAGGGACCCGGGCAATTCAGTTATATGATTCGTCTGTGATCTCCTACTTCCTGAAAACCTTCGGACGCAACGAGCGGATGATCACCTGCGAATGCGAACGTTCCGAAGAACCAACGATGGTTCAGGTCCTGCACCTCTCGAACGGGGACACCATCAACAACAAACTCAAAGCCAAAGAGAGTCGGGTTACAAAACTGCTGAATGCGAAACAGTCAGACCAGGAACTGGTGGAGCAGATTTATCTGCTGTGCCTCTCGCGGAAACCCACTCCAGAGGAAAACACCCAGTTGCTCAATATTCTGAAAGAGACCCCGCAGGCAGAGAGACGCCAGGTCGTAGAAGACCTGTTCTGGGGCGTGCTCAGCAGCCGCGAGTTTCTGTTTAACCATTGATGAGATCGAACTCATAAACAAAATTCATACCATGATTTAAAGTCGCTCACTTGAGGCTATCCATGTTAAAACTTTCTGATAAATTCCTGCTGGTTACCGCCTGCCTGCTGCTGGTTCTCCCGCAGTCAGTTCCGGCTGCGGAAGCGCCCATTGATTATTCAAAGCAGGTTGCCCCCCTGCTCCGCAAATATTGTGAAGGCTGCCATTCAGCAGACGATGGGGAAGGAAAATTCTCGACAGAGACTTTCGCTGGTCTACTCAAAGGGGGAGAACATGGCCCTGCGGTCCTGCCGGGTGACAGTCAATCAAGTCGACTGATCCGCATGATCAAGGGCGAACTTAAACCTGTCATGCCTCCGAAAGACAGTGGCGAGAAACTGACGGCTGCTGAAATCGCGGTGCTGACAGAATGGGTCAATCAGGGCGCTAAAGGCCCCTCAGGCAAGGAACCGTTGCGGATGGAACTGACCGTTCCTGAGATCAAACCGGCACAGGGAATCTCCAAACCGATCGCATCGCTGGTCTGGTCTCCCGCAAGCGACCTGATTGCCATCGCCCGTTTCTCGGAGATTGACCTGCTATCAGGGAAATCGAACAAACTGGCACGCACCATCAAAGGTCTGCCCGGAAAAGTGAATTCGGTTCGCTTCAGTAACGACGGCAAGTGGTTGATCACTTCTTCGGGAACGACAGGGCTGTTCGGACAGGCGGACATCTGGGAAGTGACCACCGGGAAAAAGCTTCACGAATTTGTGGGCCATAAAGATGTTCTCTATGCGGCCCAGGTCAGCCCGGACCAGAAATGGCTGGCGACCGGAAGTTACGATAACAACATTATTCTCTGGGATATCGCAACCGGCAAAAAAGCCAGAACGTTAAGCGGGCACAACGGTGCGATATTTGATCTCGCATTCAGCCCGGACTCGAAGGCACTCGCGAGTGCCTCTGCAGATGCTACAGTCAAAGTCTGGCAGGTCGCCACGGGAGAACGGCTGGATACACTGAGTCAACCTCTCAAGGAACAGACATCAGTGAGCTTCAGCCCGGACGGAAACTACATCGTCGCCACGGGGGCCGATAACCGGATCCGCAAATGGCGTTTTGTTTCCCGGAAGTCGGCACGAATCAATCCCCTGGTGATTGCCCGCTTCGCGCATGAAAGCCCGGTGATTCAGATCACTTATTCCCCGGATGGGAAATGGCTGGCTTCCATTTCGGATGACCGTTCGCTGAAAATCTGGGATGCAGACCAGTTGCAGTTACTGCATGTGATTGAAAATCTGCCCGCAATCCCCACGTCGGTCGCTTTTGCACCAGATTCACAGACAGCCATCGTGGGCTTCAGTAACGGACAGCTGAAACGGTTTACCCTGCCTGCCAGCCTTCCTGCAGGCAGCACCGGACAGATTATTGCCCGACAGTCCCCTGAAACAGATGAATTCACACCAATGGCCTCTGCGACAGCAGTGCAAATTAAAGAACAGGAACCCAACAACCAGCCTGGTCAGGCCACGCCTCTCAAGGGAGTTTCTGTCGTCGCCAGCGGTCTGATCAACGAGTCTCAGCCCGGACAAACCGATGTCGACCTGTACCGGTTCCAATCCAAAGCGGGCCAGGAATGGTTGATTGAAACCAAAGCCGCCCGCAAGAAATCCAAACTCGATTCCAAAATTGAAGTTCTAGACGCAGAAGGTAACCAGATTCCCCGCGTCTTGCTGCGGGCAGTACGTGACTCGTATTTCACCTTCCGCGGCAAGGACTCCAACATCGTCAACGATTTCCGCATCCACAACTGGCGGGAGATGGAATTGAATGAGTACCTGTATTGCAACGGGGAAGTCGTCAAACTCTGGCTCTACCCCCGTGGCCCCGATTCGGGGTTCAACGTTTATCCGGGTCTCGGTCGGCGTTATACCTATTTTGGCACCTCGCCGATCACGCATGCGTTACACGAACCCTGCTATATCGTCGATCCCTATCCTGCGGGAACCGAACTACCTCCCAATGGACTGCCGGTGTTTACGATCTATTACGAGAACAACGACGATGGCAGACGCGAGCTGGGAGATGACTCGCGTCTGATCTTCAAAGCCCCCAAGGATGGCACCTACCTGGTGCGTGTCACGGACGTGCGAGGTTTTCAAGGGCAGGATTTTCATTATGATCTGACAGTTCGTCCCCGTCAGCCCGATTTCAAAGTGACACTGAATGGAGCCAATCCCAAGGTCAACGCTGGCAGTGGACAGGAAATTGAACTGGTCGCCCAGCGAATTGATGGTTTTGATGGCCCGATCCGCGTAGACATTTCTGATGTTCCCCCTGGCCTGCATGTTACCAGCCCCATCATCATTCAGGCTGGTCACGACCGGGCTTATGGGACAATTTACGCCGATCCCGTTGAGGAAACGAACGGCCCCCTGGTTGCTCCCCGTCCCTCAGATAGCCGTTACAAGAGTGTAAACGTCTCCGCCACCGCGACCATCGCGGGCAAAGAAGTCAGCCATGATGTCAATCCTCTCGGCGTGGTCCAGGTTCAGAAGAAGCCGCGTCTCATGATTCGGATGGTCGCCCTCGATTCAGACGGATTGAGTATCGCCGGAGATCAACTGGCTGAAATCCCAGACAAACCGCTGGAGTTGACGATCCATCCAGGTGAAACAATCGCAGCTAAGGTTGTGGTGCTGAGGGATGGTTACAAAGGTGTCGTCGGCTTTGGTCGTGAATATGCCGGCCGAAATCTGCCACATGGCGTGTTTGTCGACAACATCGGCCTGAACGGTTTATTGCTGCTGGATGATCAGAGCGAACGAACATTCTACCTGACCGCCGCGAAATGGGTGCCTGAAACAACCCGGCTGTTCCACCTGCGTGCTGATCAGGAAGGCAGACAGACTTCCATCCCCGTCCTACTGCACGTCAAACGGAAAGATAAGCTGGCCGACCGATCGAACTGAGCTGACTACAGTTTGAGAGTGACACTACCTGAATCGATGACCATCCATCTGTTTCAGTCAGGTAAAGGCAGTGACGGATTGGAGCTCAGATCTGGCAAGGGAGCGTGAGGATAATCAACAGGTTGATAACGAATCGCCAGTTCGGGCGTACTGAGTTTTTTACCACCCTGAAACCGTGAATTCAGAGTACGATCGAGGATCCCGCTGGTTAACAGCGTACGCTCGACGGGATAACTGGGTTGTCCCGTATGGTACATGCGTTCGATAGCTTTCAGCAGGTAGGCGAAATGCGGATGCGCGGGTTCGGTACGCTCTTCGAACTGGGTCGCCAGCGGTTGTGACTGACCTTTGAGCTTCAGGGCCACTGACGTTCGATTCACGGACTGCAGCATGAAGACGGCTCCCAAAAAGCCATCATTGTATTCAAACAGGAACAGCCCCGCATCAGGATCTTTGCGGACATCCCCTTCCCTCACTTTCGGCACTTCAGCGAGTGCCGCATCGAAGAGAGCCTGCGAGACAATCCCCTGATCGAGAACGGCCCACATGGCAGCCCCCTCCAGGTATTGAACCCATTTCACGCCTGTTTCCGCTCCCCGGCGGCGTTCCACCAGGCACTGAAAGCTCTCGAGGGCATGAATGCCATAGATGTCGAGCCCCGAGTAACCAATGCCGACCGCCGCTTCAATTTCAGAGCCAGGGGGGACTTTGATTTCCGGTTTCCGATATGTGAGGGGCAGAGAAGAACCGGCCATGAAAGGAATGTTCATCTCCCGAGCACGATCATACATCCATTTGGCATCATTCCAGACCGGTCCGGGATGCTTATCATTGAAGACAGGTACAACCCGCTCATACTTGCGGAAAGTATCGGTAATCTCTTTGAAAAAACGACGACGCGGATAGAGCTGCTGACCTTTTTCATTGAAGGGATAGTCACCGTGCTCCCCGATACTGATGACACCATCCACGGGTATCTGATCACCACCCACCGTGACTGTTTTTTCGATCGTATCGAAAACAGGTATGTTATATTTTTCAGCCATCCCGCGAGAGAGGTCCCGATCAGAAACCTGATCTACATATAAGGACGACAGCTTCAGTGCAGGTCCCGGTCCGCCATCCTGTTTCCAGCCCTCCAGGATTTTCCCAATCAGCACATCAGCGTGAGTCCCTGGCTCATAAATGGAGATCACCGCTGCGACCGACTTTGGCTTCACCTGATTTTTCAAAATCGCATAGCCACGTTGGGTAGAAACGCCACACGCGAGTGCAGCAGCACTGGCCAGCAAGTCCCGGCGTGTGATGTATTGTGAATCATTCATTATTCCGCCTCAGCCCTGCATTGATTCAGACAGTTGTCCCGAAAGAAAAGTAGACTCCTGATTCCGGGATGGAATTCAGGAGTCTACGTCATAGCAAGATAAGTTAATCAGCAGTTGCGAAGTACTTCAATGGGGAAACAAGGTACTTCGCGCTGATTCTAATCCTTCTTCTTAAACAGCTCATGTTTTGAATTCCCACCAGATCGCAGGTAGGCGAGCAGATCAAGGGCTTCTTCCTTCGTCAGCGTATCAACCAGCCCGGTCGGCATCATGGATGATTTGGAAGGCATCATCTCCTCAACGCTATCTCGGTTAATCGACGCCAGATCACTGGGATTGGTCATATCGGTCAGCACCATCAGGTTTTTACCACTCAGGTTAATGACCCGCCCGTTGACAACGCGACCATCATCCAGAATGAACATGGTGGAGGCGTACTGATCGGAAATAACCTTGGAAGGTTCGATAATCGATTCGAGCAGGTTCTGGGCATTGAAACGCCCACCGACGCCGGTCAGGTCGGGTCCAATGGTTCCCCCTTCACCGGCAAACCGATGACATTTGAAACAGGCTGCCACAGCAAACATTTCACGGCCCCGTTCAAAATTCCGCTGACCATCATCGTTATTGGCCGCGTGTAACAGTTCATCAACTGTCCATTTTTTCACAACTGGCCGCGGTGGTCCCTGGGGAACCGGCTCAGCTTTTTCCAGATTGATTTCCAGAACCGGTTTGAGAGCTTTCTCTTCCGCATCAGTCAGCGTTTTGATGGCTTCCGCACGGATGTTAACCAGGAACTTATCAAACGATCTTCCGCCTTTGTGAGCAGTCGACTTCAGATACCATTCGAAATAACGTTTCCGCAGGTCATTGTTCCAGCCACTGGCCAGACTGCTGAGCACTTTGGCATAGTGAATCTGCTCTTCCTGAGTCAGGGCTTTGTCCTGCAGTGCCAGAGTTCGCTCGATCACTTTCGGTGCGTTCAAATATACCAGCAGACGACTGAGTTCCCGGTTCATGAAAACATCACTGGCTGGATAAGACTTGTCGATTTGTGCCAGGACATCAATCCGTTCCCGCTCAGTTGGTTCACCGAGTCTGATGAAGACGAGCTGATAGAGACGCAGCAGATCCATTTTCTCGGTCTGAGACAACGTTGCCCAGTCGAGGCCGCTCAATTTTTCCAGCAGGGCGTGTTTCACTGCTGGTTTTCCATTCCGGGCCAGCGCGATCCCTGCATTGATCAACGTAGCGGGATCCTGTTCGATCAGCACACAGTTCTGCCACTGTTCGACAGGCTGATGTTCCAGGGCAATCCGGGCTGCATAACGAATGTGACGATCGGCATGTCCCAGGTAAGGCCAGACCTTGTAAACGACTTCTTCGTTCTGCTGTTCGTGATATTTTTCCAGATCACGACGCAGTGCCCGGTAACCGGCCAGTTCGGCTGGAGTCGCCGACACGGGAGCCGTCGATTCTTTACCGGTGTAGGTAATCCGGTACAGACCTGACTGAGTGCGACGTCCGCCAATTGTGAAATACAGTGCGCCATCTGCCGGATTGACAACCAGATCAGTAACAGGCAGCGGGGTCGCCGAAGCAAATTTTTCGTAGGTCGCGACGTAAGACGCCCCCTGGGGTTTCATATGCACGGCGTAAATGATGCCGTAGCTCCAGTCGGAGATAAACAGCGATTGCTGGTACTTCGCAGGGAATTTGGTTCCGGTTCCGAAAACAATCCCTGTGGGCGAGCCCTGACCGATATTTACCACAGCCGGCAGACTGTCGGGATAGTAAGCAGGCCATTTGCCCGTTCCGGAACGCCAGCCGAATTCGCTGCCGCTGGTCACGTGATTGACACGCGTCGGACGGTACCACGGAGATCCCACGTCCCATTCCATGTCGGCATCGTAAGTAAACAGTTCCCCTTCTGGATTGAAGGCGATGTCGTATTCATTACGGAAACCGCTACTGACTAATTCAAACTCCTTCCCTTCCGGATCGGTGCGACAGATCCAACCACCGGGTGCCAGCTTACCAGCCGCATGTCCGCGGGCATCCCACAGACGAGGCAGCAGCAGGTCTTCATCCCAGTTGCGGGGAACGAGTGATTTTTCAGGGTTGGGCAGATCGGTATGGTTGCCGGCAGCGATGTAGAGTGACTTTTTGTCAGGAGAGAGAATGATCGCATGCGGACCATGCTCTCCGGCACCTTTAATCTCACGCAGGAACTGCACATCGTCGAACTGATCATCTCCGTTGGTGTCTTTAAGACGATAGAGACCGGAAGGACGCGTATCCCCACCATTCACGACGGCGTACAGACTGTCGAAGGCATAGAGCAAACCATGCGCCATACCCATATCGACATTCAGTTTTTCAACCTGGGTATCGTTAGTTTTAGCACCGATCTTGGCCGGGGTGATGCGATAGAGAGCACCGTATTGATCAGAGGCGATCAGACGACCTTTTGGATCAATCGTCATACTGACCCACGACCCTTCGACATCGGTAGGTACCGAGTAAAGTAATTCGACTTTGTAACCTTCAAGCAACTTGATCTGATCGACCGGGGTGGCAGTCGCAGAACGCGGCGGTTCAGAATCTTCCAGCGAGATCGACTCGATTTCTACGAGTCCTTTTCGGCTGGAGGGATCGAAGCGGAGTCCTGTCAGAGGAGAGTCCGCGTAAAACACAAAGGTCAAGTCTTGCCAGTCTTTGTTATTTCCACGGGTATCGAACTTCTCGGATCGTTCATCCGCATACCCGTTTTTCTGTTCTGTTTTCCAGTAGAGTTCTCCACGCAGTCGATAGGGAGCCCGCAGACGGACTTTGACTTTCTTCCAACCCGCCGGGGATTTGAGTTCGCGGCCAAAATGGGGATCTTTACCAGTGCTGTTTACCTGCAGCAGATTGTCTTTGACATCCAGAGTACAGTCACGATAGGGAGTCCACCCGTGTTCTTTCTGTTTGAAGGTCCAGACTTGAGTCGAATCGGGTGCGCTGGAATCTTTGGCCGCGAGCATGGCCTGGGATACCAGCAGAACACTGGTAGCAATACACAATGTTTTAAGTGCTTGAATCACGTTGCTGCCCCTGTAATGCATTAAAAGTTAGATGAAGTATGAAGTTGAATGGGATTGTGCCTTTGAACGGTGAGACTGATAGTCTGTTCCAGCAGATCGTCTCAAGAGATCAATCACACGGGAAGGTAAGCCTGTAACGGAGGAGAGAGTGCCCCGGCTAGGCGATCTCTTATGATAACAGCCAATTGAAGCATTGAAAACCAGTCTGTATTCTTTTTTATTTATTGATTTGGCCCGGGTATACTCGATATTTCTACGAAATCATTGCATCATGTGACTGAGTCAATCATCATAATATCATCATTTCATTCGACCTGATCTTACGCACAATAAATACAAGGAGCCTCACTTGATGAACTGTCGCGAACTGATTCGGAGCTGCACCCTTTTAGCAACTATCTTAATTATTTCACTCCTGTTACCCGCCTGTAACCAGCAGAAAGACAACGGGAAGAAAACGGTTGCCTTCGTCACAAACGGAGTCGACCCGTTCTGGGTGATTGCCCAGAGAGGTGTTGAAAAAGCGGGTGAAGATCTGGATGTGAATGTCGAAGTGAGAATGCCTCCTCAAGGTGTGGCAGATCAGAAGCGAATGGTTCAGGAACTGCTGGCACAAAACGTCGATGGCATTGCCATCAGTCCGATTGATCCGGAAAATCAGAATGAGCTGTTAAAGGAAATCGCCGAGCGATCGATTCTGATCACTCAAGATTCCGACGCACCGGAAAGCCCCCGTCAGTGCTATATCGGCATGGATAACTACACCGCCGGTCGCATGTGCGGAGAACTGGTCAAAGAAGCCTTGCCGGATGGAGGCGAGGTCATGCTGTTTGTGGGACGGCTGGGGCAGGCCAATGCCCGTCAACGCAGACAGGGTGTGATTGACGAACTGATGGATCGCTCGCATGACAGTTCCCGCTACGATGAACCAGGTGAGGTCATCAAGAATGACAAATACGCTATTCTGGATACCCGTACGGACGACTTCGACCATCCGCAGGCCAAAGCGAATGCAGAAGACGCGATTGCCAAGTATCCCAATTTAAAATGCATGGTCGGTCTGTTTGCCTACAATCCCCCGCTCTGTCTGGAAGCGATTCGTGACGCCGGTAAACTGAAAGAAATCAAGGTTGTCTCATTTGACGAAAATGAAGCCAGCCTGCAGGGAATCATGGATGGCACGGTCGTAGGCACCGTCGTTCAAAATCCTTACCAGTACGGTTACGAATCGGTCCGCGTTTTAAAAGCACTCGCCAACGGTGACAAGTCGGTGATCCCGGAGAACGAAATTCTGCACATTCCGGCTCGCAAAATCCGTAAGGACAATGTAGAGGAGTTCTGGACTGAACTGAAATCCCTGCTCGGCGATTCTGCAAAAAAGGATCAGGGTCAGTCCGCAAGCGAGCCAACAAAATCTGCAAAGAAAATAGATCCGGGAGCAACACCAGACCTCCGTTACCCACAACAGCAGAAAGAACCGCAGAAGGATGAGTAGTCCTGCCACGGCTCATCCGGCACCACTTCTCGAAGTAGCTCAGATCTCCAAACAGTTTCCTGGCGTTAAGGCCTTGAGACAGGTCAGCCTGTCGTTGAACCATGGAGAAGTACTGGCCGTCATTGGTGAAAATGGTGCCGGTAAAAGTACGCTGATGAAAATCCTGGCGGGTGTCCAGCCTCCAGATTCGGGAAAACTGCTGATTGAAGGTGCAGAAGTTTCAATCTCCGACGTAGAGGCTGCGCTGGAGAACGGGATTGCCCTGATTCACCAGGAGTTGAACCTCTGTGAGAATCTGGACATTGCAGCCAATATTTTTCTGGGACGTGAACCCGCTTCCTGGAATGTGATTAATCAGCAGCAGACCTACCTTGAATCCGAAAAACTGCTCAAACAGGTGGGGCTGAATCTCCCCCCGCAAACCCTGGTGGGGGATCTGACCGTTGGACAGCAGCAGATGGTCGAAATTGCCAAGGCTCTTTCGATCAATGCCCGAATCCTGATTATGGATGAACCTACCTCGTCCCTTTCTCTGCATGAATCGGAGGCCCTGTTTGCCGTCATCCGCGAGCTGAAGGCGCGGGGGGTCAGTGTGATTTACATTTCCCATCGGCTGGGCGAGGTCAATGACCTGGCTGATCGGGTCGTCGTCTTACGCGATGGAGAAAACGCCGGGGATCTGGATCGCAACTCCATCTCTCACGAACGGATGGTGCAATTGATGGTGGGCAGAAATGTCTCCCAGTTTTTCCCGCATACACCCCATGAACCCGGTCCGGTCGTTCTGGAAGTCAAGCAGCTCCGCACGCCCGCTTATCCGTCTCTCTTCATCAATTTTTCGATCAGGCAGAATGAAATCGTTGGCATTTCAGGACTGGTTGGAGCAGGCCGCACAGAACTGATGCAGGTGCTGTTTGGCATCGACTCCCCTCTCAGCGGTTCCATCTCTGTGGCCGGACAGGTAGTGCAGATCAATTCTCCTAAAGATGCAATTCGTGCCGGTCTGGCACTCGTACCCGAAGACCGTAAACTGCAGGGGCTGGTTCTGGAGATGGCAGTCCGCGAAAACATGAGTCTGGCCAGCCTGACGCGCGATCGAAAGTCAATGGGTAGAATTAACTTCAATCAGGAACGCAATATCTCCGAAGAAATGATCGCGGCGATGAAGATCAAAACTCCCAGCGATCGTCAGATCGTGCAGTTTTTATCTGGCGGAAATCAACAGAAGGTCGTGCTGGGAAAATGGCTGGCCATGAATCCCCGCGTACTGCTGCTCGACGAGCCCACCCGCGGCGTTGACATTGGGGCAAAAGAAGAAATTTACACACTGATGAATCAACTGGCCTCTCAAGGCATGGCGGTCCTCTTCGTCAGTAGCGATCTGGAAGAAATCCGCGGTATCTCTGACCGTGTGCTGGTCATGCATGAGGGACAAATGACTGGCGAACTCTCCCGCGATGAATTGAGCGAGGAGGCCATCATGCAACTGGCGACCGGCCAGACACTCAGCCATAGTCAGACGCAATGATCATCTAAGCTGAAATCATACCTGAGAATCAGAATCATGAAAAAAATACTGGGAATCCTAATCTTACTGATAGTTGTCTGCGGCGTGACTGCCGTCTCGAATGAGAACTTTGTGTCTGCGTACAACATTCAGAATGTGACGCGACTCACATCCCTGTTTGGCATTATCAGTATTGGCGTTGCCTTTGTCATCATTTCCGGCGGCATTGATCTGTCAATCGGTTCGGTGATCTGCCTGATTGGAACCATGTTGCCATACCTGCTGGCCAAAGGGGTTCCCGTTCCGCTTGCCTTCCTGATCGTCGGCGCTCTCTCGATCTGTATCGGCCTCGCGCATGGTTTACTGATTACCAAATTGAAACTGCAACCCTTTATCGTGACTCTGTGTGGCCTGTTGATCTATCGGGGTGTCGCCCGGGGGATTACCGAGGATCAAACCCAGGGCTTCGGTACGGCTCATGCAGGACTCCGCTATCTGGCGACCGGTAAAATCGATCTCCCCTTCATCGAAGGATTCAAGCTACCTGTGCCGTTCTTAATCATGCTCGGCCTGGCTCTGCTGGCTGCTTTCCTGCTGAATAAAACGATTTTTGGCCGCTATCTGAAAGCCATCGGAAACAATGAAGCAGCCGCCCGGTATTCCGGCATCAAAACCGATAAAGTTGTGATTACGGCGTATGTGATCTGCTCGTTCCTGGCAGGTATCGGGGGCATCCTGTTTGGTCTGGATATCAACTCGGTCCAGCCCGAGGGGATTGGTAATTTCTATGAACTGTACGCGATTGCAGCAGCGGTACTGGGGGGATGCAGCATTCGCGGCGGTGAAGGGACGATTCTGGGAGTGGTAATCGGTGCCGCTCTGATGCGGGTTCTGCGTAATTCAATCACCATGCTGGGGATTCCCTCCCAGCTGGAATTTGCTATCATTGGTGCAGTAATTCTGGTCGGCGTCGTCTCGGACGAACTTGTGAAACGTTATGCACAGAAACGTCGGGCGATTCAGCAGGCCAGACAGACATCGGGATAGTCGTTTCGAAAGCTTAGGAATCATCAGTATGATCACCTACGAATATTTTTGTGAATCAAACAACGAAACAGTTGAAGTCAGCCATCGCATGAGCGAATCGCTCAAAACCTGGGGTGAAGTCTGCGAGAAAGCAGGAGTCCCCCTCAACGGCACTCCCGCGGCAGCTCCGGTCGAACGTCTGATCTCAGGCGGATTGCTTTTCAAAGGGGAAAGCAGCAATAAAAAATCGCAACTTCCCATGGCCGATCCCGGCTGTGGACGATCCAATTGCTGCCGCCACCATTAATCTTCACATTTCCGCGTCATTGCATTGTGCTGCTGCCTGATGTGACTGTCACGACAAAAGGTATCCCGTGTCTCTCTTCCGGATAAAAAATGGAACGGTCTACGATCCAGCCAATGGAGTCAATGGTGAGGTCCGCGACCTCTGGATTCAGGATGGTAAGATCATCGACCGTCCCCTGGATGCAGACTCGTTCACCGGTAAAACCCTGGATGCCAGCGGCTACACCGTGATGCCGGGTGGGATCGATATGCACTGTCATATTGCCGGTCCCAAAGTGAACGCAGGGCGCAAAATGACGCCCGAAATGAAGCGTCAGGCTGCCCCCGTCTTCCGCACAGAACAGACGCGTTCCGGCACAGGAGGCGTAGTGCCCAGCACCTTCGCCACCGGATACCTGTTTGCCAGTATCGGCTATACCACGGCCATGGACGCCGCCATTCCAGGATTGCACGCCCGCCACGCCCATGAGGAACTGCAGGACACACCGATTCTGGATAAAGGCTTCTACCTGCTGTTCGGCAACAATCATTTCGTAATGAAGCATCTGCGGAATCAGGATCAAAATGCACTGGACTCCTATTGCGCCTGGCTGCTGGAATCGGCCAAGGGTTACACGATCAAAATCGTGAACCCGGGGGGTGTGGAAGACTGGAAACAGATCAGTCGCAAATCGATGTGGGAACTGGATGCGCCCGTAGAAGGTTTTGGCGTGACACCTCGCCAGATTGTACGCGGACTGGCAGGTACCGCTGATCGCCTGGAACTCCCCCACTCAGTACATATCCACTGTAATAATCTGGGGATTCCCGGCAACTGGGAAACCACTCTGAACACGATGGAATCGCTTGAGGGGCATCGAGGCCATTTGGCACACGTCCAGTTTCACTCGTATGATGGCGATCCAAACGACCCGAGCAGCTTTTCCTCGGCTACCCAGAAACTGGTCGATTATGTCCAGTCACACGAAAACATCACAGTCGACGTGGGACACATCAATCCTGGTCTGACCCTCTCCATGACCGGGGACACGCCGTTCAGTCAGTTCCTGCATAGTATCAATCGCAATAAGTGGTACACGGCCGACTGTGAACTAGAAAGCAGCTGTGGTGTGATTCCGATTGAATACCGTCCGCAGCGGAGCCTGATTCATGCCGTCCAATGGGCGATCGCCCTGGAATGGTATCTGCTGATGGAAGACCCCTGGCGGGTTGTGATGACCAGCGATCACCCCAACGGCGGTGCCTTCTATCATTACCCCGAGATCATTTATCTGTTGATGGATAAAAGCTTCCGAGATGAATTCCTGTCACAGATGCCCGAAGCGATTCGCGAACGAAGCGTGCTGGCTGACCTGACGCGTGAGTATTCGCTCTACGAAATCGCCATTATTACCCGGGCTGCTCCCGCCCGTGTATTGGGTATGAAAGACAAAGGGCACCTGGGCACCGGCGCTCATGCTGACATCACAATTTACTCCCCGCAGCAAAACCGCCAGGAAATGTTTGAACGCCCCCGCTGGGTCTTTAAAGATGGAGAGATGGTTGTTGCCGATGGAGAAATTCAGGCGCACCATTTCGGACGTACGTTCTTCACGGCTCCTGAATTTGACCAGGAATTCCTGCCTCAGATCAAGGACTGGTTTAACGATAACTACTCGATCCGCTTTGGTAACTACCAGATCGATGAGGGTGAACTGCCGCTGGCTGAAAAAATAGCCTGCACACCCGAATAAAGACCACATCTCTATTTAAGAAACAAGGCAGAGCGGGCAGCAGGCTTCTCCAGTAACGTTAGATGGGGGAGATAGGTGGCATCGCTTTATCCAATGCCTTTTCGGATAAGACGTCTTCTTCCAGAGGCAGGAACTGACCCTCATCCGGATTAAAATTGAATACCTCACCAGTTTCGAATTTATAAACCCAGCCATGCAGCTTCAATTCTCCCCGGCTTACAGCTGCAGCTACCGAGGGGTGCGTTTTCAGGTTTTCAATCTGCACGAGTACATTTTCCTGAACGGTCAGAATCAGACGTTTTTCGGGCTCGGTAAGATGCCCGTAATTCTCATCCACGATCCGACGCGTACACTCGGCGTGTTCCAGATAACTTTTCACAGCAGGCATCTTCTCAATGAGCTCGGGATTGAGCAGACCGGACATGGCTCCACAATGAGAATGGCCACAGACGATGATGTCTTTCACTTTGAGTGCACTTACAGCATACTCGATTGTCGCTGCTTCACCACCGTGAACCGCTCCATAAGCTGGTACAATATTACCGGCAGTTCGCTGAATAAACAGTTCTCCAGGCTTGGTCTGAGTCATGTAATTCGGATTGATTCTGGAGTCCGAACAGGTGATGAACAAGGCGAGCGGATGCTGCCCCTCAACCAGAGTTTCAAACAGCTTCTGGTCCTGGCTGAAATAGTTTCTTTGAAACTTGTGAATTCCATCGACAAGTTTTTGCATCTCATTACTCCCAAGATATTTAAATGTAGTTCAATTACCGCGGTAATGTAGTCAAAGGGAAGGTTTGATAAAACACCTTTTCTCAGACATTCTAGTCAGTCTCTCAAACAATAAATTTTGATTTCAGTATACTAAAATCATTATGGAATAGGTGAGATAATTTGCGTATTCAATTACCACCTCAACCAAAATATACATTCATACACACCCTTGATCCCACCTCTTCCAAGGGTTCTACAGACTTGTCACCCCTGTTAAAAGTACGTATATTGTTATCCCCTATACCAGTTTTTGACCTATGCTATTAGCGGTTAAAATTCGTCCCTCTGACTGTTTTCAGCGGCGAAACTGAAACTGTTAATGCTGGAACCATTAATGAGACTCCTCGTTTTTTTAATTCTCTTCTGCGTACTGATCTTTGGATCTATGCCTTCGCAGGTTGCTGTCGGGGAAGGGCAATCCTCCCCCATCAATCAGCCTGTCGGTAAAGAAAGTAAATCCAAGGACGAGTTAAAAAAATGGGAACTCACCTTTCAGCTCCTGAGAATATCGAGCGACTACTTTAATCAGACAGATTATGTTGATCGCTCTATTCATGATGTTGCTGTCACCCCCACAAGAATCGCTTACAGCCCTGACTGCTCCCGGGCCCCACCAGTTTCTGCAGTCTGATTGCGCAAATTCAGTTTCAAAGATTTGCCTGCTGACTTCAACAACTCTGTCTTAATGCTGCGTGCTCGCGATATTTAAGCAATCCTCATTCTAATCACTGTCTGGTTAGGGAGCAGGCCCTCTGCATTCCTGAGACGGTTGGTGATCCCTCATACGGAAGTTATGCGCACACTCAACCGGGCGCAGCGATAGTTTGTGATTTATCATGAATAAACCTACTGAAAACGAACCAGGCGATCAGCCTGAGTTATCGACAGACTCTGAAGAACATGCTGAGCTGATCCAGGCCATAAAGCATGCCGCACATTATCTGCCAGCTCAGGGTCCGATTACGGTCTTCGTGCACCACAATACGCTGCATGCCTTTGAGAATCTTCCCTTTGAGAACGGTGTCTCCGCAGGCGGCAAGATTTTTGGCTGCCATCCATACCTGCTAGAAGAGCGCTATCGAAAAAAACTGGAAAACCAGCGAATCCGCGTCCAGGACCTGCAGGCCGTCTTACACGATGAACTTGCTGAACGGGCAGATCAACTGATTGGTACGTTTGGAACCCGGTACGCCCTCCGCCTGGCCATGTTAGAGTTCCCCCTCCATTCAGGCCCCGTAGCGGAATTACGCTGGTTCATTGCAGAAACTGATGCCTTACGACGCTTTCGACAGGAAGTGTCCCCCGCCACCCGTGCCCAGACGATTGCCAAAACACAAAACTGGATTATGCGGGACTTCCGCGAAGGCAAGCATCTGACTGATCAAAAGTCAGAAATGATCATGAGCAGCCTTTGTGGTCAGTTTAATACGAAATCCATGGATTCATGGAATGCGCAGAAGTGGGAATCATTTGCATTACACTTCCTGTGGGAAGTCTGTCACAACCGTGTCCAGTCCGCGAATATCAAGCCGCTGAGCACTACGCAAAAATCGGTCAGACACCGAGATCTATTAATGAGCGCAACCGGCGTCGATTCCGATCTGATCGTAAACGAAGTCTTGATTCGTTTCTGTGCAGCATTTCTCGATCAGGGATTTGGTGCATGGACGCTCCCCGAGCGTAATACAGGATTTTATCATGCGTTCCTGAATTTATATTCCGGATCAAAACTGAGTCCCTCTGTCGCACTCTCAGGACTCAACAGTGAAATCAATCGCCTGCTGGTGTCTAACCTCAGCCCTCTGGAATCAATCAGCGAATCACTCTCGCTGCTGGGAGTCCCTGCCGAAGAACGGGATGAGTATATTTCTCAAACTCTACTTGCGCTGCGGGGGTGGTCGGGAATAGTCTGGCAAATGGAATCCAATGCGGAATGGTCTCCCCACCCTGCTCCCGCTGGAACTCTGATCGAATTCCTGGCGGTCCGCCTGATCCTCGATCGGCTCGCTGTGACGGCCGTAATGCAGGAATCACTTCCTTTTGAGGGCTCCCTGGCAACTGTCCGCAATGAGATCCTGAAAAACACCCACCCCAGTATGAAAGACCATCAATATCAACTGGCGTTTACTTTATTCCAGCTTTCTCAAGTGCGTGGCTGGAACCCGGAAGACCTGATGTATCTTTCGGATGCACAGTGGAGACTGCTCATTCAGGAAATTGAACAATTATCGAGCCTGGAACGTCGACGCATATTCCACCTGGCCTATGAACGTAAATACCGAAACGACATACTCAACGCAGTTACAGCGCATACAATACGCTACCGGGAATTACAGGCTCAGGCTGAGCACCAGCAACCGATTCAGCCCGCATATCAGGTCGTCTGTTGCATTGATGAACGTGAAGAATCATTCCGCCGGCACCTGGAAGAAATCGCTCCTGATTGTGAAACGTTTGGAATCGCCGGTTTCTTTGGTGTCGCGATGTACTATCGTGGCGCCGCGGACGCACATTTTACTCCGCTATGCCCGGTTAACATCAAACCGATTCATTTTGTGCAGGAAGAGACGCTCTATTCGCTCGAACGTATCAGTCGTCGCCGCGCTGTCACACGTCGTCGTCTCGGTCGAGCTACTCATCAGACGCATGTAGGGACCCGGACTTTCCTCGGCGGTTTGTTAACTGGCCTGGTTGGTTCTCTGGCGGCGTTTCCACTGGTTGCCCGCACGCTCTTTCCACGTACAACAGCCCAGATCCGCGGGATGTTTCAGAGCATCGTGGCTCCTCCCACAACTCAACTAAGGCTGGAGCGAATCAGTGCCGAGCCAGGGAATCAAGGTGATCAACTGGGGTATTCGATTGCAGAAATGGCACAAATCGTTGAAGGCGGATTACGAGCCATGGGGCTGGCACGATCAGAACAGTTTTCTCCCCTGGTCATTATTTGTGGCCACGGATCTTCCAGCATGAATAACCCGCACGAAGCCGCGCACGATTGTGGCGCATGCGGTGGAGGTCGTGGAGGCCCCAATGCACGCGCGTTCGCTCAAATGGCAAACGATCCTCGAGTGCGACGTATCCTGTCTGAACACAACCTGGTTATCCCCGATGAGACTAATTTTTTAGGCTGCTATCACAACACCTGTAACGACAACGTCACCTGGTATGACCTCGACCGTCTTCCGGTTTCCCACCGGAAACTGTTTGAAACGGCAGATAAGCACATCTCCGCAGCCCGCGCTCATAATGCCCATGAACGTTGCCGCCGGTTTGAATCTGCCGATCTTGATCTCTCAGTTGATGAAGCACTGCGACATGTCGAAGGTCGTGCAGAGGACCTTTCACAGGTACGTCCCGAGTATGGCCACGCGACTAATTCGATCTGCTTTGTCGGTCGCAGAGAATGGAACCGTGGACTGTTTCTGGATCGTCGTGCATTTCTGACATCCTATAATCCCCTGCAGGATGATGAAGACAGCAAGATTCTGGAAAGGCTGCTACAGGCGGTCATACCCGTTTGTGCCGGCATCAATCTGGAATACTATTTTTCATACGTCGATTCAACGGGTTATGGCTGTGGCACAAAGCTGGCACATAATATTACATCTCTATTAGGTGTGATGGACGGTTCTGCCAGCGATCTTCGACCTGGACTTCCCTGGCAGATGGTCGAGATTCATGAACCCGTACGGTTACTCCTCGTCATCGAAACGACAAAAGAGGCCATGTCCCGGATTATCAATAACAATCCAGGAATTGCGAGACTGGTGAATGGTAACTGGATACAGTTAGCGATCCTTGATGTCGAAACCTCCCAGATCCACGAGTATCGAAATGGATTTTTCACACTATATCGGCCTGACTCAGAGCAACTCCCGCGTACAGACTCTTCCATAGACTGGTACCGTGGCAAGCGGGATCATCTTGGTTTTGCCTCCATTGAAAGTCCTGCCGTCTCCCCTTCGCTGAAACAGGTATCGGTTCCCTAATGAATTCTGAAATTGCATTCCATTTCCTCGGCGTATGTATTGTAGCAGGCCCGGCCCTGCTCCTGGCATTATTCGGTACTACGTCCCTGATTAACAAACCACTCGGAGAGCGACTGATTGCCCAGGCGACCCAGACGGTCGTCGTCATGGGACTGTTTGCCTCGATCGCTGTCCTGGTTCTGATGCTTACCCTGGGCAAACGATATGTTCCCGTCGAAATGGGTAACTGGGTCGTGCTCCCCGAGCAACATTTTCACTTCCATCTGAAGTTTATTTTCGATCGATTATCAATTCCCTTTTGTATTCTATCGTTTATCCTTTGTGGCACCGTTGGCGCATTCGCCAGTCGCTATCTGCATCGGGAATCCGGCTATAATCGTTTTTTCATCTGTTATGCCTTGTTTCTGCTGGGAATGATAGTTTCTTCGCTGGCAGGAACGATTGAGACACTCTTTTTCGGCTGGGAATTAGTCGGACTCTCTTCAGCACTGCTGGTGGCATTTTTTCACGAACGCCTCAACCCCGTTCGAAACGGGCTGCGGATCTGGTCGATCTACAGAATTGCTGATGCCGCATTTTTGGTGGCGGCAATCATGCTACACCATTTAACTGGCGCAGGTGACTTCGCTGAACTGATGGGAACAGGTTCATGGCCCGATGGTCAGGCTACGATTTCAGAGCAACACGCGTTGATTATCGGACTCCTGCTGTTATTCGCGGCAGCGGGAAAATCCGCCCTTGTACCATTTTCCGGATGGTTACCGCGCGCCATGGAAGGCCCCACCCCCTCGAGTGCTGTTTTTTACGGATCACTTTCCGTCCATCTGGGAGCCTATCTGCTGTTGCGTGTCAGTCCGATTCTCGAGCTATCCCCGCTACTCAGCCTGGCAGTCATTCTGCTGGGACTGGTCTCCGCGATCTATGGTACTCTTGTTGCCCGCGTGCAAACTGATATCAAAAGTGCACTCGCCTTTGCCTCACTGACTCAGGTGAGCATCATCGTCGTTGAAATCGGATGTGGCTTACGCTACATCGCGCTGATTCACATCATCGGGCACGCCTGTCTGAGAACATTACAGTTGCTGCGAGCGCCGTCATTATTTCACGATTACCATTCACTCGAAAATGCGATTGGGGCTCATCTGACACAAAAACCATCACTGTGGGTTCGAATTATGCCCGAACGGTATCGCGTATCACTGTATCGATTTGAACTGGAACGAGGCTATCTGGATATGCTTTGTAACCGATTCATCATCACACCCTTTGTTGGCCTGTTTCGTTATTGTGACAGTTTAGAATCGCGCTGGACGAATCTGATTTCCGGAGAAGATCAAAGAGAATCTGAATCCGTCTCCCCTGTCTCTGATTCTCTGGAGGAAAATTAATGTTGCCCGAACTCCATCTCCCCTGGATGGAAATATCCGTCCTGATCACTCTGCTGGGATCTATCTGGCTCAAATTCACTCCAGATCGGGATCGTGCTTACAAGCGCTGTATCCGCATCTGCACACTGACCTTTCTGGTCACGATCTGCGGATGGATCGACTTTGTTAGTCTGAAAACGTTTGCTGCCTCTGAACCGTTCTCCCTGTTTTATCGACTGTTCCATAAAAACCTCTTTGTGGTTGATGACTTGAGTGCCCCTTTGCTGCCGCTGGCAGCGCTGCTTTACCTCCTGACGGTGCTTTCCACACTGAAGACCAAGGGACATAGTTTTTCTTTCAGTAACACCTTAATCTCCGAAGCGATCTTGCTGTCGACGCTCAGCAGTAAAGAACCGTGGATCATCATTCTCTTACTTTCCGTGGCAACAATCCCTCCCTTACTGGAATTCCGGTCCAATAAACGCTCAAGCCGTGTCTATGTTCTACACATGGGGCTGTTTGTCCTGCTTCTGGTCGCTGGAGGCTTACTTTCCAGCTTCAAGGATCAAAGCGGCACACTCTCACTGATCGCTGGCGCGCTGCTGACTACCGCCGCCTTACTGCGTAACGGCATCATTCCACTTCACTGCTGGATGACAGATCTATTTGATAAAATCACTTTCGGAACCGCCTTACTGTTCGTCACTCCCATGACGGGCGCTTACGCCATTTTACGGCTGGTCTTCCCCATTGCCCCTGACTGGGCATTGCAGGGCATCGCGATTGTTTCCCTGATTACAGCCGTCTATGCAGCCGGCATGGCGCTGGTGCAACAGGAAGCCCGCCGTTTTTTCTGCTATCTGTTCTTGAGCCATTCTTCCCTGGTGCTGGTTGGTTTAGAAATGGCGACTCCTCTGGGACTGACAGGCGGATTATGTGTCTGGATTTCTGTTGGAATTTCGCTGGCCGGATTTGCATTAACCTTGCGTTCTGTCGAGGCCAGAACCGGTCGAATTTCCCTGAAAACCTATCATGGTCTTTACGAACACACTCCCACCCTGGCAGGGTTATTTCTGGTCACCGGGCTTGCTTCAATCGGCTTTCCCGGAACGCTGGGCTTTATCGGGACCGAACTTCTGATTGAAGGAGTAATTGAAATCTACCCACTGGTCGGAACTGCAGTTGTGATCGCGACCGCTTTGAACAGCATTGCCATCCTGCAGGTCTACTTTCGGGTCTTTACGGGAACACACCATTCGGCGTCTATCTCGCTTCGGGCACGGATTCCAGAACATGTCGCCATCCTGATCCTGGTCGCGCTTGTCATCGGCGGAGGCCTGTACCCACAACCGGGTGTGATCTCCCGAAATCATGCAGCTATTCAATTAATTCAACAGCGTGATGAGGCCTTTCAAGAAAACAAAGTTTCCGTTGATTACAGTATCAGCGAACATAAACATCGTCTAATGACGTCTCCCTGAATCAGCTGGCGATCAATACTGTTACAACGGAATAAGTAGGTTTAAAAGTCTGTTTAGCAAGCATTCTCTTTTTAAATTCAGTCCACGAATCGTTATAATCCAGCAGTCAGGTAGTAACGTGTTTGAGACCTGAGATACCTTATTGCTCTCTTTTCAGATCGATAATAAATGACAGCCAGAATAGGAATTGTGACCGTATCCGACCGCGCCAGTCGAGGTGAATATGAAGACCGGGGAGGCCCGGCGATCCACGAGTATCTGAAAGAAGTACTGACCAGCGACTGGACGCCTGAGGCACGTGTCATTCCGGATGAACTCTCCACAATCACAGAGACGCTGATTGAGCTCTGTGATCAAGAGCAGTGCTGCCTGGTGGTGACAACCGGCGGAACCGGTCCTGCCAGACGGGACATCACGCCGGAAGCGACACTCGCAGTCGCGGAAAAAGAGATGCCCGGCTTTGGAGAGCTGATGCGGAAGGTTTCACTCGAAAAAGTACCAACCGCCATTCTCTCCCGGCAGACCGCCGTGATCCGAGGCGGGACATTGATCATCAATCTGCCTGGTCAGCCCAAGGCGATTCAGGAATGCCTGGACGCTGTCTTTCCGGCTGTCCCGTATTGTATCGACCTGCTGGAAGGTCCCTTTCTGGAGACCGATGAGGAACGTCTGGTCGCTTTTCGCCCAAAGAAGAAATAGGCGTTATCCTGAGATCCGCGCAGCAAAACAGGAGTCGAGCATAAACCCGACTCCTGTTTTTTCGTTCCGAGATCTAGTCGTCTTAGACCATATCTGTAATTTCTTCTTCGATCGTTTCCAGCTGAATCGGCTTGATATCGAACTTGGGATTCTGTCCCAGGAAACGTGCCGGATTGTTGTGGAAGATTTCGATCGCATCCTGAACCGAGTAGCCGCGTGCCCGATACTGCACGACACACTGCTGCAGGGTAAAGGGATCACTGGGTCCCCAGTCGGCTGAGGAGTTTACCAGGATTCGTTCGTGACCATACATTTCGAGCATGTCACAGGCCCGTTTGGGCGAGCATTTGGTAATAGGATAGAGAGTGAAGCCGACCCAGTAGCCCGCTTCCAGTGGTTCGCGGATCGTATGTTCTTCGACATGGTCGATCCAGACCCGTTCCGGATTGACATTCATGTGCGCCAGGACTTCCAGGGTCCGCTTGGTTCCGCGGACTTTGTCCTGCAGGTGAGGCGTATGAATCAGAATCAGCTGATCATATTTGATCGCCTGCTCGACCTGGGCTTCGAAGATCTCTTCTTCATTCTTGGTCGTCTTATGGAAACCGATTTCTCCCACGCCCAGCACGTTCGGCTTTTCGTAGAATTCCGGCATGTGCTTGAGCACTTCGTGGCTCAATGTCGGGTTTTCAGCTTCCTTGGGATTCACGGCAACCCAGCAGTAATGCTTAATGCCATATTCAGCGGCACGGGTTGGTTCAAATTCACTGATCTGGCGGAAGTAATCCACAAAGGTTTCCGGATACAGACGGTCAAAGCCGGCCCAGAAAGCAGGCTCAGCTACGGCTACGACACCGGACATTGCCATCCGTTCATAGTCCTGGGCTGTTCGGGCGATTGCATGATAATGAGGTTGGATGATTTGCATATTCGTCTCGCTGAAAATTTAGATCATTAAATGGCGGGGAGGAAGAACGTAGGAGAATCAGTCCAGGTCGGAGAAAAGCAGCAGCAGACGCTCCGATCGATTGGGCAGGTGACTTTCTTCACTCAAGATCTTGATTGCCTGATTCAGTTGGTCCAGACGGGAATCCTGAAAATTGTTGGCCGCTTCTTCATGATCGTGAGCGCGATCAACGCGATCCAGGGCCGCGGCCAGTTCCAGCAGGGCACAGCGGGCTTCGAGGTATTCCCGGTCCAAAACCTGTAAAGCTGTTTGCATCATTAAAACCTTTCGGATTATCGTAACAGGTCGTGATCCATCATCTCAAAACAGTGATTTATCCACATTATATACCTTACATCGGTACTTCCTACTCCCTCAACTGAACTCAACCCGAAATCCAGCGAACCGGAAACAGAAATTCAGTATAAATGCAGCAGTCGTAGTAATTGCCCCAATCAAGTCCTGGTGGCTGATCCCGTCTGTTTTCGGGTTTACGAGTCCTGAGACCTCTGAGAAAGGCAGAATTCGTACAGTCTCAAAACATAGATATACCAATTACTTGGGGTTCTTCTCGTCGGCAGAGACCGACTGATTTGACTTCAGAAACTGTGCCAGTTCTGACAGCTGCTCCTGCATCACGGTGAGATAATCCCCCTTTGCCGGTTTTGTGGTCAGCGGGTTGAGGACGAATGAATTCAGGCCCTGCTCATCCAATTTCTCACGCAGGTTTTTAGCCGGAGACCGTTCCCAGAGGACACCTGAAATTTGATGTTCCTTCTGCAGCGTTTGCATCTGTTCCCACTCGCCTTCAGTGGGCTCTGCCCCTGGTTTCCAGTGCAGGTGAAACATTTCCCAGCCGCACCTCCGAGCCAGGTATTGATAGACAGGACGCCGGGAAAACCAGTTCCGTCCTGAATAATCAGCCTTCATCTGATCGAGCTGCTGATTGAGGGGTGTCAGCGCTTCCTTGAACTTGAGCAGTTGGGACTGCATCTGCTGCTCATCAGATGGGTTCAACTTGATCAGCCGTTGTGCAATGGCTTCCGCCTGTCGGTACATCAAATTGGGATCGAGCCAGAAAAATGCGACTGTACCGGCATGGGAATGTGCTCCTCCGGTGCCGTGGCTGTGAACTTCAAAATCAGGGACTGTCACCAGCGCATCTTTGAGTGACAACGATGTCCTTAGAACCTTCGATCGCGGGAGAGAAAGCTTTTTCACCCAGTCAGCAAAATCAGCCCCATTCGTGATAATCAGGTCTGCCCGTTGGATTGTTTCTGCTACTTCATCGTCGGGAATCCAGGTTTCGGGGTCTGCACCGGATGGAACGGGATTCAGAACTTTGACTTCCGAACCTGCCAGTGAGTCCACAATGAATTCCAGCGGGTAATCGACAACCACCACGACAGGAGGTGCGTCAGTTGCTGACTCCCCGGTTGGCGAATTCTCTTTTGACTCACAGGCAGACAACAATATCAGTGGGAACAGTACAAACCACAGGGCAGAATTTCGCATCATCAGACTCAATCAATAATCCATATTCGCAGCAGCTGTTCGGCATACACACGCACAACAGCTGTAATACATAATACCAGAACCAGACTGCTGATCAGAATCAAGAGCACTTCGGTCAGTTGCAGTTTCCAGATCACAGAACGACTGCAGCCCAGTTGAAACATCGTCTGCCGTTCGCGGCGACGGAGACGCAACGACAACGTAAACACCAGCACCAGTAGCAGCCCCACAGAGAACGAAACCAGGAAAGTATTCACGTCAAACAGCTGCTTGACTCGAAACACAACCTGTAACAGTTCATCTACAATTTCGACAGGCCGAATCATCTGCACATCGGCATCCTTAGAGTCATACATGCCCAGCAGCAGGACCTCTGATTTGGCACTATTGGGCACCACGATGATCGAAGACACCGGGAACGTACTGGTGTCCCCATGGAAGTGAAACGATGCCAGATTTTCATCGGTCACTTCATTGAATTGAGGTACCGCCGCATTAGCAACGGTCTGCTTGTCTTTCTGCCCGAGCACCAGATCTTTGCTGGTCTCTGCATTAATCGTCTGATGCCCATGACCGATTCCGGAAATGATCCATTCCGTTTTCAAATCCACAAACACAGCTTCATCATCCGGCGAATGGGCACGCTCGAGCACTCCCACCACTCGCATTTTCAACGGGTAATTCCCCGACAGATCGAACACATTCAATGGATCGGACATCAGGCTGTCGCCGGGTTTCAACTGCAGACGCTCCGCGACGCTTGCCCCCAGCACACAATCCCCGAGTCGTTTCAGGCTGGTTCCTTGAGCTAACTTCAGCTTTCGAAATTCGAAATAGTCGAGAGAAGTCCCCACAATTGGTGAGCCTTGCGCAGTAAACCGGACTGCCAGCGGAATCGGCATGGCGTAACCCGATTCCTGAATGGTTTCCACAGCCTGCATATCGGTCGGTTCCAGATCAGCCCGACTGAAATACATGCTCTGCAGTGCCAGGTCGAAGCGACTGCCTTTCACACCCGCCACTAGTGGTGTGGCTTTGGCGCGGGAGTGCAGATCCTGCTCGAACCAGCTGACAGCAAATTGCAGCAGGACCGGTAGCAGGACCGCTAGCGTCACACATAGAATCAGTGTGACTGTTTTGAGTTTGTTATACGCCAGGTAGCGTAATGTGAGACGCAGAATCCCATTCATGCCGTTTTCACCATTTCATGAAAACGCTCGATGTCGATCGTCCGGTCGAACTCATCCAGCAGACGATCATCATGAGTCACCATAATCAGAATGGCGTTGGTCCGGGTGGCATGCTCCAGCAGCAGATCCCGGATCAGGCGTTTGTTGGCCGGATCCAGATTCCCGGTCGGCTCATCGGCCAGCAGGATCTGTGGCTGAGTCAACAGCGCCCGGCAGATCGCAACCCGCTGACGTTCTCCCTGGGAAATCTGATCAATGCGTGAATCGAGATACTGCTCGATCTGCATCGAGGCAGCCAAATCACATGCCCGTGTCTGCACACTTTCATCCAGCTTGAGAGTCTGATTGATATAATAAGGCAGCAGGATATTTTCCCGGACATTCAGATAATCGATCAGCTCAAATTCCTGAAAGACAAAGCCGATTTGAGAAATGCGATAGGCTCGTCTCTGACTTTCATTAAGAGTGCGAAGATCGACATCGCCTGCAGTCAACTCACCCTGATTCGGGATCAGGATCCCGGAAATCAGATTCAACAGAGTCGTTTTGCCGCAGCCACTGGGACCAATGACGGCAACCTTTTCCGCATCCTGAATCTCCAGCTCAGGAATATTTAACCGGAAACTCGATTCCGGATAGCCAAACTTGAGCTGTCTGATCTGAATCATGAGGAACTCGAATCCGAGGATTTAGATTTAGTAGTTTTGCCTTTGGGGGACGTTTTTTTGACAGGTTCAGGATCCGGCTTTGTTTCTTCGATTTTGACTTCTCGCAAACCGGTTTCAAACCGCAGACGTTCCTGATCGAGCAGATTCATGCCCGTCAGTTTCCAGACACCTTCCACCGGCTGAAGATAGAAAACGGCCTGGTAACGATTGGTGCGGGTATGGATGTGCCCCCAGTGCTCCACAGTGCCCGAGACCGTCCAGGTCGACTGAACCGCGAAGCTACGCTCATCAGCTGGCGGGGTTGAATCAGTGGTGGAACCGGCCTGGGGTTCGATGGCCTTCCATTGCACGTCGGTTACCCGCGCTACGGCGCCCCCCTGCTCCTGCATTTTCAGGCTCTGGTTAATCTGCCGATAAAGTGTCTCCAGGAAAGAACCATCTGCACTCTTGGCGAGTGCATCGTAGATATCGCTCTCGGTGTGATAGTCGAAAGAGCGATAAATATTTTTGTGCAGGGTTTTGAAAACCGTTTCTGCTTTTTCTGCCGACACATGCGGAACTGGTTCCAGGGGACTGGCAAAAGTCACACGGGAGACCGACCAACAGAGCAGACTCGCCACCAGTAAAATAGCCAGCATGGTATAAGTCGATTTCCGTCTCTGACGTTGGCTGATCAAGCTTAATGCAAGCAGAAGGCAGAGAAATAATCCCCCTGCAGTCAGCATCGAGACCGACCACTGAGTCCGTGGCTGCAAAGCGACTTCTACCGGATTGACCTCCAGGCTGACTTTGCGTCCCGGATTGGTCCACACAAATTCGCTGTTCCGTTCCAGCTTGGAAAAGATCGGCTTGTAAGCTTTGTCGAATGCGAAGCAGACGGATTCCACGCTCCACACACTACGATTGAACATATCCCAGGTTACCTTGACTTTGTCGGGAGTCCCCTTGGTACTATATGTCAAGATGATACCCACGCGGGCATTCGCAACGCTGACCCGCTTCTTATCCGCCGGCTTCGCGAAATCCTTGAAATCCAGTCCATAAAAATCGAGGCGGCTGATCACCGGCTTCACGACAATTCCATCAATCTCGATCGGATTCGCTTTCGCAAAAAATTCCTCGATTTTGCCGCGCGACGCTTCCTGCTCCGCGACAGACAGAAAATCTTCATCCTTGCGCTCGAGTGTGAAGAATGACTCCAGAGTCGCCAGCGGAATCAGAATTTCGTGACGGATTTCAAAATCCTCGATGTAGAGAAACGAGTAAACAGTACCATAACTGGTAATCCCCAGCGTCTCTTCACGACGTTCTTTGAGCCACTTCTGCCAGTCTTCCTCCGAGGCATCCGGAGCCAGCGGCGGGTGATCCCAGTTAAAGCGAATTGTCTGGGGCTCGCGAGGTTTCATAGAGACGGAATAAGGGGTCTCCGATCCTTCCTGCTTCAGATTAAACTGAACCATGGCAGGAAAGCCTGCATTGGAATCGACGAGTTGCTGGCTGAAGGTCAAAAACTCTGGGGGCTCTTTGAGTGGATACTCCAGCTGGAAATCCAGCGTGAAGGCCATCAGGTCGCTCATGGCAACCCCTTTAGAGGAGACCGAAGAATCGTCGACTGAGACGACTTTTCCCTTGAGCCGCTCACCGTTGATGTCCCGCACCAGCAGGCGATCCAGCAGAAACTGTTTGTGCTTTTCGATCGCTTCCTTGATTTGTTTCTGGGAAACGATGTTCTCTTTATCCGGTTCCAGCTTTTGAAAGAAGTAGAGGTCCTCGACATAAATCTGCATCGAGATCACCACTTTTTCCCGTGTGACATAGACGTTTTCCTGGCTGACCGAAATGGGATGTGCTTCGGCTTTCTCTGAAAACCAGAACCCCGATAGCAGTGTCAGGCAGATCAGTCCGAGCAGTCGAGCAAACCGGAACGGTTTCCTGTCAATGGCAGAGAGAAACGGGGAGTGAGCAACGCGCGTGAACATATTTGATTTCGCAGCAGGTCGTATCGGGCTATTTCTGACAGGTGAGACGTCAACAGGCAGGATCGTTACAATTCTATATTTTTTGATCGTACCGAGACCCGGTATAGAATTGCAATCGTGGTCCGCTTATAAGACACTACGAGTAGAAGATTCACAATGATTGAGAAAAAGGGACTCCCATGGAAGAAAATCAGGAATCTGTTCAACCCGAACCCGAGACAGATCAAGATGTTACAGAAGAGCTGCCTCCCAAAGAGAGTTACCGACTACTCAAACGGACAGGACTCTGGTTCCTGGCATTTGTTCTGGCCGCTTCTGCGATGATTTACCAGCGTGCAACTGGTCCTACCTATCCCATGAAAGTTGCGGTGACGGGAGACATCGTCGCAAAATTGATCCGAACACACGAATCGACCAGCGACGCAATGGTGGAACTGCCGGTCGAGCAGAATCAGGAACAGCCCCCCTCAGGCACACTGTATTATAAACGCTTCCGGACCGACGACGAATTCACGGCTGTTCCGATGCAGGCCGCCGAAAAAGGTAAGCGTTATCAGCTGGAAGCCCCCCTGCCCAAACAGCCGGCAGCGGGTAAGCTCGAGTACTATATCGAGGCCAACCTGGAAGGCCAGGAACGCCGGTTTCCCCCGGAACAGGATTCGAACGTCGTCATCCGCTTTAAAGATCCCGTCCCTGACGGAGTGTTGATTCCGCATGTGACCCTGATGATTTTTTCGATTCTGCTTGGCATGCGTACCGGACTGGCTGCCCTGTTTGCCCCTTACAACATGCGACAACTGGCGTGGCTTACCTTGTGCGGTATGACCGTAGGTGGGATGATCCTGGGTCCCTTTGTGCAAAAATATGCCTTCGGTGAGTATTGGACCGGGTTCCCCCTCGGCGGTGACTGGACCGACAATAAAATGTTGTTCATGTTTCTGGCCTGGGTCTTTGCCTGCTCTGTGATCGGGTTGAATCCCCAGAAGAAAACGACCGCTCTGCATCGGGTCGTCGTGTTTACCGCTACTATCGTGATGACGGTCTGTTATCTCATCCCGCACAGTATGGGCGGCAGTGAACTCGACTACAGCCAGGTCGATAAAGGCGTCGATCCCAGCAAAGCGATTGAGACAGGTCGGAAATGAACGCAGCTCATCTTCATCTGATGACAGTCCATGTTCCTGTTGTCGGTTGCTGGGGGCTGTTCATCCTGTTCCTGTTATCAGCCCACTTTCGTGATGAACGACTGTTTAAAATCAGCTGCTGGCTGCTGCTCTCCGTGCTCCTGCTGGCGACCGTGGCTTACTTTTCAGGACCTCCCGCATATGAGCTGCTGGGAGAACAGTATCAGCTGGATCAGGAAACCGTCGAATTTCACGCGGTCCTGGCTCGGTCCTGTCTGCTGGCGATGGTCGTACTTTCGATGGTCGTCGGCAATGCGCTGATCCAGGGTTTTCAGAAAGAAGCAGTCCCACGCTGGCAACGCACGGTCATCATCGTCGGCACCCTGGCTCTCGCAGGCTTCTGGAGCGTGGCAGCACACTGGGGTGGCAGAATTCGCCATCCGGAAATCAAGTTCGAAGCAACCGCTCCGGTCGAAGCGGTCAAGCCAGTTCTGGAATCAGTGGATGGGTGAACCGAGAAGCTATTTAACGATTTCCGTTCCGATCCCTTTATCGGAATAGATTTCCAGCAGAATCGAATGGGGCAGCCGGGCGTCTACGATGTGCACTTTTCCCACACCGCTGGCCAGGGCTTCCAGGGCGGCGTCGACCTTGGGAACCATACCGGAATCAATCGTGCCATCTTTAATCAGAGCCCGGCAGCGTTCTGTTTCCAGATGGGAAACCAGTGTACCCGGATCGTGTCGATCCAGGAAAATTCCTGGTACATCACTGAGAAAGACCAGCTTTTCCGCTTTGAGAATCCGGGCCAGGGCTGCAGCAGCCGTGTCTGCATTCACATTCAGCTTCTGTCCGGACGCATCCAGGGCAACCGAGGGAATCACCGGAATCGCATCAGACTGACAGACTTCAGCCAGCAGTCCCTGATCAATATCATTCACGTAGCCCACATGTCCCAGGTCAATGGGGCTGCCATCCTCGTCCTGTAGTGTCAGTTGCTCGCCTCGCAGACAGTTACGGGTGCCAAAATGCAGGGGTTCCGCCTGGGCCCCCTGAGCGCGGATCTCCTGAGCCAGTGATTCACTGATCTGATTCGCCAGGACACTGGTCGCGATTTCCAGAGTTTTCTCATCAGTGTAGCGCCGTCCGTTCACAAAATGAGGTTCGATGCCGGCTTCATTCATCGCCTGGCTGATCGCTTTTCCGCCGCCATGCACCAGGATCGGATACATGCCCACGGTGCGCATGAAGATGACATCGGTCAAAAAACTTTTGACTGCAGCCTCTTCTTCGAGGGCACTGCCCCCCAGTTTGATGACCACGTAGCGTCCTCGAAATCTTCTAATCCAGCTTAACGCTTCAATCAGGACGACTGCTTTACGAACGGCATCTTCCACTGTGAACCTTATTCCTTCCGAACTCATCAACACTTATTGATTTAACTGCGAGCATACCAGCTGGTGGACTCTCTGCTCGCCCCGGCGGGTTTCATTTGAATCGATCCATTTTAGAAGACGGGGAGACAGTGTCAAACCACTGGCCCGGCTCACTGTAGCCAGAATCGGCTCCGGCGGCCTACCCTGTAATTTCGTTGTTTCCTGTTGAATTTTTTGATTTTGACTCAACTTCAGTAGCAAATGATGCAAATCACAAATTCAATGATTTTTTCTCCGGGCAATACGACATAATCGAACTTGAGCCGGACTCTGGGAAGGCAACACAATCGGACTGATCAGTACGGCCCCGGCAGATAGCGGGAATGGTGCGACAGTCCGCTTCGGCAATTTTGCGCCCACGCACACTCGAAGCATCTCATCTCCCCCGAAGAACAGAATTGTTGTGTGGTCTTTCTTGTGAATTCCCCGATACTTAACACTACAACCCCCAATTGCAACACCTGAGAGAGTGCATAATACTTCTTCCCCAGAGACCCCCAGAAGATTGAGACGGAGAAACAACGTTGGCCCATTCACACTTGCCGATTCAACACCTGATGAAACAGATGGAAAACTTCAATTCGGAATCAATGAATCTGAATTGTCGCCCCTTGTGGCTCAACAGCTTTGTCGACGAAGTTGCCGACATCTTTAATCCCTATGAAGAAGTCGGTCGCGTCGGTTTTGATTGTCAGTTCACCGAAGAATGCTGGGAAGTGGGCCTCTTCCTGGGCAGCACCGAAATTGTCGGCGGTGAACGGGACGGTCAATTTATCGCCGCCAGCTTTCAGTTCGACCTGCTGCAGCTGCTCGACCGGTTCGAATCTGTGAACCGATTCCATTTTAACTTCCTCGAACAGATTGAAGCCCAAAGCACATGCGATCCGGCTTCAGCCTATATCACCATCGAAGGACATCTGGCCGACCTGGAACTGGTCCGCCTGAATGTCTATGCGACTCCCCCGGAAGAAGCGGGACCGGGATTTCGCAAATCGCACGATGGGAAAATTGATACCGTCTGAGCCTCCCCGGCACAGAAATAGACTCAACCAATCGTAAGCAGCGTCAAATGTTTCGATTGCACCATTCAGCTGCGATCCTCTGGTATCGCAGCTGAATGTTTTTTATGATGCGTCTGTCGACAATGCTTCCGCCTGATGATCGTCGGCAAGCTTGCCATCACGCAGACGGAGAATGTGATCTGACTCCCTGATGTAGCGTTCGTCATGTGTCACAATCACGACCGTCGTTTTATATTGCTCACTCATCTGCCTGAGGCAACTGAATATCTCCGCGCCGGTCTGGGTATCCAGTTCGCCCGTCGGTTCGTCTGCCAGAATCAATAGAGGCCGCTTGAGCAAAGCCCGGGCAATCGCCACCCGCTGCTGTTCCCCGCCGGAAAGCTGATTCGGCCGATGTGTAATCCGCTGCTCCAGCCCCACTTGTTTCAAAAGCTCCCGCGCCCGCTCTTTCTGTTCGGCATTCACTCCCTGAGGCAGATAGGGAGCCAGCACGTTTTCCAGAGCATTCAGGTTCTTCAGCAGATTGAAATTCTGAAAGACAAAACCTACCTTCTCCCGACGGTACGTATCGCGCTCACTTTGGGAAAGGGCTGCCAGGGAACGGTTCTGAACGAAGATCTCGCCGCTGGTAGGTGAGTCGAGTGCCCCCATCAGATAGAGCAATGAGCTTTTGCCACTCCCTGAGGGCCCGAGGATGAACGAAAATGTGTGACCGGGGAACCGACAACTCACGCCGCGAAGTGCATGGACTTCGGTTTCACCACTCTGATGAACTTTCGTAACATCTCGCACTTCAATCATGATTTCGCTACTCACTCTCTGTTACAAGTCATTTCTCGGAGGTCAGCTTAACCGCGTCGAATCGCATCGATGGGCGTCATCCTGGTGGTCCACCAGGCGGGATACAGGCCGCCCAGAATTCCCAGGCTGGTACTGAAGAACACACCAAACAGCAACAATCCCGGGCTGGCATAGAGGTGAACCTGGTCTGCGAACTTCCAATTGACGATTGCAATCGCGATCAGCCCTAGAATTCCCCCCAAAACACCGCCAACGACGCCCAGTAACGAGCTCTCTGCGGTAATCAGCAGCATCACATCCCGATTGGACCAGCCATTGGCTTTCAGAATTCCAAAATCAACAATCCGCTCCATCACGCTCATCAACATCGTATTGATGATGCTCAGCATGGCAATCAACACACCGATGCCCGTCAGCAGCCCCAGAAAGATATCCAGGTCCGCGGTAAAGGTCTCCAGGCGATCTCCCCAGTCCGCAGCCGCCCGGACTTCGAGTGCACTGGGAGATTCTTGCTCTGTATTCTCAGCATTGGCTGCTGTCGATTTCGTCGATCGTCTTTTAACTGGCTCCTCAGCCTCGCTCGATTTCGATTCAGCAGGGGTATTGCCCTTCAGTCCCTGATCAAGGCTCTGCATGAGATCCTTGAGGAGATTGGAAGACGACCCACTGGCCAGTGCCAGTGAAGCGGGTTGCCAGGAAGCCAACTCACGATCCCGGAACTGATCTTTAATCGATTCAACGAGCGGATCGTTTTTCACCTCGCCGGTCTGCTCGATATAAAAACAGCTGACACTGTCCGGATCAAAACGGGTGATTTCACGAACCACATTAATATCCAGAATAATGGCGACATCCAGCAGGATTGAGTCTGTTTCATAGAGCCCGATGATCCGGAGGTTTTGACCATTGACCTCAATGGTGTCCCCCACCTGTTTCTCATGCTGCTCGGCGATCTGGCGACTGATGACCGCGTTTAACTGGCCCTGGTCGCTGAGATCGAGGAAGCGGCCTGCGTAAATAGAATCCCTGTAGATTCCATGTTTGAGCCGGGTGCGGGTCGGTAGATCGGTGCCAAACAGGAAGCGGGGAGGACTCACCACCGGTTTCCCATCGATGATATTGACCCGCGACCAGATTTCCGGATTCACAATGGCCACGCCGGGGATCGATTTGATCTCCTCTCCCCAGGCGCGGGGAACCCGTGAAAACAAGGGGATGGGTGCCCCGGGCTGCATGGCCACGATACCTGAAATCTTCCCAAACGTCTGGGCGACGGTTTTTTCCAGCCCCCCCGCGATGGAGAAGAGGCCTACCATGCCTGCAATGGCAATGGTTAACCCCATCAAGCATAGAAACGATCTCAGTGAGCGGCTCAGCAGGTTTCGAAAGGCAAATTTCAGCATGCAGGCAGTATTCCAGTCTCAAACAACATCCCTGACTTCAGACAGTACAGGCATTCTATGCAGATCGTTTCCAGCAATGAATGAATTTCATTCGTATTCTTTAAATAAAAGGACTGATTATAAGGAGTTATAGACGAAGCAAACTTGAAAACCAGCTAAAATCAAACGTAGAATGCTGCCAGACCTGAATCAGTTGAAGTGTGTGACTTCGGCCTTGATTCTCACTAAGAGCATTCGTTTAGTGTCAGTGTTTTCAGATACTCACCAGAGGCCAGGACTCAACCCTCCTAAATTCCTCTGGGAGCCAGTACGAATAAAAAATCCATGAGTAAACGCGATTATTACGAGATCCTGGGAGTTTCCCGCAGCGCTTCTGCAGATGAAATCAAGAAAGCGTACCGTAAACTGTCCCGCAAGTATCATCCCGACATGGCTCCGGACGATAAAACCGCTGATCAGAAATTCAAGGAGGTCCAGGAAGCCTACGAGGTCTTGCGCGACGAGAATAAACGCAAACAGTACGACCAGTTCGGCCACGCATTCCAGCATGCCGGCCAGGGCGGTGGCGGGGGAGGTTACTATCAGGCCGGAGGCGGAGGTGGTGGCCCCGTTGACTTCGAGGATCTGTTCGGCGGAGGAGGCATCGATCTGGGAGACTTGTTTGGCGGTGCGTTTCGTGGTGCCAAGCGTTCTCAGCCCCGTCCGCAGAAAGGGGAATCGAAACGTCTACAGATTGAGATTCCTTTCCACCTGGCAGCGGTTGGCGGACAACACGAAATCAGCGTGCAGCGGGGAAGTTCTACCGAACGACTGACAATCAAAATCCCGGCTGGCGTCGATAATGGCTCCGTCATCAGACTCAGTGGTCAGGGAGGCCCCGGGGTTCACGGTGGTCCCACCGGGGATTTACTGATCACACTTAAGGTCGGCAGTCACCCCAATTTTAAGCGCGATGGAAGCAATCTGCTGCTGGAAGTTCCCATCTCCCTGACCGAAGCGGCCCTCGGAGCGAAAGTTGATGTTCCAACTCTTTCCGAAGGGGAAGTTACGGTGACAATTCCCGCCGGCACATCCAGTGGTAGCAAATTGCGACTACGAGGCAAAGGAATCGCAAATCAGAAAACCAAACAACCGGGTGACCAGATCTGCTCGATCAAAATCGTGGCCCCCAAAGACCTGAGTGATCAGGAAAAAGAACTCTACGAACAGTTGAAGCAACTGAAACACGACAATCCCCGTTCGAAAGTATGGTGATCCCGATGAACGTCATCCCGAGGAAAACCGGGCATCCAGCCACTCACTCACTACTGATCATCTGCCTGACCATCACTTGCGTGCTGCTGACCTCAACAGCACTACCGGCACAGGCCCCGGAAGCGGGTTCGGCAACGGTCGAAGAAATGAAGCAGGCGGATGTCGATCTTCCCGAAGGTTCCACTTCAGAGGACGCGAACTCCGAAGAGGAGAAAAAAGACGAACGCCCCCGGGAACTGGGTGTCATGATTCTGGTGGTCTGGATTCTGGCAGGGGCAGGAATCGGAATTCTGATCTTCACATCCCTGTTCGGACACTCGGTGCGAACGATGATCAGAAGACCGTATCCGCCACAGTCGCACGCCAGACATCTTCCGCCGACAGAAGAGTCGGAAAGCGAAACGGAAGACGAATCTGCGACAGTTGAAAAAGATCCGCCTCAATCCTGATATATCAGCCGCGCGTCGGCAGGCAGAAATTCTCTTGAAACAATACGGCCACCCTCCTACAAACCGGATTCGCAGCCAGCAGGACTTTGCTGCGATCTACGAAGCGCGCCAGCGGGCCGGAGATCAGAATCTGCTGTTGTTTGCGATTCGCAACTCACTGGGGCACAGTCGACTGGGGGTCAGTGTTTCTAAAAAAAACGGGAATGCGATCCTGCGGGCCAGAAAGAAAAGACTGCTGCGGGAAGCATTTCGCCTGATCCGTCATCGGTTACCTGCAAACCTGGATCTGATCGCGATCCCGCGTCCTGATGTAGATGGGGACCTGAAAGCGTATCAGCAGTCCTTCCAACGTCTGACACGGAAACTGGACCAACGTCTGCCAGCAGTTGAACGCCCATGAAAGCCACGCTTGCCAGCATTGGCCGATTTCTCTATCAACTGCCGGCCATGATTCTCATCGGCCTGGTTCGCGTCTACCAGATGACCCTCAGCCACCTGATCGGAAAACAGTGTCGCTTCCACCCGACCTGCAGCGCCTATTTCATTGAAGCCGTAAAAAAATACGGAGCCATGAAAGGCTCCGTAAAAGGTATATTGCGTATCTGCCGTTGTCATCCCTTTCATCCGGGGGGCTATGATCCCCCTTAAGATCAGGACTCCAAAGTCAACGCGAGGTGCTCTGAACCTGCGTGAGATGAGCGACAGATCGGCTCTATTCGCTCCAGTTGATTTTCCGGACGGGAGCCGCTTCTTCCTGTGAGATCATGGAAGGTACGGTCAATTCCCGGGGGTGATTCAGTTCCGGTTGAGTTTCCAGAGTGCGTGGTGCGGAGACCGGGGTCGCAGTCTTGAAATCAAACTTTTTGCCCTGCTGCATCCGCTGTTGAGAATACGGCCACATTTCGATCTGGTCATCCAGTGTTGAATAATCTTTCACGGGCAACTGTTCCAGGGTTGCAGAGACCCGCCAGGATTCATCCCATTTTGTCGCTTCTCCCGGGGGGGGCAGTTGCGGAAGCTGCTGCGATTTCAGTTCAGGCTGAGGCTGCAGTTTCTGAGGTGGCTCAGTCAGGGAACGAGCCGGTGGTTGTGGTGCGGGATACGCTGGAGTAGGCTCCAGATCGATCGACTCTGATTCCATCAGTACCTCCTGTGGGAAAGGAGCCGATTCGATACAGGACATTCCTTCAGAGATGACTTCTGTTTCCGACACTTCCACGTAGCTGCCGGAAACCTTGCGCACCCAGTCTGGAGTTTTGACGTGTGATTTCATTTTCGAGTAGAAATCTTTCACTTTGCCATTCATCTGTTTCACCTTGCGGGAAACAGAACTGGATACTGTGGAATAATGGGGTACCAGTCCGAGGTGTTTCTCGGCTGGCTCAACCGGTTCCGAATCGAACATCGATTTGAAGTATTCCTGGTCTTCGACCTCTTCTTCCTGCGACGTTCTCAGGATGTACGAAACCCGTTCGTTGTCTGCCTTTTCCGGCTGAGGCGGGACCATACTGGGTGGCGCTGCCGGGGGAAACGAATCACCTACGGGAGCCGGAGCAGGTTCGCTCAGGTAACGACTTGGACTCTGGTAACGCGGCAGTGGTTCCTTTTCGGTGAACGTCTCAATGTCATAGTCAGCTCCGGAACGGGCCGCCTGCTGATAGACCTTCTCTTTTGCGTACTGACAGCCATATAACCCCGTCATGGTGGACAGACAGAGTGCTAATGAAATCGATTTCGAATATGGCAGTGACATGTTGAGTTCCTCGTTGCGCCCCGTGTGGCGGACAATTTGAAAAAACCACATTAGTCGTTTGACAAACAATCAGAATGTGGTACGGCACACGCAATCAAAATCGGTTTAACTGGTCACGATCTGCCAGCGGAAAGTGCTGAAACGATTAGAATCGCTGCAACCTCCCTCCGTTTATTCTTGGAAAAACGATTTCTCATAAATGCAAGTGTCGTGATTGATAAATCTATTTTTTGAGCTCTAACGGTCGTATAACCTGTAACTGATCTGTCCCTGCTGAATCTTATGGATCAAATCGGTTGTTCAGAATCAGACGAAAAAAACAGCTGGTCCGGTTGTAGCAGTTCTTCCCCATTTTTCAGGGCTACCGGTTTTGTCTATCTGATGGGATCTGATGAATTTCTGATAAGAGAGCCAGCCGGTATCGGCATTGCCCGGGGATATTGATTACAATAGGGGATGTAATCGTTCTGATCATGAAATGGAGCCACGAGGAGTAAACCGATGATCGATCTCAAAAAAATTCTTGTTCCCACTGACTTCAGTGAATTCGGGCAGCATGCTCTGCTCTATGGATGTGAATTAGCCAAACGTTTTGGAGCCGAGTTGCACCTGCTGAACGTAGTACAGGATGCGGTCGCCATGTTTCCGGAACCCAATATGATGGGGACCTCCATGAATGACCTGGTGGCTGACATGCAGAGTCTGGCAGAAAAGCAGCTGGAAGAAATGCCGGGACTTACTGGATCGGAAGATCTCAAAGTTGTCCGCAAGGTCTGCGTGGGACCAGCCTTTCTGGAGATCATCAGGTATGCCAAAGAGCAGGAAATTGACCTGATTGTGATCGGCACCCACGGGCGTACCGGCCTCAAACATATGCTGCTGGGAAGCGTCGCAGAAAAAGTGGTCCGCAAAGCCCCCTGTCCGGTGCTGACGGTTTCGCACCCGGAACACGAATTTGTAATGCCAACCTAGGAATTCTCCCCTGTTATCATCAAACAGAATGCATATAATTCGTAATATAGTCATCTGTTAACACGTATCAGTTCATGATGAATTTTAATTACCAACGTAAATTGAGGATCTAATGCCAAAGCTGACAGTAGAAAATGTAGGAGAATTCGATGTGGAACCAGGCAAGCGTCTGGTTTTAGCCCTGACGGACGATGCCCAGATCGATCAATTACATGCCTGCGGAGGCGCAGGACGCTGTACGACATGTCGGGTTGAGTTCGTCGAAGGTGAACCGGACAAAATGACGGTCGCTGAGAAAAACACCCTGGAAGCCCGCGAAGTTACCGGTTGTCGCCTGAGCTGTCAGATCCTCTGCGATCATGATATGACCGTCCGGGCCATCAGTCGTCTGGAAGGCAGCGGCCGTGCCGATGCCGGCAACCGCCCCCATGATGAGATTGAACCTCAGCCTGTTGAATGGGTTGAAAAATAATTACCCGAAGAATCTGCAGACTCTCCTGAGTCAGAACGTCTCGCTGACGACTCAGGAGCCTGCAGCGTTTTTTACCCGCTCAGATGAGGGGGTACCTTTTCCTCTGAACAGAGGGAGTTTTCAATGCACAAAACTCTGATCGGAATCCTTTTCTCAGTCTGGTTGACACTGTGTGGATCGGATTCCACCTTCGCCAAGAATCGCGATCCCAAGTACCAAAAGGCCGTTTCGAACGCACTGGAATACCTGGCTCGTGAACAACGACGACAGGGTTACTGGGAAGCCAATGGGGGCCAGTACCGAGTCGCGATGACGGCGCTCGCCGGCAATGCGCTGCTGGCCGAAGGCTCGACGACTACACGCGGGAAGTACGCCCGCAACATTCAGAATGCCGTCGATTACCTGCTGGAAATGAGTCAGCCGAACGGGCTGATCGGATACAAGAACGACTATCATTACACCTATGGCCACGGCTATTCGATGGTCTTTCTTTCCCAGGTCTATGGAGAGGAAGAGGATGCCCTGCGCCGGGAAGAACTCAAAAAAGTCCTGATAAAGGCAGTGGAGTTCTGTGCCGGCGCTCAAACCACCCGTGGAGGCTGGGGCTATGTCTCCGCCAAAGATGGGAACGATTTCGATGAAGGTTCGACCTGCATCACCCAGGTTCAAGGCTTACGAGCCTGCCGTAACGCGGGCATTCCGGTCGACAAAAAAATCATTGACCGGGCCAAAAAATACATCTCGGACTGTACTACCCAGGAGGGGGGGGTGCAGTACAGCATCCGTGGAGGCGGTGCCCGTCCCGCGATCACCGCCGCTGCCTGTGCCGCATTATTCAATGCCGGAGAATACGACTCCGATCACCTGAAAAACATGCTGGATTACTGTAAGAAAAATGTCTGGCCCGGTGGAAACGCCAACCGGTATTTTGGGCACTGGCATTACGCCCACTTTTACTATGCCCAGGTCATGTACCGTGGTGAAAACAAAGATTGGGACAAGTACATCAAGGATATTGGTCAGCAGATCCTGCGCAAGCAGTCGGCTTCCGGAGCCTGGATGGAAGGGCATGTAGGGCCCGTCTATACCACCGCTATCAATGCCACGATTCTACAACTCGACAATGGCTACCTGCCCATCTATCAGAAGTAGTCTGACTTCTGTCAGGCAGACTCCAACTCCTGCAGATGACAGACCACAGACTCTGCCAGTCGCTGGGGGTTGTAGCCTCCTTCCAGCAGACTGACGATACGGCCTTTACAATACTGGTTCGCCACGCCAGCCACGAGTCTGGTTAATCGGCCAAAGTCTTCCGTCTCCAGCCCCAAAGAGCCGATGGGATCCTCTTTATGGGCATCAAAGCCGGCACTGATCAGTACCAGTTCCGGCCGACATTTCTCAGCAGCCTGGAGCAGCATCCGTTCAAACTGTTTGAAGTAGTCTTCGCGAGAAATCCCAAAGGCCAGGGGCAGATTCCAGATCGTCCCCAGCCCTTTCCCTGTTCCCGTTTCATCCCCCAACCCGGTTCCAGGATAGAAAGGATGACGGTGCGCGGAAAAGAAATAGACCTGGTCTTCTTCGTAAAAGATATCCTGGGTGCCGTTACCATGATGTACATCCCAGTCCACAATCAGGACCCGATTCAACTTGTGCTGAGCGACTGCATGCTTCGCAGCTACAGCCACATTGTTGATCAGGCAGAACCCCATCGCCTGCTTTGAGAGTGCATGATGCCCCGGCGGCCGCACTGCACAGAAGATCCGTTTGGTTTTCCCCAGTAATACCTGATCCACCGCCTTAATAGCACAGCCGGCTGCATACTGGGCGACTTCGAAAGACCGGGGACAGACGACCGTATCGATCTCAATCCGCCCGCCACCATCCGCGCAAAACTGCTGCACTGATTTCAAATAGTCGGCTGAATGGACGCGTTCAATCTCCTGTCCGATTTTGACCGTCGGATCGTTCTCCACTGTCAGTCCGGCAATCTGTTTCGCTGCCACTTCGTCCATCACGGCCTGTAAGCGTTGAGGACTTTCGGGGTGAGATCCGGTTTCGTGTTGCAGAAAGGTTTTGCTCTGGTAAAAAACGGTCATTGATCATCCTTCCAACTGGATCTGTTCAATTCCTGAGTCCGCTTCAGGCTACCCTGCCACGCAGATTTTCAGCCCCCTGCCCGCAGAATCGACTCCTGCCACGCCAGGTTGCTTTGCAGGGAATATACCGGTTCCACGCATTACTACGAGAACTCTGTTTATAAATTTTGTGAGAAGACGCCAGCCTCTGTCAGATTCAGCCCCGAAATCGGAGCCAGAAAGGGGAAAAAACTTGACAGCTCGTAAGGTAAAGCGATAACGTAAGATAATACAACCATCGGTTTTAAAACAACCTGAAGTCGCGCTCCGGGAATTCTCTCGATATTTCAGACAGTTCAATTCATACGAGCCGGTGGTTAACCACTTCGATTGTTATTAAATACTAGATTTAATTGGTAACGGCACAGCATTTATCGTATTATTATACTAAGTCATCTCCTCATTCCGTTTCATTCGGAACCATTTAAGCGGTCGGTATTTTATCACAGGAATTCTTTTCGGCTGCCATAGAGTTTTTTGCCTTATTTGTGTAATATTTTCTTGAATGTCACGCTCCCAATTGTAGTCGAGAAGACCCCATAAGTTGTTCCGTGAAACAGGGGTTCGAGCAGAACGTTGAATGAAGGAACTTTCCGTGCGACAATCCAGATGCTCGTATGAGGCCTTTTCAGTAACTGAAGTGCCAGCCGCCAGAATTACTGGTTTCTTTCTGCTGGTTGCCGGATTATTCTTCACAGACAGCTCCCTGCTGTTCGGTCAGAACGAGGCTCCAGCCAATCCGCCTGAGGCAAAACAGCAGGACGATAAAGCGCTCTCTGAATACAAACCTCTGATGAAGCCGGAAGAGGCCGTCAATTTTCGCAAGACCAAATTACGCGATTTTGATGAGCTCCTGCGGGGAGGAAAAATCAGCAGTAGTGCAGACAAGAAGCTGATTGCAGATGGTGCCCGTTACCAGTTGTACCTGATGACGTTTAAAAACGACCCCAACAAACCCGAAAATGCCACCGACCTGAAAAAACTGCGTGCCAACATTCTGCGTGATATTCAGTTCTCAGGTCGCGTCTCGGGTAACTTTCAGGCGCGTGAACTGTATCTGGAAGAATTAACCAAACAGGCTCCCGATCTGTTCGACAATCATCGCCTGGTCCGTTTCAGTGCGGTCGTGCTGCTTTCCGAACTGGACCTGCGAGACGAAGATCGCCGCAAGAAGACCAAAAGGACGGCCTACACCCTGGCATACGCCCCGTTGCTGAAAGTAATCGAATCAAAAACACAACCGACTGAAATCAAAATCGTCGCCGCCAACGGTCTGGGACGCATTGGCGAAATGGGTGATCCCAGTAATGCTCTGCGTGTTAAAATTGTAGAAGCCCTGATTCCTCAGCTTAAGAACTCGATTCAGGATCATTCCTGGTATCAGCGGAGCCTGGTCGACGCACTGGGATCCCTGGGAATTACCGACAACCTGGCGCGTCAGCCTGTTGTTGTCGATGCTTTACTGGACGTCATGAAAAACCCCAAGCGAACCTGGGGAGTCCGTTCTGCAGCCGCTTATAATATTGGTAAGCTGCCTCTCAATGCCCGCTCCGACATTAAACTGATCACGTACTCCATTGTGGACCTGACCCGCAAAATGGTGGCAGAGTACAACAAAAACAACAATGCTCGCTTCTGGAAACGCTGTTTCTGGAATGTTTACCTGGCATTCAAACCGGCGAATCAGGGTTCTGAAGAGGGTTTGACACAGAAAAAGGTCAACCAGACCGTCGTCAATGATGCTTACAAGCAGATCATCAAACCGGTGGCAACCATCGTTCAGCCCGGCAATACTCCGAAGATCGCCGCGGATGTCACCAAGTCGATGGATGACTGGCTGAAAAAGAACCTGCCTAAAAACTTCCGGGTCGCTCCCGTTCAGGTCAAACCCAATAATCAGCAGGTCGCAGAAGGTAACTGACCGATTGCTGCTTAACTGCTACTGGGTTGAAACTCCGCGAAAATTCTCTTTCCCGCAGATCAAATCAGAAATCAGATCGCTGCATTTTGTATTGAGATCCGCTAGACTGTCTGTATGAAAATTACAGACGTTCGCGCAATACAACCCGTGGGAAAGAACTCTCCCCCCGACTGGCGTACCAGCCTGGGACAGATTCTGGTTGCCATCGATACCGACTGTGGTCTCACAGGATATGGAGTCGGCGGCGGCGGACTGGCAGGGATTCACGTCGTCAAAACCGTCTTGCGTGATCTGCTCCTCGGTCAAAGCCCCGAAGATAGCTCCCGTCTCTGGGATGAAATGTATCAGTCCACGCTGGCTTTCGGACGCAAAGGTCTGGCCATCATGGCCATCAGTGGCGTTGACCTGGCTTTATGGGACCTCAAGGGGAAAGCCGAGAAAGTACCCGTAGTTTCACTTCTGGGCGGCCAACCGGGTCAGCAGCTTCCCACTTATTGCACCGTCTGGAATACGCAAGATCTGGAGTCGATTGACTCCCACGCCGGCTATAAACTGCATCTGGGAAAAGTTTCCAATGCCGGTCAACAGGATGAAATGATCCAGGCTATTGAAACCGCCCGGACACTGATCGGCCCCGATCCCCTGCTGATGGTAGATGCCTGGATGAAATGGACGGTGGAATCAACCATTGCCATTTCCCGGGCGATCGAGCCTTTTCAAATCGACTGGATTGAAGAGCCGCTCTCTCCCGATGATCTGTCCGGTTATGCACAACTCAGCGAACAGTCGGCCGTCGCCATTGCAGGAGGCGAACATGAATTTACAGCAGCAGCGTTTACTCAACTGATAGACCAGAAACTGCACACCGTTTTGCAACCTGATGTCTGCTGGTGTGGCGGTATGACGGAATTGATCAAAATCTACAAGATGGCAAATCGTGCCGGCCTGCGTGTCTGCCCCCATCGCGGTGCGGAAATCTGGGCTCTGCATGCCATCGCAGCGCTGGATCCTGACCCGTTAGCTGAAACTGGCCGGCCTTGGATGACCTGGGTCGCTGGTCAACCTGAAATCGACGGGGGGCTGATCTCTGTTACAGATCGACCCGGCTGGGGACTGACATTTGACGAACAGTCTCTTGAACTGGTTTACTGATATTTTTAAAACGAATTAGATTCTTCTGCCTGCGAAAGCACGTTTCTATATGAACCTGTATCCTCACCTGACCACCGTAATTGTATTTTGTCTTGTCGCCTCTCCTCTGATCAGCATCGGCTGCTCAGAGGAGCAACCTGCCGAACCAGAAGCCCAGGTCACAAGGGAAGATCCTCCGATTCCCACCGCCCCACCTGCTCCCGTCGTATTGACTGAAGAAGACATTCATGAGCGACTGAAGAAAGACAACCCCAAGTATCAGAACACAGCTGAATTTGGTAAACGCCAGGGGAAAATCATTTCGGTGAATCTGTTCAATATGAACGTCGAAAACATTTCGGCGCTCAAAGGTCTCGAACTGGAATATCTGGACCTGACCAACTGCCCGGTAAGTGACTTGAGTCCCATCAAAGGCATGAAGCTGGAGCAACTCTTCCTGGAAGGAACCTATGTCACAGACCTGCGGCCCCTGCAGGGAATGCCGTTACAGGTTCTTCGCATGGAACACACGCCTGTCTCCGATATTGCACCTCTGGAAGGCATGCCGCTGAATCAGCTGAATCTGTTCGACACTAAAGTAAAAGACCTGAGTTTGATTAATACGCTCCCGTTGAGAACCCTCTGGATTCCCAAAACAGAGATCTCTGACATCAGCCCGCTGAAAGGGATGCTGCTGGAAAGCCTGGACTTTGAGAAAACCAAAGTTTACGATCTGACCCCATTGAGAGGAATGCAGATCCTGCGTTTGAATATGACGGGATCTGAAGTGACCGATTTAACTCCATTGAAAGGCATGCCTCTCCAGCGTCTGATTTTTACCCCGTCGAAAATCACAAAAGGGATCGAAGTCATCAGGGATAACCCTACTCTGCAGGGCATCGGCACAGACTTTGACAATGTGAAAGCAGCGGCTGAATTCTGGCAGGAGTACGATGCCGGCAAATTCAAAAAGCAGGAATAGCCACAACACTCAGTCGATGAGCTGAGGCTGTTTCTCTTTAAACAGTTCTGACTTCCAGATCCCGAGTCGGTGCAGCCAGTACTGCAGCATGACGTTGAGCGTCAACAGACCATACTGGGCGCTGCGTTTGAAGTTAATGCTGGAGGCTTCCTCAAAATACCGCACGGGAACCGGGATGTCGCTGATTTTAAATCCGAACCGAACCGACTGCGCCAGGAACTGGCTGTCGAACACAAAATCGTCCGAGTTTTTTTCAAAGGGGACTTTTTCCAGCACGGCGCGACTGTAAGCACGAAACCCGCTGTGAAAGTCGCCCAGGTTCTGTCCCAGGGCAATATTTTCGATGATCGTCAGAAACCGGTTCGCAATGTACTTGTAGAGAGGCATCCCCCCCTCCAGCGTCTCTGCGCGGGTTCTGATGCGTGAGCCCAGAATGACGTCGCAAATTCCCAGTCGGATTAATTCAACTGCAACCGGGATCACTCGACTGTCGTACTGATAATCCGGGTGAATCATGACTATGTAATCAGCGCCCGCTTCCAGTGCATAGCGATAACAGGTTTTCTGATTTCCGCCATAGCCGGTATTACGTTCATGCTGAATGACCGTCAGCCCCAGTTGCCTGGCGACTTCGACAGTGTTATCGCTACTGCAGTCATCCACGAGTACGATCTCATCAACAGAACCTTCGGGGATATCGGCTACAGTCCGTTCCAGCGTACTGGCTGCATTGTAGGCTGGCATGACAGCGATGACCCGACCTCTATCAGAACGGGAACCGGGTTGGTGGGAAATCGAATCAGACATCGGAATACAATACTTCGAATCAGAGACAGAGACAGTGCTTCAGACAATTGGTGCCAGATTATTGTTCATGACATCCACTGCTGAGACAAGCCTGAAAGCGGGAGATTTGAGGATTCGCTCAGACTGGTGCGGAAGTCAGGCTGCAAACTCGATTTCGACCATCCGATTTCGCCTGATACAGCGCTCCATCAGCGGCAGCGACCAGCGTCTGTACACTTTCCATGGCGTTTGAAGTATAGGTGGAGAGTCCCAGGCTGGCTGTCACCGGAATCCGTGTGGCGTTGAACTCAATGATGGCGGTTTCGATGGAATGCCGGATCACCTCTGCAATTCGTTCAGCCCCCGCCAGGCCGATCTCGGGCAGCAGGATTGCGAGTTCCTCACCGCCGTAGCGGGCTGCGATCACATTGTCCGACGAACGGATTTCTTTAATCCGATCCTGTAGAATCCGGGCCACCCGTCGTAGAACCTCATCCCCCGCCTGATGCCCGTAAGTATCGTTGATTGACTTGAAATGATCGAGGTCAATCAGGATCAGGGAACAGGCGGACTGAGCGGCCTGGGCCTGTCCGAATGCATTGTCGATCAGTTCATCGAACGAACGCCGGTTTACCAGGCCAGTCAATCCATCCTGACGGGCCTGCTTTTCAATATTGGCATGATTGAGAACTTTGAGCAGCGTATTGGAAAGAAACTGAGATGCCCACGATATCAGACGCAGCGCTCTTTCATCGAATGGCTGACATTCCTGATTCGTCAGACAGATCGCCCCGATCCGTTTCCGGTTTGTAATCAAGGGAGATACCAGTGCTGCCCCAATCAGCGACCGAACGCCATGATTCTCCAGCTGCTCACCTGACAGTGATGTATTCTCACCGGAGTTGAGTCCAAGCCGAACGAGAGTCAGTTCATGTTCTTTCCATCGGGTTTTGACTCCCGCCTGCAGAGTCATGCCACAATCCACAATAGACTTACAGTTTGAAAAATCGTGGGGTGTGGAAAGAAACAGACTTGCTCTGCTCGAATTCGTCAACTGCCGGAGTCGATCCAGAAATTCTTCCAGCATGATTACTGGAGTTTTAAACTGCTGATCGGCGAGTGCCCGTAATTCGAGTTGCTCGCGGGTGACTCGCAATTCAAAGCGATATGATTCGTAATCCTGATTTTTCACGATGTTCCGAGAAACGCAGACCAGCAGTCGCTTGGCCAGCTTAATCTGCTGCTGTTCATCCACTCCATCGGGGTAGAGGTTCGTCGTCAGGAACACACCAGAGATGGCATTTTTATCGTAAACTGCGAGCAGACATAATTTGTGAATCCGCGGCTTGTCCTGCTCATCAAAGCATTGGTAAATCTTCGAATTTCGTAATTCCTGCCCGCGCAGGATGATTACGTTCTGTGTCTTTAACTGTTTGAGCTGACGCTCGTCGAACTCGAATACGGCTTTGGAATTCCTGGTAATCCCCCGCGAGTCGCGTACTTTGAATTCGCCGTTCACTCGGTTCAGGTACAATCCCAGCCCTTCCCTGATGGACGGTACATAGCGTTTCAACAGCAGGTCAATGGTCTGATCAAATTCAGACTGTGCGACAAACTCACGCAGGATGTGGTTCTCAATCAAAGTCATCGCCCGGTCTGACTGGACATCATTGAGCTCTTCTTCCACATCGTGATAATGCTGCTGAAATTCCGCATTTTCCTTACGGACAGCAGACATTTTCATCGTGTAAACGACATATTGAAGCAGGCACACACTGGCAATCGCCAACACGCTGGCACTGGACGCACCCGATGCGACGTGGTTCGTGAACACTTCAATAATCGAGGCAATAAGAAAATACAACGGGGCCCTGCGCTTTCTGAGAATCTGACTGAATGAATAGAATTTTTCCATCCGTCTTGTGATAGCTTGCAATCAAACCTAGTTCAGAAACGGGAAAATGATGAACACATTTTTCATCGTGGACCGGGGAATCAGCAGCCTCTTATTCACTGTTCCCTGAATTCGTTATAATCCCGATAAACTGTATTTTTTCGCTTTCAGATCCACGCCTGTTGTTTTCTAATAGATGCTTATCTAACCCCCTGACAACTCACTTGTTATACAGTTTCGGAACATCCCATGTACAAATACTTCGCGACGTTCGTATCGAGTTCGAATGCTTCTAATTACAGTTTCCGTCTGCTCTTACTGAGTCTGATAGTAGCCGCTTCCACAAGCACTTTTGCTGCTGATAAGAAACAGGAAGCAGGCAGCAACAGACCGGCAGCCAAAGTCAATAAATCCAAAGAATGGATCTCCCTCTTTAACGGGAAAAACCTGGAAGGCTGGAAAAGTCCCCAATTCGGAGGGGAGGGTGAAGTCCACGTCGAAGACGGGAAAATGATCCTCGAAATGGGTGTCGATCTTACCGGCGCCACATTTACCGATGCCAAAAAGTTGCCTGAAACTAACTATGAACTCGAACTGGAAGCCATGCGTGTCGATGGCACCGATTTCTTCTGCGGGCTGACGTTTCCGGTCAAAAAAGATCCCTGCTCATTTATTCTCGGAGGCTGGGGGGGCGCACTGTGTGGTCTTTCCAGTATTGACGGCGACGATGCCTCACAGAACAGCACAACTACATTTCAGACCCTGAAAAAAGGGGAGTGGTATAAAGTGCGCCTGCAGGTCACCGATCATAAAATCCAGGTCTGGTTGAATGATAAGCAGATCGTGGATCAGAATCTGAAGGATCGCAAAATTTCAATCCGCCATGAGGTCGAACTTTCCCGCCCGTTCGGAATCACATCCTTCGCCACCACCGCCGCCTTGAAGAACATCCGCCTGAGGAAACTCTCTCCAGAAGAAGTCGCGAAAACGGCACCGAAAAAGTGAGTTCGTGTTGATTTTTGTCAACACACTGGTGGATTAGCTCAGCGCTGAACCTCGAACAAGAATTCAGAACTCTCTCATAAACTGCTATAAATAAAGCGTTTATGAGAGAGTTTTTTATTTAGAGAGGGAACTGGTATCAGTTTTGCGATGTATCAGGCACAGGGTGACAGAACTTTCCCTGGTATTCGCTCTCGCTCATTTATCTAATTCATCTCTCAGCTCGGAATGGTACTAAATTGAATTCTCAACTGACCGCTCAGGTGGCTGCATTGATCAGTTCTCAAAGTTTGTCTCTGGTGGAGGGTTCCGATCCTTTCGCACCAGAACACCTGTGTGATTTCTGGTCCCATGGACAAAAACATATCAAACATCGACGAGCGACACTGGATGCACTCACTCAGTCAGAATCGCGAATCGAAGCTGCAGAGAACGAACTGGAAATCATTTTTAGAGATTTCTTCGCCGAAGAGATGCTGATCAGAGTCGTCACAGCAATCTATACTGCCGCCGATCAACGACGTGGACAATGTCAGGCCGAACCGATTGCCCGCAGCCTGTTCCTTTCCTTTCTGGATGTGAAACGGATCATTTTAAAAATACTGGTGTCCGAACAGGGATTGAATACAGAGACTCTCAAACGCATCAATGCCACCCGTCGTTCAATCGAGCGCTGGACCGACATGCTGCTTGGCCCATACGTGCAGAGACTGGGCCTCGAAGAATTTGCCCACGACGTAGAACGCGCACGTGATTTTGGTGAGGATCAGTTGTCCGAACAGAATGCCATCCATGCTGCACAAACCTGGAACCTGATTAACGCCGGCCTTAGGGTTTCATTTCCCTCCGGTCTCACCAGTCAGACCACTGCGCACTGGGAGTCCATGCTGGGAGCCGTGCTGGCCTGCTTTCCGGCAGACTGTTTCAGTCAATCTGCGACGATCAAATCACTCCGCCAGATACGCTACGAACGCAGTGGATCCGATGCTGAATCATCACCAGACGGGTTGCCTGAGATTTTTCGCCGGCGAATGCTCGGTCTCTCAATCAGCAATGTCAGTCCTGGTAAAATGAGCAAACAAATCAGTCCCTCTGATTCCCAGAAGCCTGCGTTCCCTTCCCCTCAGTCGATCAGTTTCACCCAGATCAGAGACCGCAATCAGAAAGAGTCCTCCTGAGAGCAGAACCCGGTGCGGGAATCTTTCTGGAAAACCGGTTGACTTCAAACAGGACAGAGCGGTATGATCAAACTGTTCATATTTTTCTGAATCCGAAAATTCTCCGATTTGGAGTTTCTCTGTGACACATCGGTTTGGTACTTTTAGCTTTAATTTTGTGCGGCTGTCATTTTATTCAGCCTGGCACTTTTTTAGCTATTGGTTTACCGGAACAGGTTACCTGACCGATCGAAGCATACACCGTTCATAGTACTTGAACAGCCCCCGAAATTCGATTGGCCCTGTAACCTGCCTGGTTACAGGGCTTTTTTTATTCCCTGAAACTGAATTAGAAATGAGTCAAAGCCATGATTGTTGTAATGAAACCAGGCGCCACGGAAGAAATGGTTCAGGCCATGGTCAAACGGGTCGAGGAAATGGGCCTGAAGGCACACGTGATCGTTGGTGAAGAACGCACCGTCATCGCGGCTGCGGGCATCAAACGTGACAGCCATCAGGAAGAACTGGAATCCTGTGCAGAGGTCGAGAAAGTCGTCCCGATCGTAGCTGCCTACAAGGTTGCCAGTAAAGAGACGAAACCAGAGCCGACCGTCGTCAAAACCCGGGATCTGACTATCGGCGGTTCACACGTAGGTGTGATTGCCGGCCCCTGCTCGGTAGAAAGCGAAGAACAGATCCTGCAGGTCGCTCACCAGGTTAAGGCAGCTGGCGCGACGGGTCTTCGCGGGGGCGCATTCAAACCACGTACCAGCCCTTACTCTTTCCAGGGAATGAAAGAAGATGGCCTGAAGCTACTGGCCCTGGCTCGCGAAGAAACCGGACTGGCAGTCGTCACGGAAGTCATGACTCCACATCATGTCGACCTGCTCTGTCAATATGCTGACGTACTTCAAATCGGTGCCCGGAACATGCAGAATTACCACCTGCTGCAGGCCGTGGGTGAGACACGCCTCCCCGTGCTGTTAAAACGGGGTCCAGCCGCTTCCATCGAAGAGTTCCTGCTGGCTGCAGAATACATCCTCGATCAGGGAAATCAGCAGGTCATTCTCTGTGAACGCGGTATTCGTACTTTCGAAACCCACACCCGCTTCACGCTCCCTTTGGCAACAGTACCCTACCTGCATGAACGAACTCACTTGCCTGTCGTGATTGACCCGAGTCATGGAACCGGCGTTGCCAGCCTGGTGCCTCCCATGTGTGCCGCTGCTATCGCCGCGGGTTGCGATGGACTGATTCTGGAAGTTCACCCCGATCCATCACGGGCCATGAGCGATGGTGCCCAGTCCTTGACACCGCAGGCATTCGCCGAGACGATGGAAACCTGTCGTAAAGTCGCAGCTGCACTTGGAAAAGAGCTGGGATAATCGGGAACTCTGGATCATTTCAGAATGGGAATCACAACATGAAGTTCTGCCTGTTTTCGGTGAGTTATGCCGGTTTCTGGGGTCAGCAACAACTCAGCCTGACGGAATTTATCGCTCAGGCTGCGCAAACCGGCTACGACTCTGTCATGCTCATGGGAAAACGGCCTCATCTGTCACCGCTGGATGCCACGCCTGAGCAGTTGGAGTCCATCAAAGGTGCGCTTGCAGAACATCAGATTCAGTGTGCGATCATCGGTGGCTACACAGATTTCGCAGGCTCTTCAGCCACAGAGGTTCCTCTTCTGGAACTGCAGATCCAATACGTTCAGCAACTCTCCCAGATCGCCCGGGAACTGGGAGCAGGCACCGTGCGGATCTTTACCGCCTACGATACACCCCGGATGAGTCCCCACGCGTTGTGGGGACAGGTGGTCTCGGCTCTGCAGGAATGTTGTGATCGGGCAGCCGAGTATGACGTCACGCTGGCAGTCCAGAATCATCACGATGTAGGTGTCCATTCTGATGCCCTGCTTGAACTGCTGCACGACATTGACCGACCAAACTGCAAGCTCGGATTTGATGCCTGGTCTCCTGCCCTGCGGGGGGAGAACCTGTATGAAGCAGCCCGGAAAATGGCACCCCACACCGCGATTACCACAAACGCAGATTACATCAGGCTACCGCGATATTCTTATCAACCCGAGCTGATCAATTACCAGAAAGAGGAACCCGATCTGGTCCGGGCCGTCAAATTTGGTACCGGTTTCATCGACTACTCCGCCTTCTTCCATGGTCTGAAAGAGGGGGGCTTCAATGGAATCGCCACCTATGAAATGTGCTCTCCCATCCGGGGCGGAGGCAGCCTGGAAAATCTGAATGCCTATGCTGCCGAGTATTTGACCTGGATGAAAACTCATTTACTCTGAGCGTCCGGTATCGCCTGCAGCAGTTGATTCACGAGTTCCGTTTTTTCTTTCGCCAGATTTTGTACAGGATCTGGAGACTCGGAAACATCATATAGCTCGACACTGGATGGCCGACCTTTTTTAAAAGTGGCCGTCAGTCGATAGGACTGATCTCGCACGCTGACTTCAGAATTCCAGTAGCTGAATGCATAATCGCGAACCTTACTTTTCTGCCCCGTGAGAATCGGCTTGAGGCTGACGCCATCCAGTGGAAATTCGGTTTTCCGGAACGTCGGCTGACAAAGATCCACCAGGGTGGGATACAAATCAATGGTCTCGACCAGAGCGGCTGTTTTCAGTCCCGGTTGTGATACCCCCGGTGCCCGGATAATCAGAGTGCTGTTCAAGGCCCGCTCCAGTGGAGCATGCTTGGCCCAGAGTGCAGAATCCCCCAGAAACCAGCCATGGTCTCCCCAGACGACAACAATTGTATTTTCACTCAGGCCCAGTTCCTCAAGTGCAGTGAGAACCTTTCCCACCTGGCGATCGATATAGCGCACACAGGCCAGATAGCCACGTCTGGTCTGTAAACGGTTTTCCCGGGCCAGCGGTCGGGTTTTGGGAAACTCCATATTATAGCTGTAGAACTCCCCGCTTTTATGCCAGTAGCTCGATTCCGTTTTCTCAGGGTGAGGTGCATCAGGAATCTCGATCTGGGAAATCGCCTCCCAGTCCTGTCGTGGCGCGACAAAGGGTAAATGCGGCTTGAAGAACCCCAGTCCCAGGAAGAACGGTTGTGTTCCGGTCTTGAATGCTTTGAGTTTTGTGATTGCTTCCTGTGCCAGCAATCCATCGGGCAGATCCTCATCCTTTTCGACGGTGAACTGCATCAGATCCCGAATTCCGCTGCCGTCTTCCCTGCTCCGTCCATTTGCATAGGCAAAAAAGATTCCCCAACCCCGCTTCCAGGAACCGAAGGGCGTCGCCAGTTCATCCCATGCGTGCGGAACTTCGTCTCGACCATCACCACTGCCATTGTATTCAAATACGCGACCATCGGCCGTATGTGAGATTTTACCAATGCAGGTCGTCTGATAGCCGCTTCTGCGAAACAGTTCCGGCATGGTTTGCGCCCCGGCCGTCTTCTCTGCGGAAAGTGCAGATTTACCGCGATAGAAGGCCTGGTTGCTGCGGGTCACTCCCGAATTTCTCGGACTGCGTCCGGTCAACAGGGCATAACGAGAGGCGCCACAGGTGGGAACCTGTACGAAGTGATTTGTGAACAGGACCCCCTGCGCTGCCAGCCGATCCAGCGCGGGACTCTGCACGTGCGGATGACCATAACAGCCCAGTTCCGTACGGAGATCATCAATGGCGATGAATAATACATTGGGCGGCTTTTTCTCTTCAGCCCGAATGGAATCAGCCTGACTAAATTGTAAGAACGCAAAAGTGCAAATCATCACACAGGTAAAAACAAAGCGCATCGGAAGCCTCTAAATTAATCTGGTACTAAAGCAAAGTATCTCGTCGAACTTCCAGTATAACCAGAACCTTCCACTGCACGCATCCGCAGAGTCGGTCTAGAGAGATTCGCTCACAAAAGTAATTCAGAGGTCAGTCATCCATAACCAGTACGCCGGTACCGTTGATCTCATCGTTTTTGAGCAGGTTAAGCGCCTTGTTCGCTTCTTCCAGCGTAAATGTGGTGAGGTGTGGATGGATGGGAATCTGTGCGGCTTCCTGCAGGAGATGCTGACCGTCCTGACGTGTATTCGCGGTGACCGAACGCAGGTTGCGTTCGTAAAAGAGACTCTCCTCATAATTCAGTTGGGGAATGTCCGTCATGTAGATTCCTGCCAGTGCGAGTGTCCCCCCTTTTTCCAGGTACTTCAGAGCGGGAGGAACCAGCTCTCCCGCGGGAGCAAAGACAATTGCCGAATGTACTTTTTTCGGCATCTGCTCAGCATATTCCCCGACCCAGGTCGCCCCCATGGACCGAGCGAGTTGTCGATGCTTCTCTCCCCGGGTGACCACATAGACTTCACAGCCCCGATGTTGCGCAATTTGAATCACCACATGGGCACTCGAACCAAATCCATAAATCCCCAATCGCTGGCCGGGCTGCAGTTCGCTGCGTGACAGAGCGCGATAACCAATGATGCCGGCACACAGTAACGGTGTCGCCTCTGTATGACTGAAAACATCAGGAATCGCGTACGCATACTCCTCATGCACGATAGCCAGTTCAGCGAAGCCGCCGTCCGCGTGATAACCGGTAAACAGCGACTGCTCACAGAGATTCTCTCTGCCGGACTGACAGAACTGACACTGGCCACAGGTCTTGCGGAGCCAGGCGATTCCAACACGGTCTCCGATCTGGAAACGCTGACAATCGGCCCCAGTCTGAATAACACTCCCGACCACCTGATGTCCGGGAATCACCGGGGATTTCGCTGCGGGTAGATCCCCTTCAATCACGTGCAGATCGGTGCGACAGATCGCACAGCAGTGCACCTTGATCAGGATCTCATGTGGCCCCGGTTCAGGATCGGGAACATCCTGGCAGACCAGTGGTTCGGAACTGATCATCGCACGCTGTTTTAAGACCATGGCTTTCATGCGTCTGACGAACTCCTGTTGTCCCTGTCAGCAACATTTTTGAGTGCTGCCACTCACAGCCTTTAATCACCGGCTGATTTTTCGAAGGCTTCCTGAACGAGCCTGATTTCCCGGTTCTCATGTTCGCGAATGTCTGACATCAGACTATCAAACTCCCGCATGGCCTCGCTCCAGTTTTTAAAGGGAGGCTGAGACTGCTTGAGCCGATCAATAAAATCGTCAAAGCGTGACAGGGTCACTGCATGCTTCTTCTGAAAGTCGGGAACCATGATGCAGAAACCAGGCTCTTCATCCATCAAAGGTTTGAAGTAGCCTTCCTGCTCTTCGTCCTCAAAATGCTTCGCCAGTAAATCACGAAAACCGGCAACACGCGTTCCCATTTCACCAAATTTGGGTAAGCCATGCTCATCCAGTTCCGTCCACCAGCGATTCAGATCCTTCATGTGAGCCAGAAGCTGTTCATGCTCGTCGAGCAGATATTGCAGGTGTTCATGGGGATCTTTCTTTTTGGTGTTTCCTTCTTCAGACATCATTTTGCGTTTATTCATTGCCTGATCCTTTCTCTATGAAATCACTTTCACACAGTAACATCGCTCCTGGTCTGGGAAGCAGAACCCTGTGAATCCAGTTCTGCTTCGACTTCCACAATGCGGGAGACCGTTTTCATCACGGCATCGGGATTCAGTGAAATACTGTCAATCCCCTGCTTTACCAGGAACGCGGCGATCTCCGGATAATCACTGGGGGCCTGACCACAGATACCAATTTTTCTTCCGGACGCTTTTACCCGTTGAATCGCGGTCGCCAGCGAATCCATGACTGCCGGGTCCCGTTCATCAAAGATATGTGCCACTACTTCTGAGTCACGATCGACGCCGAGGGTTAATTGTGTCAAATCGTTGGAGCCGATCGAAAACCCGTCGAAGATTTCCGCAAACGCTTCTGCCTGAATGACGTTACTGGGAATTTCACACATGATGTAAATTTCCAGCCCGTCTTCGCCCCGCTTAAGTCCATGGTCCGCCATAACTTCCAGTACCTTGCGGCCCTCTTCCACAGTCCGGCAGAAGGGAATCATCAGCTTCATATTCTTGAGCCCCATCTCTTCGCGAACCTTACGCATCGCCTGGCATTCGAGGCCGAAAGCGTCGCGGTAACGCGGGTGGTAGTAGCGGGAAGCACCGCGGAAGCCGATCATCGGGTTCTCTTCTTCCGGCTCATATTTCTCGCCCCCGATCAAATTTGCATATTCGTTTGTTTTGAAGTCACTCATTCGCACGATGACATCACGAGGATAAAAGGCCCCTGCAATCATTCCGACTCCCTGGGCCAGAGTATCTACGAAGAAAGCGGGCTTATCGCTATAAGACGCCGTCAGACGATCGATCTCTGATTTGAGTATCGGATCATCCAGTTTGTCGTACTCCAGCAAAGCCATGGGGTGAATTCGAATGAAGGAGTTGATGATGAACTCCATCCGTGCCAGCCCCACCCCCTCGCTGGGCAGCATCGACAGGCGGAATGCTTCATTGGGATTTCCCACAATCATCATGACTTTGGTTTTCGGATGCTTGAGTTCGGACAGATCGACTTCCTGAACTTCGTAATCCAGTTGACCATCATAGACCTGCCCTGTATCTCCCTCGGCACAGGATACGGTGACCATTGATCCGGAGGGAATCGCTGTCGTCGCATTTTCGGCCCCGACGATCGCGGGAACGCCCAGTTCGCGACTGATAATCGCAGCATGGCAGGTCCGGCCTCCGCGATTGGTCACGATGGCGGACGCCTTCTTCATGATTGGTTCCCAGTCCGGATCGGTCCGGTCGGTCACCAGCACATCCCCTTCCTCAACCTGATCCAGGTTTTCAGCACTTTCCACGACCCGGGCAACCCCGTGTCCGATCCGCTCTCCCACGCTATGCCCGGTCGCCAGCACGTGGCCATGCTCTTTCAGATGAAATGTTTTGAGGACTTTGAGTTCCTTGCCTCCATGAATGGTTTCCGGTCGTGCCTGGACAATAAACAGTTCATCGGTCAGACCATCTTTGGCCCATTCGATGTCCATGGGACAGAAATGCCCGCGGACTTCTGAATAATGTTCCTCGATGAGACAGGCCCAGCGTGCCAGATTGAGAATATCTTCGTCGTCGATGGCGAACCGTTTCCGATCGACCGGATCCACGGGGACATTGCGAGTCATTTTCTCCCCGCCGGTATCGTAGATCAGCTTGAACTCTTTCGATCCCAGTGTTTTCTTAAGAATCGGCTTGAATCCCTCTTTCAGAGTCGGTTTAAACACATAAAACTCGTCTGGATTGACACTACCCTGGACGACATTTTCTCCTAAGCCATAAGCAGCGTTAATCAGAACTGCCTGCCGAAAACCGGTTTCTGTATCAATGGAGAACATCACTCCCGAAGCAGATTCATCAGAACGAACCATCCGCTGAATGCCGATCGAAAGGGCAATATCGAAGTGATCAAAGCCTTTTTCCGTCCGATAAGAAATGGCCCGGTCAGTAAACAACGAGGCAAAGCAGCGGCGGCAGGTATCCAGTAGACTGCTCTCCCCGTGCACGTTTAAATATGATTCCTGCTGTCCCGCAAAGCTCGCATCGGGCAGGTCCTCTGCAGTCGCACTACTGCGCACAGCGACATCCAGGCCGCCTTCAATGTCCGCGCTCAGCTTGCGATAGGCTTGAAATATTACCTTACGCAGTTCCTCGGGTATCTCAGTAGCCAGGATCGCCTGACGGACTTCCCTGCCGTGAGACTGCAGATTGGAAATATTCGCGGTATCCAGATCATCGAGTATCTCTCTGATTTTCTGATCCAGACCCGTCTCCGACATAAACAGGCGATAAGCGGCAGCAGTGGTCGCGAAGCCATTGGGAACCGCGATTCCCCGGGCACTCAGATTACAGTACATTTCCCCCAGCGAGGCATTCTTGCCTCCCACGGAAGAGACATCATCAATTCCGATCTGCTCAAACCACAATACCAATGGTTCCTGTGCCGCCATGCTTCCACTCCTTGTGCTAAATCAATTGATGCTTCACCACTGAAGGTTAGACTCTGAGGTGTGTGAACCGTAGTCTGAACTGTCAAAGTATACGGAATCCGATTATAAAAAACGGATCTTTGCACATCAAAGTTTTCTGCCTGATTCGCATATCAGAATCAGCGCGGAACTGTCCATACTCATCATTATCACGATTCTGAAGAGTTTCAATACAGATAAATCCCCGATTCTGCTATGGGGGAAACCATTACCCTGTCAGCAGCGGAAAAGCTTCGAGTACCAACATCTGGGAAATCGTGCTGATTTGATTTACCTTCACTTGAGTTCTTTCGAGAATTCAGTCATTTTGACGGATCTTAACCTGTAGTCAGTTCAAGCAGAATCTGCTAGGATGCGAGATACAGGACGACAGGACCTGTTTCCAGCAGGAAGGACTTCCCACCAGATGCAGCAGACAGTCTTGAAGCACGACCTGAACCTGGGTTCGATTCTCTCCATTAGAGGCAGCGTTATTGACGCTGTTTTCCCACACCGTCTGCCAGCAGTCCAAAGTGAGTTGCACGCCGGTCCGCACCAGGAAATCATCATCGAGGTGCTTACACAGCTTGACAGTCAGACCGTGCGTGGCATTGCCTTAACGTCCACTCGCGGTCTGGCACGGGGCTCTCAGATTCTTAATACGGGACATCCCCTAAAAGTCCCCGTGGGTCAACAGTTGTTAGGCCGCATGCTGAACGTCTTTGGCGAACCCATTGATCAGGGGGCAGCCATCGAAGAGGCCGACTGGCGTTCGATCCATCATCCTTCCCCGGCACTGGTGGAACGGCCACCACGTTCCGAAATCTTCAAAACCGGGATCAAAGCCATTGATTTGCTGGCCCCGCTCGAACGGGGCGGAAAGGCGGGGCTGTTCGGCGGCGCGGGTGTCGGGAAAACCGTGTTGATCACCGAACTGATTCATAACGTCGTCGGTGCTCATAAAGGGGTCAGTCTCTTTTGTGGTATCGGGGAACGCTGTCGTGAAGCGGAAGAACTCTACCGCGAAATGAAAGATGCAGGCGTGCTCGATAATACGGTCATGGTTTTCGGCCAGATGAATGAACCGCCGGGTGCCCGCTTCCGTGTGGGTCATGCTGCTTTGACGATGGCTGAGTATTTTCGGGATGAACAGCACCAGGATGTCCTGTTGCTCATCGACAATATTTTTCGCTTCATCCAGGCAGGGACCGAGGTCTCGGGTTTGATGGGCGAACTCCCGTCGCGCGTCGGTTATCAGCCCACGCTCGCTTCGGACCTGGCAGAACTCGAAGAACGAATTTGCACGACAACCAGCGGTTCGATTACTTCGGTACAGGCGGTTTATGTACCCGCGGATGACTTTACCGACCCTTCCGCGGTCCATACTTTTGCCCACTTGTCGACTTCGGTTGTGCTCTCCCGTAAACGTGCCTCAGAAGGACTCTATCCCGCAATCGACCTGCTGAACTCCAGCTCCAAAATGCTGATGCCACCGATTGTCGGCGATCATCATTACCAGGTTGCGCAATCCGTAAGAAGCACCCTCGCAAACTATGAAGATCTGAAAGATATCATCGCCATGCTGGGGCTGGAGGAACTCTCCCGTGAAGACCGACGGACTGTGAATCGCGCCCGTCGCCTGGAACGGTTTTTGACTCAACCCTTCTTCAGCACCGAACAGTTTACGGGCTATGAGGGTAAGTTTGTTTCACTGGACGATACCCTGGATGGCTGTGAACGCATTCTTAATGATGAGTTTCAGGATGTCTCCGAACGCACACTCTACATGATTGGTTCGATCGACGAGGTCGCCTCAAAACAAAAGGAGTCCAGGAAATGAACCTCAAAGTGCTCCTGCCAACGGAAATCCTGGTCGACCAGAGTGTCAGTAAAGTAATCGCCGAGGCGGAAAACGGTTCCTTTTGTCTCCTGCCCCGGCACGTTGACTTCCTGTCAGCGCTATTACCCGGCATTTTGACGTTTGTAGACGATCAGAACCTGGAGCATTACCTCGGCATTGGTGGAGGCATTCTCACTAAAACCGGATCCGAAGTCCGCGTCTCGACGATCTATGCCGTCCAGGGGGAAGACCTGGGTACGCTCCGCCAGCAGGTCACAGCACAGTTTGAGGCCATCAATGAACGGGAGCGAACCGTCCGCTCCGCTATCGCCCGCCTGGAAGCCGATATTCTCAGACACTTTGTCAAACAGGGAATCACTGCCGATGTCTGAACTGCCCCCGGAACAGGAAAACGGCTCTGAGATGCCCGGGAAGCAGGGGCATCCGCTGCACCTGCACAATCGCAGTCAGATCGAAAAACGGATTGCTTCACAGGAGGCGCGGAAACTGAAAGCCCGTGAAGAAAAACATCATACCATCTGGTTCGGTCTGGGCATGTTCGGTCTGATCGGCTGGTCGGTCGCGATTCCGGCTGTGATCGGTGCATTGGGGGGAATGTGGATCGACTCCCGCTGGCCCTCCCGCTATTCCTGGAGTCTGATGCTGTTGATTGGTGGAATTACCCTGGGCTGTTTCAATGCCTGGAAGTGGTTACATAAAGAAGGAAACGTGGACCGATGAATCTTCCCTTGAGTATGCAACTCCTCGTGAGCCTGCTCGCCGGGCTCCTGTTGGGTGCCATCTTTTTTGGTGGACTCTGGCTGACCGTGAAACAACTTCCCAAAGTCTCAGCCCCCTGGCTGCTGTTTCTGGGTAGTGCCCTGGGTAGAACCCTGATCATTCTCACGGGTTTCTGGTGCGTGGGGATCTGGTTGTCGGAATCATTTCGCTGGCAACGCACCGCAGTATGCCTGGCAGGATTCATCATCGCGCGGATGATGATTACCCGCTATACGCGTTCGTCAACTGTGCCCGCCACTGGAAAGTCTGCCTGAATGAATATTTCCCCCGACGTCCCACTCTGGCAGTGGGAATGGATCATCCTCAATCGCACCATTCTGTTTACCTGGCTCGTGATGGCGATCCTCGTCATCGGTTCCTGGTTCATCACCCGCCGACTGACCAGCGGCCCCAGGATTTCACGTGGACAGAATCTGCTGGAGGTCCTCGTGATGGGGCTGCGGAACCAGATCAGAGAAGTCAGCCAGCAGGAACCCGGTCCTTACATGCCGTTTGTGGGAACCCTGTTTCTGTTTATCGTCGTCTCGAACATCCTCTCGATCGTTCCCGGATACGATGCGCCAACCAGTTCGATTTCCACTACCGCTGCTCTGGCGACCTGTGTCTTCGTCGCAGTCCCCATTTATGGCATCGCACACCAGGGGCTGCCTGGTTATCTGAAACAATATATAAAGCCTTCGGTATTCATGCTCCCGTTTAATATCATTGGCGAATTTTCGCGAACACTGGCCCTCGCAGTTCGCCTGTATGGCAACATCATGAGTGGCTCGGTCATCGGGGCCATTCTACTCGGTTTCGTCCCCCTGTTCGTGCCGATCCTGATGCAGGCCTTTGGACTCTTAACCGGGATGATCCAGGCTTATATTTTTGCGGTACTGGCAATGGTCTACATCGCCTCCGCTACGCAGAACGGTCAGGGGCCCACGGAGCAACAGGACACTGAAAATACAGATTCAGATACAACTTCGACTCACACTACAACATCATAAATGAGGAACGTCTTCTATGGATTCAGATACCGTCATTGCAGCAGTTTCCATCTTTACCGCAGGCATCACGATTGCCATCGGTTCGGTTGGCCCCGCGCTCGGGGAAGGCCGCGCCCTGGCACAGGCCTTGAGCGCGATTGCCCAGCAGCCCGATGAAGCCAGTACAATTACCCGTACGCTGTTCGTCGGCCTGGCCATGGTGGAATCCACGGCGATTTACTGCTTCGTGATTTCCATGATTCTGATCTTCGCGAATCCGTTTTGGAATCACTTCCTGCAAGCCACCGGCAGTTAATTACTTTAGCAGTACACTCGGGATTAGATCATGTCCATTGATTGGTTTACCTTTACCGCTCAAATCCTCAACTTCCTGGTGCTCGTCTGGTTGTTGACGCACTTTCTGTATCAGCCAATTACAAAAGCGATGCAGGAACGGCAGCAGAAAATCGCTGACGAACATCAGAAATCTCTTGAAATACAACAACAGGCAGCCGCCAAAGTCACGGAATATGAGGAGAAGACCGCAGAACTGATACACGCCAAAGACGAACTGCTGGCCGAGGCCGGCAAAGAAATTCAAAGCTGGCGAGAAGAGCATCTGGCACGCGCCCGGAAGGAAGTGGATCAGGAAAAAGAGGACTGGTACCGAGCCCTGCATCGGGAACGGGAGTCGTTCCTCCGCGAAGCCCGCGTACGGATGGCCGGCCACATCCACCACATGAGCCAGTGCGTCCTCAAGGAACTTGCCAATGCCGACCTGCAGCAGCAGACGATTTCTGTGTTCCTGGAACGCATCAGCCGGATTGAAGAGCAGCAGAAGCTGAAATTCCGCGATCTGCTCAGAACGCCCGACAGCCGGGTCCTGGTGGAAAGTGCCCTCGAACTGGAACAATCAGATCGTGACCGCATCAGTAAGTTCATCTCTGAATTTCTCGATATACAGGTCGACGTCGAATATCGCGAACGTCCCGATCTGATCTGTGGGATCGACCTGCATATCTCCGGATATAAAGTTGCCTGGAACCTGCAGGAGCCACTCGAAGAACTGGAGGAAGAATTTGTCCGTTCCCTCAACGAAGTCATCACCCTGGAATCCGGCGTCGAAAGTACGCCTTCTGCCTCCTGAAACGATACGAGACCGACACAACCTGCGTGAAAGAGCTTTATGAGTATTCATCCTGATATCCAGATTCTGCTCGATAACACATTCGGTAAATTCGGTGGTGTTTTGGAGCAGCACGATTTCGATCCCCGGTTGATTGAAATCGGAAAAGTCACCTACGTCGGTCGCAGTCATGCCCGGGTCAGCGGGCTTCCCAACGTTCAATCAGAAGAACTGCTGCAGTTCCCCAATCATGTACTGGGACTGGCGTTGAATTTGGATCCGGACGAAATAGGCGTCGTCCTACTGGATCCCAGCGACCAGTTGACAGCCGGCGATGAAGTCCGCCGCACCCATCGACTGTTAGACGTTCCGGTCGGTGAATCGTTGATCGGACGTGTGATTGACCCGGTGGGGCGGCCCCTGGATGGTCACGGCCCTGTCTCTGCGGCCGAACGTCGTCCTTATGAACGGGATCCGGCATCGATTACGGATCGCTCCCCCGTCACGGTTCCACTACAGACCGGCCTGAAAGTGATTGATGCTCTGATCCCCATCGGTCGCGGCCAGCGGGAGCTAATCCTCGGAGACCGCCAGACCGGGAAGACCGCCATCGCCCTGGACACGATTCTTAACCAGAAAAACAAAGACGTGATCTGTATATACTGCGCCATTGGCCAGAGAAATACCGCAGTCGCGAAAGTCATAGACGATTTACGCAAACATGGTGCGCTGGATTACACCGCTGTCGTAGTCGCCGAGAGTGATGCCCCCCCGGGGCTGCAGTTCGTTGCCCCGTATGCGGCGACCACCCTCGGCGAGTATTTTATGGACCGTGGTCAGGATGTGCTGGTCATCTATGACGATTTGACTTCTCACGCCCGTTCCTATCGTGAACTTTCTCTGCTGCTCAGACGGCCTCCCGGTCGCGAAGCCTTTCCTGGGGACATCTTCTATCTGCACTCCCGGCTGCTGGAACGATCAACACACCTGCATGAACGACTGGGAGGCGGTTCGCTGACCGCCCTGCCCGTTGCAGAAACGGAAGCTCAGAATCTTTCTGCCTATATTCCGACGAACCTGATTTCGATCACCGATGGCCAGATTTATCTGTCTCCTCAATTATTCCAGAAAGGAATTCTGCCCGCTGTGGATGTGGGCCGTTCCGTTTCTCGAGTTGGTGGTAAGACACAGCTGCCTGCCTACCGGGCAGTCGCCGGCGACTTACGGCTCTCTTACAGTCAGTTTGAGGAACTGGAAACGTTCTCCCGCTTCAGCAGTCGTCTGGATGAGGAAACGCTGGCAACACTGGAACGGGGACGACGGGTGCGTGAGATCTTTAAACAGCCTCAGTACAAGACACTTTCCGTGCCGGAACAGATCTCGGTCCTGGTCGCGATGTCTGCAGGTGTCTTCGATGATATCGATTTAAAACACATCCGGACTTTGGAAGAACGCATCGCGCCACTGCTCGAGTCCGACTTCCCCAACTTGAGTGAAGCCATTCTGGAGGGGAAAAAACTGACCGACAGTGATCAACAGGCGATTGTAGAAGCAGCGCATAAAGAAGTCGCATTATTCACACAGGACCAGGCTTGAAGTGAAGCAGAAGCATGCAGGACTTTGAAACTTTAAAACGCAGTATCGATAGCACACGCGACCTGGAATCGGTGGTGCGGACGATGAAAACCCTGGCCGCGGTCAGCATCCGCCAATACGAACAGGCCGTCGATTCACTGGAAGATTTCGCGGAAACGGTCAATCGCGGATTGGCCATGGTGCTGAAAAACGTGCCTCCGCAGACCAGCCTGTCTGAACTGCAGGGAACCGGTTCGACGGGCATTATTGTCTTCGGCTCGGACCAGGGAATGTGTGGTCAGTTCAACGAGCAGATCGGTTCGTTCGCACTGGATTATTTTGCGGAAGATCCCCGGCCAGCGACAGAGCATGCCTGGATGGTCATCGGATCCCGTATCTCCGGGAAACTCCAGGACGCGGGGTGTCAGATCGACTACGAATTCAATCTGCCGGGAGCCGTTACCGGTATCTCCCCCCTGGTCGCTGACATCCTCACAGAAATTGATCGCTGGCGTTTCGAACGACACCTGGGAATCATCCATATCTTCTATAATCAACGGGTTTCCGCCTCATCCTACAAGCCACATGCCCAGCAGCTACTGCCCATTGATCCTGCTCAACTCGCAGAGAGTTATACACCCGCCTCAACATCCCGTTCACTGCCCCTGTTTACGATACTTCCCGGCATCTTACTTTCGCGGCTCATTCGACAATATCTGTTTGTTTCGCTATTCCGCGCCTGTGCAGAATCGCAAGCGGGTGAAAACGCAAGTCGGATTGCGTCCATGCAGGCAGCAGAACACAATATTAAAGAGCGGCTGATGAATCTTCAGGCCGAATTTAATCAACGTCGCCAGACCGCAATCACGGAAGAACTCCTCGATGTGGTCACCGGCTTTGAAGCTCTCAAAGAGGAGAAATAAAACACCGACTGTCTGAATATCTAATTTCAACACACTTAATATAACAGAAAGCGCAGTACCATGACCGATCAGCCCGCAACTCCCGTAGCCAGCGATTTCATGACCACCCACGTGGAAGTTGTCACTCCCGACATGCATTTGTCTGATGTGATCCATTTTCTGTTGAAGCATCATGTCTCAAATGCCCCCGTGGTCGAGCTTAAGGATGGCAAGAAGATCCTGCAGGGTTTTATCTCCGAACACGATTGCTTGTGTGCGCTCTCTGATGAAGTCTTCTTCGGATTCCCCAGTCCACCGCAGACAGCCCGTACCATCATGACCGCGCATCCGATCTGCATTACCCCCCACACAGATCTGTTCTCGATTGTCTCAGTCTTTAACAGCCACAAACTGCGACATCTGCCGGTTGTTGAAAATGGACACCTGCTGGGGATTGTCAGTCGGCACGATATCCTCAAAGAGATGGATGAATATTACAAAAAGAACCTGCATCACCAGGATCACGAACGCATGCTGCGTGATACATCGCAAACCTTCAACCTGCGATTCACCATTGATCGTGATCACGAGTAAACCAATCTTCAGAGTCAGCAAATCCGAGGCAGCGGACTCCCCAGGGGGTCCGCCAGTGGCTGTTCCGCTCCCAATGTGCGTTGCACTGTCACGGGAGCAACACCGCGTTCTCTGACAACACCGATCCGGCTGGCCCGCTCCATGCCCGGAATCGTCTGCAACTGCGCAACAGCCTCTGCCGCCACCCCCTGCTCCACAGCCAGCAGCATTGTCCCTTCGTTAGCGATATGCAGCGGATCGAGTCCGAGCAACTCACTGATTCCCCGCACTTCAGGCGTTACAGGCAGAGTTCGTTCCTCGATACTCAATGTCTTTCCACTGGCTTCTGCCCATTCGTGCAAAACCGCCGCAACGCCGCCTCGCGTCGCATCGCGCAAGCAGCGGATTCGTGACCCCAGAGTGAGTCGCAGTTGATCTACGGCAGGAAATAAGGAACCCGAATCACTTTGCGGCAGTGGCTCGATGCCCAGTTCTTCCCGCACCGCCATCACCGCCATTCCGTGCTGCCCCAGGGGACCACTGACGATCAGTTCGTCACCTGCCTGGAGCTGAGCCGGTCCAGCGGGAACCGGCTCCAGTAACTCGCCGACCCCTGCGGTGTTGATAAACAGTCCATCCACCGCCCCTCGTGGAACAACCTTGGTATCTCCGGCCACAACCTGCACTGCAGTCTCTCCCGCTGCTCGTGCGACACTTTCCAGAATTCGTTCCAGCACCGCCAGGGGAAGCCCTTCCTCGATTATCAGTGAGAGGGTCAGCCAGCGTGGTCTGGCGCCGCTGACCGCCAGATCGTTTACCGTACCGTAAACCGCCAGCGAACCGATGTCTCCTCCCGGGAAAAACAAAGGGGTGACGACAAAACTGTCCGTTGTCATGGCGAGTGGTTGCCCGCTATGGGGCAATCGCGCGGCGTCATCCAGAGACTGAGAAGAGACCGGCTGCAGGATTTTTAGAATCCGCTCCTGGATCAGTTTCCGCGACAGCCGTCCCCCTTCTCCGTGCGCCAGGGTCACGCATTCCGCATGATCGCGCACCGAGACCGGACAGTTCAGCTGCCAGCCGCCTGGAGATTTTCCTTCCCGTTCGGTCATCTTCCGTCACTTCCTGATAAATTCCGTTACTCAGTTCCGCATCAAGTTGTATTGTCCGCAGGCACACCATAACGATAATAGGCAGCACAGGCGCCTTCTGACGATACCATCGGTGCTCCCAAAGGAGAATCGGGGCTGCAGCGTTTACCGAATTCGGGACAATCCGTTGGCTTCAGTTGACCGGTCATGACGTCATAACTGCGACACGCATCATTCTCCAGAACCGGCAGCTCAGATTTTTCAAAACGCAGTCGCGCATCAAAGTGACTCCACTCAGGTCGTAGTTCCAGGCCTCCACGGTGAATCACACCGAATCCGCGCCACGCGCGATCGTTGATCTGGTAGATCTCCTGAACCAGGTCGCGTGCGGCCCGATTCCCTGCGGCCTGCACAGCCCGGGCATAACAGTTTTCCAACCGTGCCTGTCCCTGTTCGAGTTGTCGTACACAGGCCAGTATCCCTTCCAACAGATCCAGGGGCTCGAAGCCGGTAACGACCACGGGCAACTGATAGCGTTCCACAAATGATTCATACGATTCGTAGCCCATCACGGTACAGACATGACCTGCCGCCAGAAATGCCTGAACCCGATGATCGGGTGCTTCCACCAGGGACTCCATTGCCGGCTGCACACGCACATGCGAAACCAGCAGACTGAAATTCTGCACTCCATCCCGTTCCGCCTGTCTGACCGCCAGCGCTGTCGCGGGGGCCGTCGTTTCAAAACCGACTGCAAAGAAGACGATCTGTCGCTGGGGATTTTTCTGAGCCAGTCTGACCGCATCCAGAGGCGAATACACAACCTGCACCTGGCCACCCGCAGTGCGAACATCGAGCAGCGAACGCTCACTGCCCGGCACACGCAACATATCACCAAAGCTGGCCAGTATCATATCTTCTCGCTGTGCCAACTCGCAGGCGAAATCGATGTCTGCCTGACTGGTGACACAGACTGGACAACCGGGACCATGAATCAGTTCTACGATACCCTCCAGTTCTGCAGCAATCCCGTGTCGGAGCAAACTGTGGGTCTGCCCCCCGCAGACTTCCATTAACGTCCAACAGCGGGTAGAGGTCTTTCGGATTTCTTCCAGCAGGCGTTGTGCTGCGACCGGGTCTCGATATTCATCCAGATACTTCATGATTCGTCCCCCGAGTCCTCAGGCTCCGTTATCTGCCAGCCTTCGTCGTCTCCCATCGCAGCCAGCGTTTTGAAGATCTGTTCTGCTTCTTCGGGATCCACCCGACTGATGGCGATGCCGGCGTGGACTATGACATAATCTCCTTCCTCCGCTTCCGTGACACAGGCCATGTGCACCACACGACGTACGCCGTCGAATTCAACTTCCGCCTGTGCAAAGACACCTTCCCGCTCCAGCCAGCGTACAATTTTTCCCGGGATACCTAAGCACATTGGTTCGTGTCCTTCCTTTCCCGTCTGGCTAGCGCAATCGCCAGTTGCCCCGCCGCCAGGCCGCCATCGTTAGGGGGAATCCGTCCCGGTAGACCAAGCTCCTGATCACTCTGTCTGATCTCAGCTGCGACCAGTTCCACCAGGTAACGATTCTGAAACACGCCCCCTCCCAGGACAACCGGGAACTCCGCATACGAAGCACAAAACCGGGCGATTCCGCGTGCCAGCCCCCGATGAAAACGCATCGCCATCCGCCCGGATTCAACTCCCTGCAGACCATCCTCCCAGATCTGTCTGACCGCCGGTCGCCAGTCGAGTTTCCGTAGTTCGCCCTCCTGAATCGGAAAGTCATACGCGTCTGGTTCTGCTACATCACAAGCCGCTTCCAGCAACATAGCTGTCTGGCCCTCAAAGCCGCTATGTCTGCAACCCAGAATCAGTGAGGCCACTCCATCAAACAACCGCCCCGCGCTACTCGTCAGTGGGGAGAGACGTCGGGATTCCGCGATTTTGAGCAGTGCTGCCACCTGACCATGTTCGGTTTCCAATTGATATACCGCCTGGTCACCTACCGCTTCTGTAAGTAGCGTCACCGCAATTCGCCACGGTTCGCGAATCGCCTGTTCACCACCCGGCAACGCGAACGGCAACAGTCGCCCGACGCGTTCATATTCCCGGGTGGTCGCGAGTAAGAATTCGCCTCCCCAGATTGTCTGATCTTCGCCCCAACCGGTTCCGTCCAATGCGACTCCCAAGACACGTCGTTCCTGCCAGCCGTGCTCCAGCATCCCTGCTGCGATGTGCGCATGGTGATGCTGCACCTGTTCCAGTGGAATGTTTTCATGTTCCGCCCACTGAGTCGTGAAATAATCCGGGTGTTGGTCACAGACCACGCTCGCAGGCGAGACGTCGTAAAGTTGTTCAAGAGCCTCTAACTGGCCCAGATAACGTTCACAAGCGGTTACACTATCCAGCTCGCCGATGTGCGGCCCCAATATCGCCTGCTGTCCGTTAGACAGCGCAAAAGCAGACTTCTGCTGCCCTCCCGTGGCTATCAATGCTTCGTCACATTTCACAGGCAGGGAGAGCGGAGCCAGACCGCGGGCCAGCCGAACCGTCACACTTCGTCCCGCCATGACACGGACGACACTGTCGTCGATGGGGCGCTGAATCGGCCGGTCATGTTCCAGCCACACTTCGGCACCTTCGCGGATCTCGGCATCGATTGCCTTTGATTGACAGGGGATGGGCGTTCCTTCCCGGTTCGCACTGGTGACAACTAATGGAAATCGGCATTGATCCAGCAGCAGTGCATGCAGAGGTGTCGTGGGTAACATCACCCCAATCGTCTGTAATCCGGAATTCAACTCACGTGACAGACCAGACTCCTGCCTGGCACGCAGCAGTACGATTGGCGCTACGGCAGAACTGAGCTCCCCGGCTTCTATATCGTCGACAATCGCCAGCCGCTGTGCCTCTACAAGCGATCTGACCATGACAGCCAGGGGCTTGGATGGTCGGTGTTTCACGCGGCGTAATGCCTGAACCGCAGCATCAGAGCGGGCATCGACGAGTAACTGATAGCCTCCCAGGCCCCGCAGCCCCACAATCTGTCCACGTGCTAATGCCTGAGCTGCGCTTTCGATTGCGGTCTGACCTGAGGCAACGGTATTTCCTTGAGAATCTGTCCCCCAGACGCGAGGGCCACAGTCCGGACAGGCGATGGTTTGTGCATGAAACCGTCTGTCAGTCGCTGATTCATATTCGGCTGCACACGCATCACACATCGCATATTCTGCCATTCCAGTCTGCGGCCGTTCGTAAGGCATGGCATGAATCAGCGAATAGCGGGGACCACAGTTCGTGCAGCTGTTAAAGGGATAATGATAACGGTGGTCGGCGGGATCGAAGATTTCTTCAAGACACGCCTGACAGACGGCCTGGTCCGTGGGGACTGCGGTTCTCAGCACGCCGACCTCGTCACTCTCCTGAATCTGAAACGAACTCAAACCCTCATATTCAACAGGTTGACGCGCCCGTGTTTCCAGTACTGCATCAACTGGCAGATGGGCCTCCAGCCCCTCCTCGAATCGCTGTATCAGCGGAGCAGGTCCCTCTACGTGCAGCTTTACCCCCGCAGAGGTGTTACAGATTGAACCGGCCAGTCCCAGTTCGTGCGCCCAGCGTGCTACCGCGGGCCGCAGACCGACTCCCTGGACACGACCGTTACAAGTAATCTGTACGGCGATCTGTGTTACTTCCGGATTACCGATTGCCTGCCGGTTCATAGACGGACTCGATTTTTTTCTGATACTGCTGTTCCAGAAATTCACACCACTCCTGAATGCCACGATTATCGATTGCACACGACGTCAGGACATTCAGCGCGGGTTGAATTTTCAACGCATCTTCGGTCACTGCTTCGATAGAGAAAGGGACATGTGGCAGCAGATCCTGCTTGGTCACAACCATAGCCTGACTGGTGCGAAACATCTTGGGATACTTGCCCGGCTTATCGTCCCCCTCTGTCGTGCTGATCAGGACCACGCGGAGATGTTCTGCCAGATCGTGAGACGCCGGACAGACCAGGTTGCCCACGTTCTCGATAAACAGAAAGTCGACCGCCGGATCTCCCAGCGCCTGCAATCCCCGCTGCACGAGAGGCAGTTCCAGATGACAGGCGCCTCCCGTTGTCAGCTGGGCCACCGGAACTAAAGGCGCCAGGCGTTGTGCATCCCGGTCTGTTTCCAGATCACCAACCAGTACGGCCATGCTGCGGCGTCCAGCCCAATGCCGGGCCGTCGCTTCCAGCAGAGAGGTTTTGCCCGAACCTGGCGAAGAAAGCAGGTTGATTACCAGCGTCCCCCGCCGACCGAGCCGTTCCCGTTCCGCGGCTGCGTCTGCTTTCTGTTCTGCCTGGATGTCCCGTCTGACAGATATCACGCGGGTGTTCATGACTTCGCTCCTGACACTAAATTTTCAGAATCGACAGTAATACTCATCAGTTTCACCTGGTCTCCCTGAATCACCTCAACAGGGCCGGTTCCACAAGCGGGACAGAGAAACTCATAATCCTGCACTTCAAAACACTGACCACATAGGCGACATTCTGCTTTGACCGGCACGATATCCAGCACGAGGCGACAGTCCTGAGAGAAGCATTCTGTCGCCAGTTCTGTAAAAGCCGATTCAAACAAGATAGGTTCGACCCCCGACAGGTCGCCGACCTGCACCTGAATCTCTTTCACCACGCCCCCGCCATCGTCGGCAACGATCTGCTGGACCTGATTCAACAGCGTCTGTACCAGGGACCGCTCATGCATGATCGACCTCCAGAGAGCGTATGGCATCCCATTCTCGACAGATCGACTCGACTGCGCGTTCCACGCCGGCAGACACCTCTGACGAGATGACATCCCCCGGAACCGTCTCTGCGATTTCCAGGCCCCAGATGCTTACTTGAGCAGGAAGCTGCCCCAGTTCTTCCGCCAGCGATAACACCCCCGGCAGTGCAATCTGATGTGTCCCCGACCAGTTCACCTGATCCAGTTCAGCGGTTGGCCACTGCCAACGATGCACGCTCCCCACCGGGCCAGCGCCGCGACAGGCATCACAGATTACGAGAGGATACGCTGGATCGAGCCAGTTGAGCAGGTCATCCGGCGTTCGTGAGAAATGAACTATCGCCTGAGACAGGCCTCTTTTCTCCAGCGCGCGGACAATTTCCCAGCCAGCCTGATCATCGCCATGCGGACTACCAAGCCCTGTGATCTGTATCTGTCGGGAATCTGTCATAACTCAGGACCGTTCTATTGTGACATTCAGAAAATGCGTGGAACAACTGATGCACGGATCATAGGCCCGCACCAGGTTTTCACAGAGACGGGCTACCTGTGATTCTTCTTTCTCTATTACCTGACGCACCCATGCTTTCAGATCGACTTCGATCTGTGCCTGATTTTGAGAAGTCGGAGGAATAATGTCCGCCTCGACAATCTTACCTTCAGCGTCAATTTCATAGCGATGAAAGAGTGTTCCACGGGGCGCTTCCGTCGCCGACATGCCCACACCTGCTTGGTATTCATAAGTCATGCGGGGCTGCTTTGTGGAATGCTCGTCGCGAAGGATCTGCAGCGCCTCTTCATACGAGTGTACCAGTTCCAGCCCCCGGGCGATGATGGCCCGATGCGGATTCCTGCACTCGGGCTCAAACGCAATTTCATCAGCCAGCTGTCGCGCCGATGGAGAAAGCCGATCGCGATTCAGATTCACCCGTGACAGGGGGCCCAGTAGATAGGGACGGCCGGTCGTCTTGCGAATGGCGTGCAGGGCCGTCGAGTGTGGGACCTGCTGTTCCTGGAACTCTTCGCGGTAGTCGCTGATTTCGATCTGATCTCCGGAACTGGTCTGCATGACGCCTTCGTTCATGGGATATTCGTCGGGGTGCGAGAGCGAGACAAATTCACAATCCGATTCCAGTTCGGGATATTCGAAGCCCGCGACCCAGCGCGTGGTCTCAATGGCCGCGTTCAACCCCCATTCAAAATCGGGAACCAGTTTCTGAAACTCGTTGCGGCTCGGGATACGATAGAAACCCCCGACACAGACATTCACGGGGTGAATGGCCCGCCCCCCCAGCAGGTCGACCAACTGATTCCCGTGCTTCTTCAGTCTTAAGCCCCGGTTGACCTCGTCCGGGAACTGCTTGGCCATCGCCAGCCCGCTTTCAAATCCCAGAAAATCAGGGGCGTGTAACAGATGCATATGCAGGCCGTGACTTTCGATCCACTCCCCGCAGTACAGCAATCTGCGCAGTCGACGTATCTCGGGAGTGATCTCGACGCCCAACGCCATTTCCATCGCATGGACGCTGCTCATCTGGTACGCCACGGGACAGATGCCACAGATCCGGGCCGTGATATCCGGGGCATCTTCGAGTGGCCGTCCCCGCAGAATCGCTTCGAACAGCCGCGGCGGTTCATAGATTTCCAGACGAACTTCTTGTACCTGCTCCCCCTGCAGACGGACATAGAGCCCCCCTTCTCCTTCTACGCGGGTCAGCGTTTCGACTTTGATCTTTCGCTCGGTCATCCGCGCTGATCCCCCTCCAGTTGTACCAGACGCGTACTCTCTGTTCGAAACGCGGGTGCGTAGGCGTTGAAGTTTTTCAGCTTATGGGCAATTTCCGCTTTCGAGGCACCTTCCCGCTCCATCTGCGCGGAGAGACTCACCAGATTGGCCTGCAGCGCGGGTCCGAAACAGCCATAACAGCCCCGGTTGTAACTGGGACAGAGTGCATGACACCCCGACTGGGTGACCGGCCCCAGACAGGCCGTTCCCTGCGCAACTGTGACACAGACCGTCCCCCGCCGTTTGCAATCCAGGCAGACACTGTGCCGGGGAGTACGGGGCGTCTGACCTGCGAGCAGTGAGCGAATGACTTCGATCAGTTGATACTGGTTAATCGGGCAGCCCCGCAGTTCAAAATCGACCTGTACATGCTCGGCGATCGGCGTCGACGTCTCCAGTACCTGTATATAGTCTGGCGTCGCATACACGGCCTGCATGAATTCATCTTTATCGGCCCAGTTCCGCAGAGCCTGTATGCCCCCCGCGGTCGCACAGGCACCGATCGTCATCAGGTAGCGGGCATCTTTGCGTATCTGCTGAATCCGTTCTGCATCGTGTGGGGTGGTGATGGAGCCTTCCACCAGGGCGATGTCATACGGTCCCTCTTCCATGTGGCTGGTTGCTTCGGGGAAATAGACGATCTCTACCGCATCCGCGACTGCCAGCAGGTGATCTTCGGCATCCAGCAACGACAGCTGACAACCATCGCAGGAGGCGAACTTGAATACAGCCAGGCGTGGCTTGCACATATTTAAAGGCCCTCCACTTTCAACCAGGGAGAGATCTGATCGTAGCGAAAGACCGGCCCATCCTTACAGATGAATTCCGGTCCCAGTTGACAGTGACCACAGAGGCCCACTGCGCACTGCATGTTCCGCTCGGTCGAGACCCAGATCTGTTCCGTCGTCATGCCCCGCTGCAACGCAGCCCGCGCCGTGAAACGCATCATGATGTCCGGTCCACAAATCATCATGATCGTATTGGCTGGATCGAAAGTCCGCAGGCGTTCGAGTAACTGGGGAACTACGCCGACATTTCCCTGCCAGCCCGGTGCTGACCGATCCACGGTCTGGCGGACATCGAATCCCTGTGCCTGCCAGCGCTGATACTCGTTTGTGTACAGTCGCATCTCCGGTGTGCGGGCGCCGTAGAGCAAAGTCAATTGCCCATAATTTTCCCGGTCAGATAACATCCGATAAATCACCGGTCTGAGCGGTGGCAATCCAATGCCCCCCGCCACCAGAATCACATCTTTCCCCCTGCAGTGTTCCAAGGGCCAGCTGGTTCCAAAGGGGCCCCGCAGCCCCAGAGTGTCGCCGACCTGCATAGCTGCAATCCGCCCGGTCACGTTTCCCGCTTTGCGGATCGTATGCGCCAGTGTCTCTGTAGCATCTGGATCGCCGCTCATGGAAATCGCAGATTCTCCCGCTCCGGGAACATACAGCATATTGAACTGCCCCGGGGCGAATCGATACGTCTCGGCAGCGACAGAATCGATGAGTGCCAGCTGGTAAGTGGTCACACCACTCACCTCGGGTCTGATCTCGCGAATCACCGCGGTCTGTGGCACCCAAGCATTCGCCTGGAGAGTAAAGTGGCTGGCAGCAGCGGAAGCAGATTCATTCATGTTGAAGACTCCCGGATTGCAGTCACTTCAGCGGTTAAATCAATGCCCACCGGACACCAGGTAATGCAGCGGCCACAGCCGACACAGCCGGAAGTTCCGAACTGATCAATCCAGCTTGCCAGTTTATGTGTCAACCATTGTCGATAACGGCTGCGAACCCCATTCCGTACCAGGCCCCCGTTCATATAACTGAATTCAACGTTGAAACAGGAATCCCACACCCGCTGGCGTTCGACCTGTTCGCCGGCCAGATCGCTGACCTCTTCTACCGAACTGCAGAAACAGGTGGGACAGACCATCGTACAGTTTGTACACGAAAGACAGCGTTCCGCCACGTCGTCCCACTGGGGATGCTCCAGATTCGAGAGCAGCAGGTCCTTAATATCAGTCGTATCGAATTCGCGTTCGATCTGATCGACGGCCTGTTGCCGGGCAGCTGTGGCCTGTGACTCCTGATCAGCGGAGACTTCGACCGTCTCCAGTTCCTGCAGAATCTCCTCGCCCCGCTCGGATCCGACTTCTACCAGGAATCCGTCCGATAACTCGGTCAACGCCAGATCGAAGCCCTGCTGACAACGGGGGCCCGTGTTCATTGAAGTACAGAAACAGGTCGAAGCGGCCTGCGTGCAGTTCACCGCGATCACTAATGCAACTGCACGTCGACGCTGATACTGGGGATCGACATAGGGGCCTCCCACAAAGACCTTGTCCTGAACTCCGATGGCAGCCAGTTCACAAGCGCGCACGCCCAGAAACGCGTATTGGGGAGTCGGTTCTTCCGGTTCGCTGAAAGTCCAGACCTGCTCCGACTTTGTCGCTATGGAAAGCGTGCTGAACGGGGGAAACAGATTCTTTTTCCAGGACTGCGGTCCGACATTATATCCAAACAGCGCCTGATCATCGCGTTCTTCAAGTCGATACTTTCCCGGCTCCTGGATGTCGGTCCAGCCGCGGGGCAGATCGTCAATTGAATGGAGGCGATCGTAAACAATGGCTTCCTGATCAATCGTGGGGCCAATGATTTCATACCCCCGTGAGTGCAGCGCATCAAACAGTCTGGCAAACTGATCGAGTGCGAGAAAACAGGATCGCCGGTCGTTGGCCTGCGGGGCTTCCGTCATTCCACGGCCCCCTTCTCGCTCTGAAAAGTCTGACCGGGGTGTTCGCCGTACATATCCAGCACCTGCAGTCGACAGGCGACCAATCGTTGTGACAGGGCCCGTGCGATCCGCTGCATGATCTGATATCCGATATCATGATCTGCATCACACAACGCCCGTAACGCTTCGGCATTGATGGCAATGACTTCGGTTTCGTCGATCGCGGCGACAGTGGCCGTCATTTCTCCCTGCTGCAGTATTGTCGACCAGCCAACAAGGTCACCCGCTTCCAGGGTTAGCACTGGCAGGCAGCCACGGGCGGGAATCGTCATACAAATTTCGACTCGACCGCTGCAGATGACATACAGATCTTTGTGATCGCTGCCCTCTGTGAACAGAGTCTCCCCAGCTCTGAATTCCCGTTGTCGTGCTATCGCAGCCAGTTTGTGTTGATCTTCTTCTGACAGGCCTGCCGTGAACCGCAGTTTCATCAGAATTTCCAGAAGCGGATTTGCCTCCATCGCAGCCTCTGCTTTCTTTGAACTCACAAGGAAGTCAGTCTGGATCTCTGTATCGGATTTTATCCCACAGCATCGGTAGCGTCTATAGTGCCATCCGTGGAAGAGAAATGAAAAACAGATCCGCCGAGGTATCGGGAATCTCCCTATCAGTAAAGACATACTTTGTCCCATTCCCAATCAAAAAATACCTTTGGTAAAATGGTACGATTTGCTGATTTGACCTTCGATCCCCAGACAGGAACCATCCCAATTGGCATGTATCTTGCGTTTGAACATATCGGGCTCTGTCACCAGTCCACTGATAGAGAGCCTGATTTTTAAGAACCGGTACCTGCATTCTGATTTTATTCGCATCACTCATTTACTTTTGTACAATGGAAGTTACAGCATTGCCTGTCGCTGTTGCTGAACAGACAGTGCGGGTCAACTTGAGTTTGCGATCAGAAGCATCGGATTAATGTCTACCTGCATCTACGTTGTTTTTTAATACTCAAGGAGCGATCTATGAAGACTCTCGCGCATGACGAATTGAAGTCGCTGACGGAATGGGAACAAGGCCCCTGTATTTCAATCTATTTACCTCGACATCAGGCCTTAACCGACTACCGTGAAGATCCCATTCATCTACGAAACATGCTCGATCAGGCAGAGACAGCCTTACAGGATCGGGGGATGGGTACGGGGGAAATCAAAACGCTGCTCGAACCCGCTCGGAAAATTCAGAATGACGGTAATTTCTGGGGACGCGGCCCCGCCCAGGGGATCTGTATCCTGCTGGCTCCCGGCATGTTTCAGCAATACGACCTGTTTTACCAGTGCCCGCAGAGTCTGACCGTTGAAGACAGCTTCCACGTGAACCCTCTCTTCTACAAGGTCTACGAAAATGATCATTTTGACCTCCTCGCGGTCTGTCCCAAATCAGTCCGGTTGATCCGCCACCAGAATGGAGAACTCAAACAGCTGGAGCTTTCGGAAAATATCCCCGCAAATATTGAAGCCATCTCCTCGAAAACCCAGTTCGAGGAATCCCTGCAGCATCATACGACTTCCCATGTCGGCCCGGGGAGCGATAACGCCTCCATGCTGCACGGTCATGGTTTGACAAAAGAACTCAATGAGACCCTCTTGACCGATTATTTCCAGATTCTGGCAAAGCAGCTGGAGAAGTATCTGGACAACGATGGGCCTCCCATGATTCTGATTGCCTCCGAAAAACAACAGAGCATGTTCCGCAAACATTATCATGCGAAAAATCTTCTCGAACAGGGGATCTCTACCTCGCCCGATCATCTGAACGAACAGGAGTTGTACGAGGCGGCGCTACCCGTCATCGAGCAGATCACCGGCGAACCGCTGCGTAAAGCCCGTGAACAGTATCAGAAACATTTGGGAACGTCCCGGATTACTCACCAGTTGGAAGCGATTCTCCAGGCGGCAGATGAAGGTCGAATCGAAGCCCTCTTCGCACCGCTCGGCTCTGAACTCTGGGGGCAGCCCCCCGGCGACGGCGAACTGGTCAAAACCCATGATCAACCCGTGAATGGCGACATTGCGCTACTCAACAGGGCGATCCGCAACACCTACAAACATGGTGGTACCCCTTACGTAGTTGCGGAATCTGATATGCCCGAAGACAAACCAGTCGCCGCATATTTACGCTGGTAATGGTAGTTGGACTTTAAAGTAATAAAACTCATAACTGGATGATGTTCTCCATCACTCCCGCTGTAAAGAATGGTTCTGCTATCCGAATCCTCGATCAAAACCTGACTTCACGTGGGCCAGTGATGGAAGAACACTCCAGGGACGATTCCCATAGTCATTTCTGCCCCGCTTCATGATTGTTGACGATCACCCCCTCGTCCAGAAAGGCTACGTCCATCTCATCCAGCGACGAGATCATCTGCAGGTCTGCGCTCAAACAGACAGCAAAGTCGAAGCCATTCAAGAGATCAGGGAGACCGCTCCTCATCTGGTCATATGGTATACTGCAAAACGCCTGGGGATTTCCCCCATCACAACGATCGGTTTTCAGACTATCCAAAACCTGTTTACACATCGATAAGATTCGTTATGCTGGACTATAGAAGCGGTTTGCCGTTATAAGGCCACCGTTTCTTCATCGTTATTGTTTTCAATCAGAAACACGACATCACATTTTTGCAAAGGAGAAAGTCATGACTGCAGGTCGAATTTGCACAAGAGAAGTCGATTTGGTTGATCAAAACGAATCCGTTCAAGTCGCCGCTGAGCGAATGAACTCCCGCAACGTGGGCACGCTCATCGTCCTCGATGAAGAATCTCACCCGATCGGTATGCTCACCGATCGGGATCTGGCGCTCCGCGTAGTCGGCAAGGGGCGCGACGCCATCGAAACGACCGTCTGGGACATCATGACCCGTTTTCCCTGTAACATCTCTGAGGAGACGTCCATCGAAGCCGCCCTCACGAAAATGCGATCCGGCGGCTTCAGGCGGCTGCCGGTCGTCGATCAGGAGGGAAAACTGATTGGCGTGCTGACACTCGACGACATCCTCGAACTGCTTTGTGAAGAATTCACCGAGATCAGAAAGCTCATCCATAAAGAGAGTCCGGCCAGCCTGGCCCAACTCTGACCAGGCATCACCACTCCTCAAACGGAGCATTAACCGTCGAACATGACCAACTCCGATCAGCATTCCGAGACCGATATCTATGAGCATGCACGCGAGCGCATGCTGCGGGAGCATCTGCGGGAACGGGGAATTACCGATGCCCGCGTGCTCCACGCCATGCGCAGCGTTCCCCGGGAAGAGTTCGTCACGCCCGACAACAAACGCTATGCCTACAATGACTGTGCCCTCCCTATCGACTGTCAGCAGACCATCTCGCAACCCTATACCGTCGCGTTCATGTGTCAGGCCGCTCAATTGACCGGCAGTGAAAAAGTCCTCGAAATCGGCTGCGGATCCGGTTACGGTGCCGCGGTCCTTTCGCTCCTCGCTCGCGATGTCCACACCATTGAACGCATCCCCGAACTGGCGGAACAGGCCCGCGAAAAACTGGACCGTCTCGGTTACGACAATGTCCACGTCTACACCGACGATGGCACTCTCGGCGTCCCGGATGCCGCCCCCTTCGATGCCATTATCGTGACCGCAGGTGCCAAAGAACTTCCTCAACCCTACGTCGATCAACTACATGAAGGTGGTCGCATTATCATTCCCATTGGAGGCGAATACACCGGGCAGACCATGTGCCGCTTTACGCTCCGCCAGGGACACCTCGACGAAGAAAACCTAGGCGGCTTCGCCTTTGTCCCCCTCATCGGTGAATTCGGCTGGGACCGTTGAAGCGTCATCAGTAAACCGGGAATTCTCCGCTGGCCAGTCGTCTGACAAAATCTTCCATGTTTCTCAGTTGCCGATCAATAATCTTCTGAATCGACTCTTCTACCTCCTTGAGTTCGACTCCCTCGCTCAGCACAACCTCCGTGCTCACCATCCACGGCTCACTGATCTCGTGACCAATCTGGCTGCACATCCGCACAATCACTTCCTTCACCGGCTCCAGTTCCTCATGAATCTGGTGCGCCAGTTGATGACAGAGCACATTATAAATCTTCCCCACATGGCTCAAGGGATTCTTACCCGCCGCCGCTTCTGTACTCATCGGACGATTCAGCGTGATCAAACCGTTCACCCGGTTGCCACGCCCCACCTGGCCGCCATCAGCTCCTTCAGCTGAGGTTCCCAGCACGGTCAGATACATGCCGCCCATCCCCCGCTCCGGATTATCCAGGGTGTTGATCGCCAGATCCACGCCGTCCAGTGTTTTGAGTTGCGGTTCCAGAAATGCCGTCAACTCGTCCGCCAGTTCCTTTTTCCGATCGAAGTAATACTGCACTTCTTCGATATATCGGTCGACGATCGCTACCGCCAGGGTCAGTTGCAGATGTTTGTCTCTGCGTACCCCCATCACCTTCACATCCTGTCCCGTCTCCGGATACTTCAGCTTGAATTCCTCGGTATTGATGAACCGCTCCGATTCCAGTACCAGTTGCTCGGTCTCGGTGAGTGGCGCAAATCCGACCGCCGCCGAAGTGTCATTCGATAACAGCCGCGCCCGCGAAAAGATGTCTGTCAGCTCTGCAGAACCGGCGCGCAGCTCATTCTGAAACACCACATGTGTCTCGGTATTAACCAGAGGCAGGTGCGCTTTGATCCACTCCCGGGCACTTTCCAGCGCAATCTCTTCCACGGAAATCCGATGGCCTTCCCACTCAGAGGTCGCGCGATCTCCAATCACCAGACGCATCGGCGTATGGACGACTCCACCTCCCAGTTCGGGCTCTGTGTGTCCCGCTACCAGCAAGCCTTTGTCGATGTTGTGATGCAGTATCCGTCCCGCCCACTGCAGATAACTCTGCGACAGCGAGATCGATATCGCTTCCGCAATGCCATCACAGATCGTATCCGGATGACCGATCCCTTTCCGCTCGACGAATTCCACCGCTTTCTCTGCCGTCGTAAGTGGTCCCAGCGATTCCAGGTAAAAATGTTCCATCAGAAAATGGACTCCCTTTGACGTGCTTCCCTGCCTGAACAGGCTCAGCCACGATTTTTAAATAGATCCAGAAAACGGTCTTCATAGTCTGCAAAGACCTCCAGACGATCCAGTTCCTGTTTGAGCACATACGCTTTCGAACGGTTCTGCTTCGCTTCTTCAAACAGTTGCTCGATCCGCTGTTCCTCTCCCGGAGTCAGTCTCGGCTGCTCAGGCATTTCAGGCTGCAACGACTCCTCGAACGATTCCGGCTGTTCCGCCTTCTCCCCTATCGACTTTTCGACTTGAGAGAGCAATTCACCCAGCTTCTTCTCCATTGTCTCGGCCTGCTCGACCAGTTCACTGGTTTCAATCTCAATTCCTGAAATCAACCGAAACGCTTTCAATACAGCCAGCGACGCTTTCGGGAACGGTAACTGCGAAAATATATGCGGCATCTCTCCCAGCAGACACGTTCCGTTCAATCCCTTGTCCGCCGCGGCCCCCAGCAGAATCCCGTTCAGTCCGCTGATATTTCCTTCCTGCAGAATCTCCAGATTATTCACCCGCATCTCCTTTAGATCTTCCTGATCCGTCACGGCTGCAAACACACGCGACTCATGTTCCGGATGCATCCCGGTGGCCATCGCCGCGAACGTGAAGACCCGCTCGATCCCCAGGTCCTGTGCGTAAGAAATCATCTTCTTACAGTAAGAATATTTGCCGAACTGAGGTTGGGCCTCTCCGATCAGCACCACCAGGTCATGCTGTTCCTCGGGATCTTTCCAGAGAAAAAAGCGACTCCGCGGTCGTGCTCCTGTGTGAATCACTCCCCGTTCAACTTCGACATAATCGATGTCAAACAGCTCAGGCGGGGAATACTCGGAAAGCAGCTCCATTCCGAGTTTAGCCATCAGGTAGTATCCCGCGGTCAACCCGACGTTACCCATCCCGGGCCAGACTGCTATCATCCAGGGCGATTTCAAAGCCTGAACGCCATCAATCAAATTCATCTCTCGGTCCTCCTGCTCCAGGTTGTCTGATGCTCTACTTCTGAATTGATCGTAGGCGGGTCCTTACGAAAAACACCTGTTCCCACTCTCACTGGTTGCCAATTATCTGATTTTCACCGGCGGTTTCTGCCCCTTGGGAATCAACGTAATGTATTTCCGATCCCTCATTCGTTGATCAAAGTCCGCTTTGGCTTCTTTAACCAGTACCGGATTCTCCAACAGCGCCACCGTTGTCGCCGCCAGAGCTTCCGCTGCATACAGAATCCCCTTCTCGCCGATGGAGGAACCGATACAGGCCACGTTCTGCCAGCTGTGTCCCGGATTTCCCGCTGCAAAACAAGTCGTCCGCAGACCGCCCGTGGGAATGTGCCAGCTGATGTCCCCCACATCCGTTGAGCCCTTGGAAGATGTTTTCGATTCCAGCAGCGTATGCACCCTGTTGTCGATCGCTACGGGGAATGTCTGCCCGAACTCTTCAATCAACGGCTGTTGAATCCGGCGGGCAAACGCTTTCTCCTCTTCCGAAAACTCGGGAGGTCCAATCACCGTCAGCTTCTCATGAATCAACTCCGACAACGGCGTATTGGGAATCAGCTCATGATTGTCTGTATCCACCTGGATGGAAAGCTTGGTGCGCGTCATCAGTGCCGCCCCTTTGGCGATATCAACGACCCAGCGATAATACCGTTCCAGGTCTTCATGCGCGTTCGCACGCACGTAATACCAGACGGTCGCTTTCGCAGGCACCACGTTGGGCTGTCCACCGCCATCAATGATCACGTAATGCATCCGGGCGTCTTCTTTAACATGCTCCCGCATATAATTCACGCCCGTATTCATCAGCTCCACCGCATCCAGGGCACTCACGCCACTCTCCGGACTCACCGATGCATGCGAAGGCAAACCGGTAAACGTAAACTTGACCGAAACGAGCGCCTTGGAACTTCCGAGATGCACGTTGGTATTATTTCCGGGGTGCCAGTGCAGACAGATATCCAGATCCTCGAACTGACCATCCAGCAACATATAGACTTTTCCCAGCCCGGTCTCCTCGGCCGGCGTTCCGTAAAGTCGCACCGTCCCCTTCAGACCATGTTTGTCGACGGCTTCCTTGACGGCCAAAGCTGCCCCCAGTGCCGCGGTTCCCAGCCCACTGTGTCCGCAGGCATGACCGGCTCCCCCTTCAGACTGACTCTCACGATAGGGAACCGTTTTCTGAGACAGCCCCGGCAGCGCATCATACTCTGCCAGGATCCCGATGATCGGCTTTCCGCTCCCATAACTGGCGACAAACGCGGTCGGCATATCCGCCACTCCGCTTTTGACCTTGAAGCCTTCCGCTTCCAGCTTTTCAATCAGCAGTTGAGATGACTTCGTTTCCTGCAGGCCGACCTCCGCATAATTCCAGATCGACTGGTTCACCGCTTTCAGATCTTCCGACCGCTGCTGCACATCCTGCACCGCCGTCTGCTGGGCCTTACTCAATGTGGGCTGCGCTTTCTCAGCCGCTCTCAGCATCAGACCGCTGCTCGCCAGCAGCAAACCCACGATCGAACCAGTCCACCAGTTATTTTTTACATGCATGATCATTCTGTTCCTCTGAGAAGTGCAGCGCTACAGGTTTGTGTCTCAATTCAGACTAACACAGCCCGTCTCGAAAGTCATCTCATTTCCCCCTCCCTGACTGCGGGATTTTCACTGATGAAATACTGAATAAACAGGACTTGAACCGCTCCTCCCGATGCGTATGCTGGTTCCCTCTGGCTCGCGCGCGAGGCACGTTCACATCCACCAGAACAGTCGGCACCACTGACGGATCAGCACCTGAACTCACCCCGTTTTTCACTACGAATTCACCTGTCTCTTCCCAACCGGTTCGTCTTGTTCCCTTCCCTTGTTCAGGGCACTCCAGGACACATTCCGGCCAGACAAGGACAAAATTCGGGACAAAGGGTGACAAAAACCGGTCACATCGGGACAAAATTCTGTCTTGACGCCCCCACGCCCTTCCACAGAATTCAACATAGAAACAGAACAGCAATCCATTCATAACCAAGTTCCATTTGAAAAAGACCAACGCCCCCATGTATCCCCCAATCCAGCAGAAAAATAAACTGAGCGGCAAGACGCTAGCCGCCGGTAACCAGGATAGATGCGGAGTAAATTACCGCCACAAGACGCCATTTAACAAAGAATGATGCGGCACCCGATTAAAATTCGGCCCAAGCACAGCGAGCAGGAAACAGTAAGAGAAACCTCGCCAATGGTTCCTCTTAATCCCCACCTCCACGCATCGGTGCAGCACTGTTGGCAAGTCAGAAGACAGCAACAGCAACAAACAGAAATCATACAAGCCGGCACCATCCAGCAAAGATGATCATTCAGAACCAGTGACCATCTCGGCTCCTGTTCCCCTTTTTTCGTGTCTTTCATGGTAAAAACAGATTCATATCATTCGAGGTCTTCAGTTCCAACCAGAAATGTTTTGCATCTCTCCCCGAAAGATTCCAAAATGAAACCATCTCCCACTTCACGCCGTTTCAGAAGGACTCGCTCATGCAACGTCTCCCTCTCGCAGGCCTGGCTGTGTTATTCAGTCTACTCGCGCTACTTTCGCCAGCGCACGCCACCAATGACAACTTTCTGCCAGGCGACTCCTTCTTTCCCTCCAAAGTCCTTTACGAAAATCTGCAACGACAGGAACAGGAAGCTGAGCCAGTCTATTACTACAACTACATCTGCGAACTCGCCTTCTGTGGCTATGCCGGCTATTCGCAGCTCAAGCTGGATAAACAGAATGAGCAACTGGCGGCAAATATCCGTGAAGCTTATTTACACATTCGCAAAAGCCAGCCGATCAGACTCAGACCCAAAAAGAACGCAAAGCTTCCGCAGAAAAATCAGGGGACACCGAATCTGGACAACTTCTACGAGACCAATGGCCTGAGCATCTTCTTTTACAATGAAGACTACGACTGGCAGCGATTGAAGATTGGCCTCAAGTACAATGAAAACTGGCGCGAGGAAATGAAAAAGTTCATCAACGCCGGTAAGTATTGTGCCTTCGTGAAAAAGGGGGATGCGCTCAAGAGATCAACCACCATGGCGAAGCAGGTCCCCCCGCTGAACGTCAAGATCCCCGAGGCGGACATTGAAACCGGTAAAAAAGTCGATCTCTCGCTCACCCCCACAGCACCCCTCAAAGCCCTGATCCTCTACGACGACAACTACCAGGACTACTATGACATGAAAAACGGCAAGCGCCTGCTGGTAGTCACCAACCAGGGCATCACCCGTTTTGTGATCTACCGCGGAAAATGGAAGCAATACTGATCCATCCAAAGCGATCAAGACAAAAATCCTGAAACCGGGTAAGCCCGAATGCAATTCGGGCCGAGCGCAGCGAGCAGGAAACTGACAGCTCATTCTCCCCATCCAGAAAGCCCCTGCCCACCCCAACACTTTCGTGTCTTTCGTGCCTTTCGTGGTAGCTTCTTCGAAACCGTTGAGACGATTACAGAAACAACAGAAGGGTATTCAAAAGAACCTGCACAGGTTCCCCTGACAGTTTCCTGTTGTCTGCGACAACCCCGGATTACATCCGGGGCAACCCTTAAGTACTCAATCTTCAACGTAGGGGCGGCCCTACGTGGGGCCGCCCGCCTGGCGAATCTCAAATCACGCATAACCGACACGTGGTCCCTGAAAAAACACACAACAGCACTCACCCTTTTTCGTGTCTTTCGTGTCTTTCGTGTCTTTCGTGCCTTTCGTGCCTTTCGTGGTAGCTTCTTCGAAACCGTTGAGACGATTACAGAAACAACAGAAGGGTATTCGAAAGAACCCACACAGTTTTCCACTGACAGTTTCCCGTTGTCTGCGACAACCCCGGATTACATCCGGGGCAACCCTTAAGTACTCAATCTTCAACGTAGGGGCGGCCCTATGTGCCCGCCCGCCCGGCGAATCTCAAATCACGCATAACCGCCAAGTGGTCCCAGAAAACACACAACAGCACTCACCCCTTTTCGTGTCTTTCGTGGTAGCTTAAATTTCGAGCCCTTCGCGGTCTACAACACAATGCCGTCATACCGCAGCACGTATTCCCTGTCGAACACATCCGGCTCCAGCTTCATACCACGCTGGCGATCCTGCTCGGCTTTCTCTTCCTCACCTTCAAAGTGATACGCCAGCCAGCGGTGGAAATAGCCTTCCCAGTTCTTCGGCGCGAGTTCGATTGCCCGCGAGTAATCGTCGATGGCCAGTTCGACCTTTTCATCGCTCCAGCGGATCAGCCCCCGGTGCACATAAATGGTCGCCAGACGCTCTGGATCGTAATCGGACTGTTTTTCTGCCACCTGAATCGCAATCGTCAGGTCTTCTTCTGCAGACGCATATCGGCCGACCCCCATGTAGAGCAGCGCACGCGCAAAGCGGGCATCCGCGTCGCGGGGGTTATCATCAATCGCCACATTGAAGCGGGCCTGCTGCGACTCAAAATCGTAAACGCCATCCTGAGGCGTAAAGTCCGTCAACGGCCGATAGAGCTCAGGCTTGGGCATCGGAACGGGAATGCACGCTGAAAGACAACACATCAGCATTAGCCCACCCGACAGCAGGCGGAAAGACAGATTCAGCATCACATCACAATCCTTGTTCGACCGCAGCCCCCGGCACATTTCCACCTAATCCTATTCAGGACAACATGTTACAGCAGAAACATTTCCAGCAGGCAACCGGCAGCAGTTACCCCCTCCGCGCGTAATGTAAACCAGAACCCGGTGTTACCGCAAGATGATTCATTTCCCGCAGGATTTGCGCAGAAGTAGGGGTGGCCCCATGTGGCCGCCCGCCTGGCGAAGCACAATTCACTCTCTCCCGTCAGCTGGGTCCAGCGAACACGCACAATTCACCAGTCCTCTTTTCGTGAATTTCGTGCCTTTCGTGGTAGAAAACCATTCGCGTATTTCGAGGTTCAACTCAACAGGTCATGTTTCACATGCGCCTCTTCCACACCGGTCAGCCGCGCATCCAGGCCGCGATACTTAAACGTCAGCCGGCGATGGTCGATCCCCATGCAGTGTAGAATCGTCGCATTCATGTCCCGAATATGCACCGGGTTCTCGACGACGTTGTAACAGAAGTCATCGGTCTTCCCGTATTCGAAGCCACGCTTAATCCCGCCGCCCGCCATCCAGATCGAGAAACAGCGTCCATGATGGTCCCGGCCGGCACTCGGGCTGCCGATGGCACCCTGGCTGTAAACGGTCCGGCCGAATTCGCCTCCCCAGATCACCAGCGTCTCATCCAGCAGTCCCCGCTGTTTGAGATCCTTGATCAACGCCGCGGAGGGCTGATCCACGTCCAGGCACTGATTCGGCAGCTGGCTTTTCAGCGACACGTGCTGATCCCAGCCCCGATGGAACAGTTGCACAAACCGTACGCCCCGCTCGGTCATCCGGCGGGCCAGCAGACAGTTGGCTGCAAAACTTCCCGGCTTCCGCGATTCGGGTCCGTACATTTCAAACGTTTTCTGCGTCTCACTCGAGAGGTCCATCAGATCGGGGACCGAAGTCTGCATCCGATACGCCATTTCGTACGAATTGATCCGCGCCTGAATTTCGGGATCGCCGATCTCTTCTGCCTGTCCCCGGTTGAGCGTCGCCAGGTCATCCAGCAGTTTCCGCCGCTGTTTTCGGTCGATACCCGCCGGATTGGAGAGGTACAGCACCGGACTCGATCCGGGCCGCAGCTTCACTCCCTGGTGACTGGGTGGCAGATATCCCGAACCCCACAGCCGGTCAAACAACGGCTGCCCCGGATTCTTCCCCGTCCCCTGGGACAGCATGACCATGTAGGCGGGCAGATTTTCGTTTTCACTTCCCAGCCCGTAACTCAACCAGGCGCCCATGCTCGCATGGCCGATCTGCTGTGAACCCGTATTGATATAGGTGATCGCCGGATCGTGATTGATGGCCTCGGTATTTACCGATTTGACGATCGTAATATCATCGGCAATCGTCTGCGTGTGCGGCAGCTGTTCGCTGATCCACGTCTGATGTTCTCCACACTGTTTCATCTCCCAGAACGGCGCGACGACGGGAAACGACTTCTGTCGGGCCGTCATGCCGGTCACGCGTTGCGTTCCCTTCACGGAATCGGGTAGATCCGAACCGTGCAGCTTCCGCAGTACAGGCTTGTAATCGAACAGGTCCACATGCGAAGGACCGCCCGACTGAAACAGGTAGATGATCCGCTTCGCCCGGGGCGCGACCTGTTGGACTGCAGCCGGAATCGCTTCTGCAGAGGCACTCTGGTTGAACAGTTCCGGATAGAGCAGGCTCGCTAAAGCCGCCCCGCCAATACCGCGGGCCGAGCGTCCCAGCAGCGTCCGTCTTGTCAGATTACGTTCGTATTCAAATACCGGGTCCATGCTTACCCTCGCGTCATAAATTCATAAGTGTTGAACAGCATACTCCCCACGGTCGTCCACGCCGCGACTTCCGGCGGGTTCAGACTCGCATCGCTCGTCGATTCTCCCTGCGACAACAGCGATCGCGCCGCTTCAGGTGCCGCCTGGTAGTTTTTCAACTCACGTTGATAAGCTGCCCGCGTGGTCTCTAATTCCCACTCCGCCGGCGGTCGTCCCAAAGCTTCGCGGAACGCAAACGTGATTCGCTCCTCGGGCGAAGTCCCCCCTTCCAGCATGATGCGCTCCGCGAACTTGCGAGACGCTTCCACGAACTGCACATCATTCAGCAGCACCAGGGACTGCAGCGGAGTATTTGTACGGGCCCGACTCACCAGGCAGACTTCGCGGTTGGGTGCATCAAAGGTCTGCATATTCGGCGGCGGAACCGTCCGCTTCCAGTAGGTATACATACTCCGGCGATACAGTTTCTCGCCGTGATCCTGCACAAAGACCTGCGCGGTCGCCGGCGAACTGCCGTAATGGCTCACTTCCCGCCACAGCCCTTCCGGCTGATAGGGGTTCACACTCGCCCCGCCCACACGTTCGACCAGCAGTCCGGAGACCTTGAGGGTCGCATCCCGAATCGCTTCGGCCTGCAGCCGGAACCGGGCACCTCGGGCCAGCAGTCGGTTCTGTGGATCCTCTTTCCAGAGCTCCGGCGTTCCCGCTGAGGACTGACGATAGGTCGCCGACATCAGAATCTGCTTCATGATGTGTTTGACATCCCAGCCCGATTCATAAAACTCCACCGCCAGCCAGTCCAACAGTCGGGGATGCGTCGGGGGATCCCCCTGCGAACCAAAGTCAGCGGACGTTGAAACAATTCCCTGACCAAACAGCATTTCCCAGAACCGGTTCACCGCCACGCGGGTCACCAGCGGATTCTCACGCGAGGTCAGCCACTGGGCCAGCCCCAGGCGGTCCTCCGATTCCTGCTGAGAGGCGCCCGGCAGGAACCCGGGCACACCCATCGACACTTTTTCGGTCGGTTGATCGTACTGCCCCCGATTCAGAATAAACGTCTCCCGTGGCTTTTTGGCCGTGTTCATGACCATCGTCTCAAACGAATCGGTCAGCATCTTGCGGCGTTCCTTGAGATTCTCCCGTTGATAGCGCAGATTCTCGAGTTCGGGAGCGATCCCGCTGTAGTAAGCTTTCAGAGCCGCCGTCTGTTTCGCATCGCGATCCGTGGCATCTATCGCCAGGATCTGCTGAATCGCTTCAGGAATGATGGTTCCGTCATCGCTGCCGGTCATCCCAAAGATCTGATAATCTCCGGCCATCAACGCCTGGCGTCCGCCATACTGACCACCGCCCCAGACCAGCATCACCGTAATATACTTCGAATCCTTCGTATCGTAAGGCTGGTCGAAGGTCACTGTCAGATGTTGCTGCTGCTTGTTTTCCGGTGCGGGTGACCAACCGTTGTGATCCCGCGGATCGAGACAGTCAGCCGCCGGGTAATCGGGGTGAGATCGGCTTGCGGTGATCTTCGCGACATTCAACATCGCATACAGGTCGAGCTGATCGGAGGGAATCGCGGTTCCCGACGCAGCAAAGCTGGTCAGAATGAAGCCTCCCGGAAACGACTCTTTCTTACCGTGACCAATGCCCCCTTCGGGCAGTTTCTCGTTCGGGTAAAATACAATCCGCAAGCCATCCAGTTGGTCGACGTCCGCGCCAACTTTCAGCGAAATCGAAGGAGAGCGTCCACTGGCAGCCAGCGCCAGCACATGTCCCTCGTCACTGACCTCAAAGGCACTCCGCGTATTCGGATCAGACACCTTGATCACACTCAGTTCGTGCAGCTTCAGATCTTTCCCCCGCTGTTCAAGTTCCTGTTTCGTCTGAGCGACCCAGGCAGCCAGCTGTGTTTCATCAGGATGCGCGAGTGCCTGTTCGACCTGCGCCAGTTCCTGATCCAGCGACTTCAGTTCTTCCGCAGCGAAGGACAGCTGGGTCTTCACCGCCAGCTTGGGACCGGCATTGATTCCGCTGTTCCCGTCCAGCCCGCGATCGTCCAGGCGATTGAAATAGGCGTAGAACTGGTAGAAGTCCTTCATCGTAATCGGGTCGTATTTATGATTATGACACTGGGCACATCCCATCGTGAGTCCCAGGAAGACTTCCGACGTCGTCTTCACCCGATCGACTGTGTAGTTGACCAGGTTCTCTTCGGGAATCGTCCCCCCTTCGTGCGTAATCATGTGATTACGGTTGAAGCCCGTCGCCACTTGCTGCCAGGGTGTCGCATTCGGTAACAGGTCACCGGCAATCTGTTCGGTAATGAATTCGTTGTACGGTTTATTCTTGTGAAACGCATCAATCACCCAGTCCCGCCAGAGCCACATGTGGCGGCCCCCGTCAATCGAGTAACCGTTCGTGTCAGCATAGCGGGCCAGGTCGAGCCACTTCAGCGTCATTCGCTCTGCATACTCGGGCGTCTCCAGCAGACGATCAATCAGTTTCTCGTAAGCCTGGGGATCCTTGGAATTCACAAACGCGTCGACTTCCTCAGCCGTCGGTGGCAGGCCCAGCAGATCCAGGTAGAGCCGACGCACCAGCGTTCGGCGGTCTGCTTCCGGTGAGGGTTTGAGTCCTTCTTTTTCCAGCCGCGACAGGACGAAGTAATCGATCGCATTCCGCGGCCAGTCGGCCTGCTTGACTTTCGGCAGCTTTGCCCGTTCCGGTTTGACGTAGGCCCAGTGCTCCTGCCAGGCGGCTCCCGACTGCACCCAGCGTTTGATCAACTCGATCTCTTCCGGCTTGAGTGACTTACCCGAGTCCGCAGGCGGCATTTTGATATCATCGTCTGTCGAGATAATCCGCTCGATCAGGGCACTCTCTTCCGGCTTGCCCGGGACAATCGCAGAGGCAAACGCCCCCGCTTTGGTGTCCAGTCGCAGATCGGCCTCGCGATGCTTTTCATCGGGACCGTGACAGAAGAAACAGTTGTTGGATAGAATCGGACGGATATCGCGATTGAAATCGATACCCGCATCGGCCACTCCGGTTTCAGCCTTCGTCGTCGGTTTCGACTTCGGATCTGCCTCGGCAAACAGTGTCAGACAGGTAACGCCGACCGCCAGTACGAGCAGCCCGCTTCGCAGCAAAAGGGAACGCATACTTCATGCCCCGTAGATGATCATCTTACAGCGATGCTGGTGCGTCTCTCAGAAGCCGAACCATGCCATCATGGTCCGGGAGAACAGGTGGGTCCCAGCGAGTGCATCGCTAATACTGATCTTAGAGGCGCCGGATAAGGCCTGTCAAGCAATGTTCGCGTGAACGCCAACTAATTAGCCGGCCTGCAGTTAAATCCGCTTTTTCAGGCGAAAAAAAGTCAAGCTGCGCAATAAAAAACGCCCCGCAGATCTGATCCGAAGAATCGACCTGCTGGGCGTTTCAGTTCAATTATACATCGTCTTACAGCGGACGAACCACCGACAGGCTCCGCCAGTAATCAAACAGCGTTTCCACGGAGAGCACGCCGCCCCCCATACCGCTCTTGTTGATCCCGGCGTAAGGCACGCCATGTGCGAACACATTATGAGCGTTGATCCAGCTGTTGCCGGCACACATCGCTTCCGCCACGCGTGACGCCCGGCTCAGGTCAGAAGTCCAGACGCTGTTCGCCAGACCGTAGTCGGTCGAGTTCGTCATCTGAATCGCCTGCTCTTCGGTCTTAAACGGTGCGAGGTAAGCCACAGGCCCGAAGATCTCTTCGCGGGCCGCCACGTTATCCAGCGAACCGGCCATCAGCGCGGGCTTCACATAGTAACCTTCGTAACCGGGCACCTCAGCAGCGCCCCCTTCGAGCACGCATTCGGCCCCTTCGGCCTGCCCCTTTTCCAGGTAAGACAGCACCCGCTGATGCTGCTTCGCATTAACCACCGGTCCCATCTGGCTGTCTTCATTCAGCTGATAACCGACCTGCACCTTCTTCAGACGATCAACACATTCACTCACAAAGTGATCGTAAATGTTTTCGTCAATCAACCAGCGGGTCGCATCACAGCAGACCTGACCGGTGTGGAAGGTGATCGCATTCACCAGCTTCTGAGCCGTATCGGGAACATCGACGTCACTGAAGACCACCGCAGCCCCTTTGCCGCCCAGCTCCAGTTTGACGGGCACCAGATTCGCACCACAGGACTCCGCCACCAGGCGACCAACTTCCGGCGATCCGGTAAACGACATCCGCTTCAGTTTGGGATTCCCTGACAGCGCAGCTCCGGCGACCGCCCCGTAACCGGGCACAACGTTGATCACGCCATCCGGAATACCGGCTTCTTTCGCCAGGCGAGCCAGGTAGATGGCCGACATCGGCGTATCTTCCGCCGGCTTGATGACGACCGTGTTCCCCGCTGCCAGTGCCGGAGCAATCCCCCAGCCGATCAGCAGGAAGGGGAAGTTCCACGGGAAGATAAATCCGCAGGCACCGTAAGGCTGACGCACGGTCCAGGCTTCGTGCTGAGGCACGGCCAGAACCGATCGTCGCTGCACGTGCTGGGCCAGGTCGGCGAAGTACCGCATCGTATCGACGAAGTTCTGCACGTCCCCCTGGGCCTGGGCTTCAATCTTACCGGCATCCAGTGCTTCGAGCTGGGCAATCATCGGTTTGTGTTTTTCGACGGCGTCCGCCAGGCGATGCAGCAGGGCACTGCGTTCGTTCTGGGGCATTTCGGCCCAGCCGGTCTTGCGGAAAGCGGCATCAGCCACATCCACGGCCATGTCGACGTCACCCGGCTGAAAGCTGAAGACTTCTGCCAGCTGTTTGCCCGATCCCGGATCCGACGTCACGAACGTCTCGCCACCCGCAGATTCGACCTCTTTACCCCCGACGACTCCCTTCAGCGTCCCCTCTTCCAGAAAGGCTTTGACTTCGGGATACAGTTCACTGGCTGTTGTGGTTGACATCGCGCGCTCCTGTTCAATGTGATGAAGAATCGATTGCGTCGGCCCCCGGCCTTCCCTGTCTTAAAAGACTGAAACCGGCGCCGTTATCTTGCGTTAATAAATCCCCGACGGCCTCCTGCTGCCTCGGTTCATCATAACCGCAATCACACTGAAATTTAAACGCTAAACGGGAAATTCCCCACTTCACAAGATCATATTCCCTCAGGTCGGATTGATTCTCAGGGCAGTTTGATACCCAAAAACCGCTCAAGAGCAATCGAAGATTGTCGCAAGAGTAATGGGGGTAAATCGTCTCTGGTAACAAGCGCATTCAATTGATCAGCCAATATATAAAAACTGGTTACATCAGCCTTTGGTTTGAACTTGTAATCCGTTGCAGGAGGCGTAGGTAAGACCAGAAAATCATCCCCCTTTTCAACGATACCCATAACAGCATTATAACGTACTTGCAGGTCCTGCTTTGGATCTAAAGCGATTTTCTTCAATCCACGCGAGGCCTGCTTGATTGTACGTCGCTCGACAGTTGGATTGGCATTGTTGGTAACCCCATCTTCCAATTCGATCGGTAAAGCCTTTAACACCTCACTCAGAGTCTGGGTCACCAACCAGGATTTCTGATATTCACTGGGAATTTCAGATGAGTAAGCAATTAATGCATCCACCATATTCCCGTAAGCTTCGTTATCGTGTTTCACCCACTTTGAAGTCAGCAGAGGTAACTCCTTCAACGCCTGTTCCCGCAATTTCCGATAGTCGGTCACTAATTCGGAACCTTTTTCCGGATTGGGTGATTTCACCAAAGCGATGAGAGCATTGAAGATTTCCTTAATCTGTTCTTTCTCACTGATATTGCCGGCCTTAACCATCGCTGCCAGAATTTTCAGTGACTCAAGTCTGGCGACAGCTGGATGATCCGCCTCGGATAAAATTTCAAGATGCTGCTTATATAGCGTTTTGACCGTATCCTCAGGACTCTGCCAGGATGTGTCTTCCCCTGGATTTGCAGGTTGTGCTGATACCACTGCTGACTGAAACATGATACAGCCAGTCAAAAACAGTAGTTGAATTCCCCGCAGAGAATTTGCTCTGGTTGTAGATTCGTGAAACACGGCCCTCTCCTCATCTCAAATGGTTGTACGAAACAAAACATACGAATCAACAGCCATAATGAACAAAACACCCCTGCATTTCAAGAAAAACTGCACAAATATCCCATTTGGTCTATATTTATTTTCATTGAATATATCAAAGTGCAGAAAGGCGGAATGAAAGAGAGGGGAGGACAGTCAGTTTAAGAAAGCAATGTGAGGCCCTTTGTGCCTCAGAAGACACCTGCCAGCAGACTGGATATTCAGGCTCAGCCCATCTCGAATTAGCGAGTCATCAGCAGCGCATTCAATGGCGAAGTCAGATCCAGTAGTTCCAGACTGGTGAATTCGACGATATCGCCTTCCCGGATAACTACATAGCCGAAATCTACATAGTGTTTTTCCCAAGACTCATCCCACTGTTTTTGCGCAACTTGAATCGCTTTCTTTTCTGCCTCACTAGCCCCTGGTTCAGGATCTTGAGGTTTACTGAATCGGCCTGATTTTGGGTTCGGCAGCAGAATGCGAATCATCTGACTACGGTAGCGACGATGGATGACAATCACCGCCGAGGCATCACCTCTGAAGTCTTTCGAATATTTCTCGGCAATCGCTTTGACATCGAATTCACCTCCCTTTGAATGATTCTCTCCAGGTTGTTTTGTCAACCCGATCATGGTGTATTGCTGGGAATGAGGCTCACTAAGATTATTTGAGAGTATATTATGTTCGCCTTTCTCATTTTTGCCATTGAGACTGTTTTGAACAACATCCATAGTGATCAGACTGTCATCCGGTCGAACGGTGAGATTTGCAACTTGGGGAATTCCCAACATCGCCCGAGGAAAGACCGTAGCCACCGGACCACGCTGCAGGACGATGACATCAGGACGCAGGTCCACACCCCCCTGTGGCTTCGGTTGATTCTCTTTCTGAAGCGATTGCGTATACAGCAGCGCGATATCAAATTCGTGTTCCAGCAGAAACATTCCCAGTTCCTCTCCTTTTCGAGGAACTTCGATTAACCGCCCCCCCAAAGGAGAGAAGACCGTCATCACTTTTCCAGTCACCTCAGGCGTGGCGTGTTTTTTGTGATGTTTCTTTTGCTTGTGCTGGTCTTTTTCAAAGAGCTTGAAGTCAACCAGTTGAACTTTTTCTTTCAGCAATCGATGTTTCTTGTCGACTTTGTGCTGTGAAAGAGATTTCTGTGCTTTCCCAGTAGGATGCTTATGGGCAGTTTTGTCTTTATGCGCGAGATTCAACTGTGGAGGAATCAGCGCGCACCCCTGAAGGATAAAAACCAGACAGACCAGTAATGATAAAATCTGTTTCATAATGCTTCCTTGCACAGGTCTGAAACAATCAGAAGATATTTTCCCAAGTATCCGTCAACCGACCAGTTGGAATCTGACTGCTGAGTCCTAACTCTTCGATCACGTCTTTGATATGGCATATATAAGCAATACGATCATTCGGAATGCCATTAATCATTTTTTGAGCGAAAACCAGACCAATTACCAGCCAGATTAGCTTTCCACCGACCTTTGCCTTCGCCATGGCAAAAGAACCACTATCGCCCCCCATCAGAAAAGTGTCTGATGGTTTTTCTGCTTTCAAAACTCCCTCTCTCAGCTTACCTCCCACATTCACTTGTGCTTTCACTGACGCCAGGTATCCCTGTAATACTTTCCCGGTTTTAGCCCCGTATTTAAAGACTGGTATACCCAACTCGGAGGATTTGATAGCACGATCCGCAATTTTCAGATCCACGGCTCCATCATCGTTAATACCTCTAATCTGGTAAGGCAGTGATTCCAAATCTTCCTGAATCTGTAGTGAAAAGTAGGATGAATCCACATAATGATTCTTTGAAGATTGCATTTCTACAGCTTTGATGACTTCACCGATGTGCTGATCGTCGCCTGACGTTAGCCTGATGGTCTGATTCGAAGTGACATGTTTGTTTGAAATACCGAAGTTCGTACCGTCATCCGTCCCGATCACCATTCCCAGCGTGCCAAAATTATCTGCACTTTCAATTTCTGCAATTGGCTGCCCCCCCAGGAGGGGCTGATCAGTCGCTGGCGGGGCAGCGGGCCCCGTACCCGATGCCAGCCTGCCTTCAGGGACCTGATCGGCCTGCTCGAATTCTCCCTCCAATACCTTAACAGGAACACCGTCGATGGCTTTCGGGAGTGGAGTAATATTTCTTTTTCCCAGTTCACTGATCTCCTTTTTCCGGGAAACATTCACAGTGATCACATACTGCAAAGGAGAAACGACATGACCGAATTTGGTCCGAAAACTGATTTCAATACCTGTCACATCTCCGTAGTCAACGGCATCTTTCTTTGATGCACTCCCCTTCTTTTTTTTCCTGCGTTTCTGCTGTTCGCTCACTTCCTTGCACAATTGTTCGTATGCTTTTTCCGCTCGCTGATATTGCCTTGCCAGCTCTTCCTCGCGTGCACGCTTTTCAAGAATAATCTCATCATCCTTGATGATTCTCAGCAACGGATAAGGCTGATATGCATTCGGCTCACTCGCAGCAAAAACAGTGGATACTTTTGACAAACTATCTGCATTAGAAGTTGTCTGATTTTTTCCTCCCGGTTTCTTATTGGCGACTGGATTTTGAGAGCGTTTCCGGGCAGGCGTTTTTTTCTCAGTGGCCTTTTTCGTGGTAGTTTTTTTCTTTGAGGATCCCTTTTGATTCGCCGTCTTTTTACGAGCCCTTTTGGATTCAGTTTTTTTACGAGTTACTTTTTTCGACGGAGCTTTCTTCTTAGCAGTCGCTTCTGATTCTCGAGTAGCTTTCTTTTTCATCGTTCTGCATGCCCCCTTTGAAATCAGGTTGACTTAAGATCAGATAGAATCCAGGTATCAGGAACACCCCTTCGCACAGATACGGTACATAATAACACACCTCAACGGCAAGCATAAAATAGGAAATACACGAGTTTTTGAAAAAGCGCTACATCCTACTGTGCTCTACTCCAAACGCTCCAGAGCCGGTGGTGCTGCCATACGGAAACTGTCCTCGAAAGAATTCTGGCTGTCGTCAATCAAAGCTCCCACCTCTTTGTCCTTGCACTTACATGGCGCTGGCGGAACGCCCGGTTTTGTATCATCCGGACAATCTCCACATTTTCCCAGATATTCTTCCACAAAGCAGTTCACCTCTTCTTCCCAGTGAGGCCGGGCCAGATCGAATCGCTGACAGGCGATGATTGATTTTTCAAATTTGAGATTGGGAATATCAGTTTCTGCAGTTACAACCCTACTGGAGGAAATGATACCAGCATCAGTAAATCCTTTCTGGACAGTCCCCAATGCAGTGGTAACCTGCTTCATCGTCTCTTCTTCCACTTTTGCCTGAATTGTCTTGAAGTACTGATCTTTGTCGAACGTGATCCCGTTATCCCCCGAAGAGCCAAGCGTTAAGGAACCACCTGCAGGTCGGGCAAAGTCGACGAGAAAGACTTTATCGGTATAGGTCAATTCAGAGTTCACCTCGTATTGTGGGGGGGAAAACGATTGTAGTCTCACGCCATCAGTACCTCGAATCAATACCTGCTGTTCATAGATGGATACCATGACATGGCTCGGGACTTTCATCTTTACCGGAATACCCTTGGCTTTCCGATTGAAACAATCCACAAATAGCGAATCGTTATCCAGTCTTCCCAGAGAAATAGTACGAAATGAGGTACATCCCGTATGCAGTAATATCAATAGAATGATCGTTGTCAAAAAACGCATTCGTGACTCCTTCACTTAATTTTGGTATTCCATAAATCCATGCATTGGCAGAGCTGGGTTAGCGGCAGGTGACAGTCCTGGGACAGTCCGGATCGCAGCTCTTTTTGTTAACATAGGTATCTAGAAAATTCATGACATCATCTTCAAAATGCTCTGAATTCAGATCAAAACGGGAGAAAGCAATTACCCGCGTTGTTTCAATGATCTCAAGATCCAGATCCGGGTTGTTTCCGCCTCCAATCGCTGACACCTTTACAGCCGGAGGTGAAAAGGCCTTAATCATGCTTAGTGAAGAAACCAGCAACTCGGCTGACCGTTTAATGGTCTGGTCATTGCTTTTGTAATTCAGTCCTGCCAGATACCCTCGGCCGCTTTCTTGATATTCTTTTTCTTTACCCGCTTCTCGATCTGCTGTGTCTAAGTCATCATGCTGAAACGAAAAACCATAGTAATTACTGACATTGTTGGCATCAGTCGAAAGAGGACCTCCAGCTGGACGCACAGGATCGACAAGAAAAACCTTTTCGGTGTTCTTGACATCATGATCGATCGTTCTTGTGGCACGGCAATTCTTTAAGGGAATCATTTCCGTATCTTCAACAGTCCAGAAAGTCTTCTCCCTGACAGTCAGTTCGATATGCGAGGGAACCCTGAGAGAAACCGGAATTCCTTTCAGATGTTTATCCGGGTTTGCTACAAGAGTATCATCTTCCAGTCGATCGTAAGCAGTTGTCTTGATTGAACTGCATCCTGCCGCCACTGTGATCAACAGCATTATTAAAGGTATCCAGTAACGCATCGAGATCTCCATTTCCCGTGAATTATATCTGACGTGAATTCTTTCACCTGAGACTGACAATAACTCAAGCTGTATGTCAGTAGAGTGAATCAAAAGAATGTTCAAACTTACCTGGTCAACTTATTCATATGCCTCAAATCAGAGTCAGTTCAATTGTTTTAGTTTTGGTGGTAGAAGCTGATCGAACTCGTCAGCAGTCTGGTCCGACAAAGTACTGACCTTCCCCGTAGCGGGCAGGGGGCAAGTCCCGCATTTGCCCAGATATTTATTGACAAAACAGTTCAGTTCCACTTCCCAGTCAGGACGGGCCAGATCGAACCTCTGATAAGCTACGATCGAATCTTCAAAGTGAAGATTACTGATTCCATTCTTTGGTGGGTTCACCACCCTGGCTGACACGCTTTTCCCTGTAGCACCAGATTTTTTGGTCAGACTTCCCGGAATCCCTGCAATCTCATCGATTGCCTTGGTAACCTGTTCCATAGTCTGTTCTTTGACTTCCGCCTGAAAGGCTTTAAAATACTGTTCATCATCAAAGGAAACATTATCTTCCTGTCCGGCCCCCGACAGTGACAGGGAACCACCGGCTGGTCTTACAAAATCGACCAGGAAGACTTTGTCTGTATAAGCAAGATCGGTTTTCACTTCGTACTGAGGAGGGGAAAACGACTGCAGCTTAACACCATTCTCTCCTCGAATCAGAACCTGTTGTTCATAAATTGTTACAGTGACATGTGAAGGCACCTTCATCTTTACCGGGATCCCTTTGGCTTTCCTACTGAAACAGTCTACAAAAAGCGAATCATTATCCAGCCGGCCTAGTGAAATAGTGTGAAATGATGTGCAACTTGAGTTAAAGAAAATCAGCATTAACACCAAAAATAACATTAAACGCATTAGTGACTCCTTCACTATCGAGAGAACCCGATTACCCCTGAATTATTCGTTCCCGTTCTCTATTTCTGACAGGTGTTCGTCACCGGACATTCTGGATCACAGGATCTATCATTGAGATGTTGATTTAGAAACCCCATTACATCTTCTTCAAAATATTCTGAGTTGATGTCGAACTGAGACCAGGCAATCACCCGAGTTGTTTCAAGGACATCTAACCGTTTAACCTCATCGTTACCTTTTCCAAATGCAGACGCTGTCTGTCCACCCGCAGTTGGTTTAGCAAAAGCATTAACAAAGCCGATTGATTTCGCGAGCAACGTGGCTGAGTCCGAAATGGTGGTGTCAGTAATTTCATAGTTCAGGCCCTCCAAGTGACCACTACCAGACTCTACTCCACCTTTGAATGTGAATCCAAAACCGCTGCTTCCCGATCCGGGACGCACTGGGTCCACAAGAAAGATCTTTTCGGTATACTGAACCTTAGGGATCACATCCCGAGTGGCGCGGCAGGTCGTAACCGGAATCAACTCAGATCCCTCTACGCGCCAGAAGGTTTTTTCTTCAATCGTCAGCTTGAGATGGGTGGGAACTTTGAGCGTGACCGGCACGCCTTTGAGATGCCGGTCCGGGTTGGCGATGAGCGTGTCATCTTCCAGTCGATCGTAGGCGGTTGTCTTGATCGAACCGCAGCCGGTGCTCAGTGCAAGCAACAGCGCAGCCGTGATGCAGCAGCGCATAGAGACCTCCGTTTCTCTAATTGATTGAATAAAATACTCATAAGTGGGAGATATCAGAGAATCCCCACAGTTATCACAATCAGTATCGGAGGAGTGATATTTTTTTCAGTACTACACCTGCGGGATGGAGCAGATTTTCACCCAACACATCAAAGTGTACAGACACAACTGGCAGGACTGATATAACCGGACTCTTGCCGCCCACCCGCTCTAATAACAGCAACTAACAGCAGGATCGGGACTTAAAAGCCTTAGTTCACGGCGCAGCTACCCTGACCGCATTTGCCATCATTTGGAATGGTAATCTAAAAGAAGTGCGGGGATCGATTGGATCCCCTTCATAAAGAACTCACTTCCCGCCCACAATCTGCACCTGTGCCGGAGAGTCTTTCGCGTCCTCGACCTCCAGTCGCAGTACATCTCGTTCGGGCAGCAGTTCGACCGCAAACGTCAGAGTATTGATGCCCTTCTGGAGTTCGACTTCGGTTTTCGGCTGGAGGGCAACCGGCTTTTCCCCGATCCACAGCTTCAATCCATCGACCGAGTTGAACTTCAGAACCGCTTTGCCGGCCTTTGTGGCATCCAGTTCGCAGCGCAGAAACGCGGCGCCGCTGGCCCGCTTTGAAACGCGCAGTCGGCCGATCTCTTCCAGCTGGTCGAGGGGCAGATTCCCATCTACGCGGCTGTAAGCCGGCTCCCAGACAAACGCCGGGTTGTCGGTTGCCGCGGTGGCATGCCGCGTTCTGCGGATCGCGTTCATTGCTTCGGGTGTATTCTTCATCACCCGCCAGCGACGCACCACGCGATCTTTGCCAATCGTATACGCGTCTGTTTTGCCCAGTTCCGACAGGAAACGCACCAGGTCCACCAGTTCCTGACGCGTCAGCTTGTCCAGAAGGCCCACGGGCATCAATGACGCTGCTGGCGTTTCATCGTCGATCTGATCCAGGGGAACGTTCATCAGGTTGTCGTTGGCATCCCGCAGTACCAGCCGGCTGTCGGTCCGTCGCACCAGGACGCCCGAGTGGACCTTCCCCTGCACGGTGACGACCGTCACCGCATTGTAATTCTCTTTGACCGCTTTATTCGGATCGAGCAGTGAATCGACGATATAATCCGGCTGAGAACTTCCCCCCAGGCTGATGATATCGGGACCGACCTTACCGCCGGCACCACCAATCGCGTGACATTTCAGACAAGACAGATTCTCGCGGCGGAAGATCGCTTCCCCGCGCTGCGGATTTCCGCTGGTCCGTACTTCCTTGATCAGTTGCGCCATCTCTTCCGGAGAGAGCTTGACCGGCTGCGGTGCCCCACTGCTGGACAGCCCCCCTGCAGTGGCAATCGCTTTCTCCAGATTCGGGTTCCCCCGACCGGACGACTGCACCAGACGGCTCAGTTGAATCGCAGCATCTTTGGAGATCGTTTTTCCTTTCAGTGCATTCACCAGAATGCCCACGCCTCCCTTCCGCTGCAGAAAGATATTCGCCACAGTTGACAGCTGCGCGGGAGCAGCATCGCCGTTCATCAGGCTCACTGCCTGCGCTGCGGCCTGTTTCACGTTCACTTCGGCCAGTGCCGCGATAGCAGCAATCCGCAGATCCACCGAGGGATCGTTCTGACTCAGATTAAGTAACAGCGTCTGGTTTTCCTTGCCTCCCAGGCGTGCCAGCGCGAACAGACTCGTGTTGCGGAGCCCGGCCTCCGTTTTCCCCGATTCAGCCAGTTCCCGAATTGGTGTCTGCAATGATTCGATCTTCCACAGACCGGCACAATCGATGGCTGCCTGCTGCACGGCAGGATTTTTCGAACCAAACAGCTGCTGCAGTTCTCCGAGATTCCCCGCAGGGCGGACTTTTCGGGTCTGAAATGCCTGAGCCAGTGCCCGCAGGATGGCTGCCTGCTGAGCCGGTTTCGTTTTCGCATCCAAGGCGTGGGCAAACAGCTGCTGCAGGTCCTTATCATTCCCGAATTTCGCCATCAGGTTCAGACTGCTCTGCAGCTGACTGTCCGGCATCTGCCCCTCTTGTATCAGCTTTGTGATCACCGGAGTTACTTCGGGAGAATTGATCGCCGTCAGGGCAAACGTCAGCTTCCGCGGATCCTTCTGCAGACCGGATTTCCCTTCCAGTACCTGAGGCAGCCAGATCTCACGTGTCTCGCGCGTGGTCAGCCAGAGTGCATAATCCAGAAATTCATCCATAGGAAGATCGAGCGCCTGGTAGGCAGCGTTGAGCACACCGGGCTGATCGTAGACTGACAGCGCCCGCACGGCTTCCAGCCTGACCCGGGGATGCTTGTCATTCGCCAGGGACGCGATCAAAGCGTAGATGTCAGGCACTTCGTCTTTCCATTCCTTAGCCACACGAACTGCGGCTGCCCGGGCACGTCCGTCTTTCGCCTGCAGACAGGCCTTGAGCAACTCAGGCTGCGGGCTGCTGATGCACTCGGCAACCCAGAGCCCTTCCAGACGATTGTGTTCATACTGAGGGTCCTGTGGATCGAGTTGGCTCAACCAGGTTTTGAGTTCCCCTTCGACTTTCGCACGCCCCCGTTCTCGCAGCACATTCTTGGCATTCTGACGGGTCCACTCTTCCGGTGCTTTAAGATATTCCAGCAGTTCCTGAGTGGAGGCGCCTACCAGGTTCGGACGGGGCAGCGTCGGTTTGCCTTTGTAAGTCACGCGCCAGATACGACCATGCGTATGGTCGCGACGTGGATCGCGGAAGTCGACTTCACCATGTTGAATGATCGGGTTGTACCAGTCGGCAATGTAGATCGCGCCGTCGGGTCCCATCTTGACGTCAATCGGACGGAACGCGACGTGATCGGTTTTAATCAGCTCGACCTGTTCACGGGAGACATAGCCCGATTCACTTTCCGTGACGACAAACCGGCAGACGCGATGCCCGCGGAAGTCGTTGGTGATCATATTCCCTTGCCAGTCCTCGGGGAGGTGGCGCCCACTCAGAATTTCCAGGCCACAATGTTTGGGACTGCCTGGATTGAGACCTTTCAGAATTCGATCCATGCCGACCGCCGTCACGAACGCAGCGCCGGGAAACGTGTAGTTGATCCCTTCACCATAGGCACCGTCGGTACAGAACGACTGCCCCCAGCGATCAAAGTGATGTCCCCAGCTGTTGAGCATCCCCCGCATGACCACTTCCAGATCCATCGACTCGGGGCGGTACTTCCAGATACCGCCACCATTGAGGCGACGCACACCGTAAGGGGTTTCAATATGACTGTGAATATAAATCGACTGATTGAAGTACAGGTGTCCGCCCGGTCCCCAGCGGAGGGTGTGCACAATGTGGTGTGTATCCTCGGTGCCGAAACCGGTCAGCTCGGTTTTGCGGACATCCGCCTTGCCGTCTCCGTCCGTGTCTTTCAGATGCAGCAGTTCGGTGCTGTTGCCGACATAAGCACCGCCGTCGCCCGGCATCACGGCCGTGGGAATCAGCAGACCGTCGGCGAATACCGTCGTCTTATCTGCAACGCCGTCTCCATCCTTATCTTCAACGACCAGAATCTTGTCGTTGGCCTTTTCACCCGGTTTGATATGCGGATAAATTTCCGATGATGCAATCCAGAGCCGTCCCTGTGGGTCAAAGTTCATCTGAATCGGTTTGGCGATCTGCGGATCGGCAGCATACAGGTTCACTTCGAACCCTTCCGCGACTTTGAACGACTTGCGTTCCAGTTCCGGATCGGGAGGCGGGATATCGGTCAGATCCCGCTGGGCCCAGGCGAGGGAACCGGTTAACAGGGTCAGCAGACAGGCAAAACAGACGACAATGCGAGGCAGAAATAGTGCGGCTGAATTTATCACAGAAACGATCCTTTAGAGATCAGATGAATCAAGTAAGAATAAACAGAAGACAGGGAACTCAAGCAGCTATTGCTCAGAGACCAGACTGTGTATCTCCGCTTCATTCTTCTCAATCAGAGGAATGAACTGTGGCAGTTCTTTGGCATTCTGACCCTGCTCATGTTTGCGGAATCCCAGCAGATAAGTAATGTTCTGCGGACGCCAGTTGTAGAAATACTGACGGTTCTTCTCAAAGGTTAAATCACGCACCTGCTGATCGACGTCACGCGTGAGTGTGACAGGCTGTAATCCCAGGTCGGCCGCAATGATCTCGGCTGCCTTCTGGTAACCCGCATCCGTCAGGTGAATACTGTTCGTCGTCCACTTCAGTCCCGGATCACCGGCAGGTTCGGGAATCAACTGATTGTACAGATCGACAAAATAATAATTGCCTTTGTGAGCGATCTGCTGCAGCGCATCGGCATATAGCTTGAGATCCCGATTGTGTTCCGCGGGATCGGGCAGTGGTGCTCCCTGGTTTTCGTAACGATGGGGAGAGACGACGAGAATCTTCGCTTCTGTGGACTTCAGATCGGTCAGCAGTTTATGCAGCTGATTTTCAAAAGCCGGCAACCCCTTTTCACCGGCGAACGCTTCATTGCCGCCATAACCCAGCACGATCAATGTTGGTTTGAGCTCTTCAATCTGCTTGATCATCCGCTGATAACCGACAGCCGGGGGATCAAAGATGCCGCGTGAATCGGCCCAGACCGTGTCACCACTCCAGCCCAGGTTCCGGAAGGAGAGTTTCGCTTCCGGAAAGCTGCGTAGAAATACGCTTTCCCAGCGGCCGAATTTCTGAGCCCGTTCGATCATCGTATTGCCCAGGAAGATCACACGATCACCCGATTTCAGTTTCAGTGGGGGCGGGGCTGCATCTGCCACTTGTGTTATCAGGCAGATACAGAGGAGCAGGCAGGGAATGAGTCGCTGTTTCACGGAGTACCTCGATCGATGCTAAGGGGTCAATATATTTATTACGTTAAAATAGCAGCATCCGCGGGGTACGGCAAATCAGGAATCTCGAATTTTAAACGGGATTCTGCAATCTCAGAGCAGCTGAGAGAGGGATCTTTTATTAGCTTTGTAAATTATCAGCAGCAATTCTGCATTCAGGATTTGAGTGAAAAATCCGGATCATCGTCACCATCCCAGGCGCGAGTGGTGAACACAGTCGTACCGGGATCGGCGGCCGGTTGAGTCGATTCGAAATAATCGGTTTCGACTTCTTCGATCCAGAGCCGCAGTTCGTTTTCATAGTCGCTCGGCAGATCACTTTTCACCAGCAGCCGATGAAATTCTGCGGCACCATCTTCTCCCAGTTCTGCTGCCTCCGCACTGGGAAACCGTTCCGCAGGATCGGGATGCACGAGGCGGTGAATGAGCTTCATCAAAGGTTCACTCAACGCGAACTCTTCCGCAGGAAACCATTGGGGCAACTGCTGCAGAATATTCTGTTTCGCTTTGACCAGTTGAGCGTACTTGAGATTCGCAAACGGCTGAAAGCCGGTGATGACTTCAATCAGAATGTACCCCAGGCTGGCCAGATCGGATTGCGCAGTCGCCCGATTCCCGGAGAGAACCTCGGGAGCGGCATACGTAGGCGTACAGGCATGGTTCGCCGGGAGGTTGTTCAAATCGATGGCGGATCCGATGTCGATGATCTTGGCGTTCCCACTCCGTTTGAGCATGATGTTCGCCGGTTTCATATCGCAGTGAATAATTTCATTGCGATGCAGAGCAGCGAGTGCGGCCAGACACTCGCGGAGAATAGCCACCGCCACTCCCGGCTTGAGGCGCGGCTGCTGCACACCACGGGTGAAGACATTGTTATTCAATGTCCTCCAGCGGCGGCGGGTAACCTGTTCCCGAATCTGTTTGAATGTGGCGGGAGTGAGCAGGCTCCGCAGGTCGTAGCCATCGACCCACTCCATTTCCATGATATATATTTCGTTGCGTTTCACGAAGTTCTGCACGGCAACCAGGTGATTCTCCTGGACGCGTGCCACGCGTGCTGCAACCTGCGACAGTCGCGCCATTTCGCTCTGATAGGCAGTACAGTCGGCATACCGTTTGGGCGAGAAGAGCTTGAGTGCCACCGGAATGCTGAACCCGTCTGCACCTTCCCGTGCGCTCAGATAAACGACACCCTGTCCGCCAATCCCCAGGCAGCGTGAGAACTGACGCTGGTTCCGCCACTCGAGACAATTATTGTCGAGTAACTGTCGATACTGTTTCTCCAGTTCAGAGATCGTTGCGGATTTTGCAGAATCTTGATCGGTCAATGGAAATCCAGATAGTCAGAGAAAGGAGGGCTTTCCCGTTTCCTCATGATGAGGGAAAACGTCCACAGTGAACTAAACCCTGATTGTAGTCGGTCACTGATTATTTGATATCGCCAAAAAATAGTTTTCTGACGAGGAATAAAAAAAATGTTGCTTTTTAGATTCGAACTGATAAACAATAGAGGTGCAGGGAACATTGAAATCATGTTGGTTTCGGTACTGTCGCCGCGCATGAGGCATCAATCTCTGATTGAACATTGTGACTGACAGGAAACCCACGACCGGGTTCAAACTGCTGCTGAAACCGGTTCTCGATTTCAACCGTTTTAAGAATTGTTCAAGGAGCAGGACAATGATTGCGACAATAAAAAACACCTTAACCCCGCAATCGATCTCACAAATCATTGAAGATGTCAGCACTCCCCTGGAGACCGGTGACGGATGCTGGAAAGTGGAGTACCACAAACGCATCCTGTTTTTAATCGTCGATGAGATCCACGACCGCGTTCGTATCATGACGCCGATTATCAAAGAAGAGGATCTGGACGAAGAGGACCTCTGGGACGTAATGGAAGCCAATTTCGACCGTTCCCTCGACGCGCGTTACGCCATCGGCGACGGTGTGCTCTGGTCCCTGTTCCTGCATCCCCTGACCGACCTGAGTCGCAACCTGTTTATGGAGGGACTGGACCAGGTGGTCACCCTCGCCAATAACTTCGGCGGTTCCTTCTGCAGCAGCGATATCGTCTTCGGCTCAGATTAACAAACCGCCGCCGCGCTCAGTCATCCCGGTCGATAATCACGGTGCAATCCGGGAGGCTCTCCAGAAACTTCTGACCATAACGCTTGGTCCGCACCCGCGGGTCCAGAATCACGACCTGCCCCTGATCGTTGGCAGTCCGAATCAGACGGCCGAAGCCCTGCTTCAGCTTAATAATCGCTTCCGGAATCTGATAATCCATGAACGGATTGCCTCCTCGATTCCGAATCGCTTCAACCCGGGCTTCCAACAAAGGATGATCGGGCACGCTGAAAGGCAGCTTGGTGATAATCACATTGGTCAACGCATCGCCGGGCACGTCGATCCCCTGCCAGAAACTGTCGGTCCCGAACAACACGCCACGGGGATTATTGCGGAACCGCTCCAGCATCAGGGAACGAGGCAATCCTTCCCCCTGCAGATACAAGGCCAGGTTGTGATCCTGCAACCAGCTTGAAATCTGGTCGGCACAATTCTTCATCATCTTGTAGCTGGTAAACAACGCGAAGGCGTGGCCATCGGTCTGTTCGAGATACTGTTTCAGTTTCTCAGTCACCGCACGCTCATACTCCGCCGGCGCTTCCCCGGGATCCGGCATCGGATCGGGCAGGATCAGTCGCACCTGCTCCCGGTAATCAAAGGGGCTTCCCAGCTTCAGTTCCTCACATTGATTGAGCCCCAGCCGTGATCGGGTAAAACTGAAATCCTGATCGCCGACCGCCAGGGTGGCACTGGTTAGAATCACTGTCTGAGCCTGGTTGAACAGTTCATCCCGCAACACCGGTCCCACGTCGATGGGCGCATTGACCATCTTGATACGCTGGTTACGTCCACGAGAGACTTCTACCCAGTAGACCGAATCGGCGTCGGCCTGCTGCGTGAGCCAGCTCTGTAAACCATCGCCCAGCGCGGAACAGCGTTCGGCGGCAGACTGCAATTCGATCTTTTCTTCTTCGCTGTTCAAACGGAATGCGTATTCTGAAATCTGGGCGGCCAGCAGCTTCATTTCATGAGTGACTGTATTTTCGACCGGCGGCAACTGGCGAATGCGACGGTTGGCCAGCCCCTGTCGGGACTGCCACTCCAGCAGATGATCGAACAGGTCCTCGACCATGAACCGCAGCCGCATCACGTGCTGCTGGCAGTCGACCAGGTTGTGATGCATCAACAGGCCCTTCTGGGTCCGGTCGTTATACAGCTTGCTGAACAGGTAATCGAACTGACTGTTGGTAATCGAAAGCCCCAGGTGGTCCCCCGCCACTGCTTCGATGGTGTGGGCTTCGTCCAGAATTACCGTATCGTAATCAGGGAGAATACTGCTCCCCTCCCGGCGGATCGCCAGGTCTGAGAAAAACAGGGCATGATTCACCACCAGCACATCCGCATTCCAGACGCGGCGGCGGGCCCGGTAATAAAAGCACTCATTGTAAGTCGCACACCGTTTGCCCAGGCAGTTGCCGTGTTCGCTCTGAATCTCATCCCAGATTTTGGGATGCGGACGAAAATCCAGGTCAGACCGGCTGCCGTCGTTTGTCTTGCGGGACCACTGCGCGATCTGATCGAGCTGACTCAGTTCTTCTTCATTCGAGAACGTATTCCCGGCCCGCTCGACGGTCCCTTTCAGTCGACGCAGGCTGATGTAATTCGACCGCCCCTTTACCAGCACCGCAGAGAATTCTACCGGGAGCACGGCGTTCAGGAACGGGATATCGCGATTGATCAACTGTTCCTGCAGACTGATCGTATTGGTAGAGACAATCAGTCGTTTACGGTCTTTGCCCGTACGGGTCTCGTTCTGTCTGCAGGTCTCCAGGATCGCCGGCACGAGATATGCGAAACTTTTGCCCACCCCGGTTCCCGCTTCCACCAGCAGGTGATGCTTCTCTTCCATCGCCCGTACGACGGCTTCGGCCATCTCCAGTTGCTCGGGACGTTCCTCGTAATGGTCGAGCCGCCGGGCAACTTTGCCGTCCTTGCCGAGAATGGATAATACATCAGTAGTCAAAGCGGGCCTCATCCGGTGAGTGGTTGAACATAAGAGCGGAACATCCTGTTGGTGCGTGGCTCTGTCTCTGTTTTATGATTTGCGGCGGAAGCAGACAACGCACATGTCGTCCTTCTGCATCGAGTCCTTGCGGAACGACTCCACATCCGAGAGCAGTCCCTTAACGAGGGGTTCGACTTCTTCAGGCGCTGATTTGAGATACTTGACCAGTCGATCCCGGTGATAGAGACGGTTCTTCTGGTCCATGGCCTCGGTCACACCATCGGTATACAACAGGAGTGTATCCCCTTTTTCCAGCGTGATCGTTTCCACATGGAACGTCTGTGTCTTCATCACGCCCAGCGGCATGCCTGACTTTTCCTGAGCCACCTGCTTCACGGTTCCGTCAGAAGTCCGTCTCAACAACGGCGCCATATGACCGGCGTTGACAATTGAAACCGTATGTTTTTTCGGATCCAGCACCGCCAGGATGAATGTAATGAACCGCAGGCCCACACCACTGGAAGCGATTTCTGCATTCAGTTCGGCCAGTGCCTTGTCCGCTGCAGTTCGGGATAGCACATGATAGCGGGCCGAGGCATACAGGCGGGCCATCAGAATGGCTGCCGGAACCCCCTTGCCTGCGACATCCCCCAGCGTCACCGCCAGCTTTCCGCCGGGCAGCTCGATGTAGTCGAAGTAATCACCGCCGACACTCTGGGCTGATTCGTAAAAATCAAAGAACTCGTATTCTTTGTACTTCGGACGGCTGTGCGGCAGTAACCCCAGTTGGATCTGGTGGGCGAACTCCAGGTCCCGCTCGATGTCCCGCTGCCGAACCAGGTCTTCGTGCAGCTTCGCATTATCGACGGCGAGGCTCGCCTGCTGGGCAATCGCCACCATGACGTCCAGATCGTCCTTGTTGAACTGCTGACCGATATCGCGAGTCGCGATTTGAATCACGCCGAGCACATCCCCTGCCTGTGACATCAAGGGCACGCACATCATGGAACGGATGCGGAGTGACGTGATGCTCTCGCTCATCTTGAAGCGATCGTCTTCGACCGCGTCTGCACTCAAGATGGCCGAACCGCTCATAATCGCCTGACGGACAATCGTGGTACTGATGCGAATCGAATCTTCGTCTTCGCGACGACGGGCCTTTGTTGCTTTAACAATCAGCTTTTTGCGTTCCGGACTCTGCAGCATGATGAAGCCCTGGTCCGCCTGGGCAAATATCTTGAACAGACCGTCCAGGATACGCGGCAGTACGTCGTCCAGTTTCAAAGCCCGGCTGAGAATCTGGCTGATCTCCAGCACCGCGTGCAGCTTGACTTCGGGTTTAACGCTGATCCGCAGCTGACTGCTCGTATTCAGATCCAGCTGACTGATGATCGAGGACCCGTCGAGAACGCCTTCCGTCGTGCCATCATCGAGGGCCAGCTGCTGGTTTTCTTTCAGCGACCGATTGGTGACTTCCAGCGTCTGCTGGATCGCCGAATCGATAAAATCGGGGGACGGTTCATAATCGACGAGGAACTGCATCTGGATATCGCAGATGCTGATCGTATCGTTCTCGTGCAGTTCGGTCCGACCTTCGATGACCGTGCCGTTGAGCAGAGTGCCGTTGCGGCTGTGCAGGTCTTCCAGGTAGTAGAAACCGTGGCTTTCCAGAATCTGGGCGTGGTAGCGGCTGACGGCGACATTATCGAGGACGATCTCACAATTGGGATGTCGCCCCATTATCACCCGTTCTCCGCTCAGCTCGATGATCTGTTCGGGAACTTTCCCTTTGAGTATCTGTAAAATCGCCACAGCTGTGCCCGACTCTGCTGAAATAGAACTGGTATTCTGGGTTGGTTGGAGCAGGAAATCCGAACCGGATTCGTGCTCAAACGTTGGTTGATCTGCATTATAGAGTATCTGTCCAGAAATGACATCTCTACGGGAAACCGGATCGTCCGGTAATTAAAGATCCTTTCCGAAATGGGCGAGCGCAACGAGTCTGACTCAGGGATTGAGCAGTTCTTCACCTTCGTTATTCATCTGTTCGAACAGCTTCCGGTAATCATCATTCTGGGTAACGCCGGGAGCACTCTGGTTGCGAGTCAGGGTCAGATAAGCAATCTCAAACATTTCCCGGTCCAGATCATCCAGATGATCGCGAACGTGATTTTCCCAGGTGTTTTGTGAGTTGATGGGGTTCCCTTCCAGACTTTCCAGAGCCATCAGTCCGGCGTAGCCATTCGTCTGATAACGGGCCTGACCGGATGCCACCAGTTCCTCAAAAATCGGCCGGGCTTCGGCATACCGTCCCCCCTTGAGCATTAACAGCCCCAGTCGAATCTGTGCCAGAGGCTTGTAGATTTCATTCTCCGGGTAATACTCAATCACCGCTTTCCAGCCATCTTCGCTGTTGATGTTATCCTTCATCCGCATGGCCCGCAGATACTGCAGCATGGCGGAGGCCTCTTTACCAATCGCCACCGCAGAACCACTGGCCTGGCCCTCAGCATTAACAACTGGCGCGTCCAGGGGATTCCCGGGGCGATTCACCCAGCCCACGGCGGCGGCAACGCCTCCCAGACAGAGTGAAGCCAGCACAAACGCGGCAATTTGTTTCTGTAACCCCTGATTTCCCTGGAACGGCAGTCGGGACCGCCAGTCGCGTGTTTCGCTGCTGGAGGACTGCTCCGGAATCTTGCGGATTTCCTGCATCAGCTCGGTGGCGTTGGCCGGACGTTTGTTCGGATCTTTCTCCATCATGCGATGCACGAGATCGCAGAGCTCTTCCGGCAGGTCGGGTCGGCGCTTCTTCAGTGATGGGGCTGCTTCATTCAGATGCTTCACGGCGATCGAAAGGGCCGTTTCCCCGTGAAAGGGGGGCCGTCCACAGATCAAATGGTAACAGGTCACACCCAGCGAATAGATATCGCTCCGCTGGTCGAGAGCCTTGCCGTTGACCTGCTCCGGACTCATATACAGCGGCGTCCCCATTGTAGTGCCGACCTGGGTCAGATGGACCCGCTCTTCAGACTGGGCAATCTGGGCCAGCCCGAAATCGGCCACCTTGATCAGCTTGCGGGACGTGATCATGATGTTCTCGGGTTTGATATCCCGATGCACGATCCCCTTCTCTGCAGCGGCATGCAGGGCCGCCGTCACCTGTCGCATGATTTTAAGGATCAGCGCACAATCGGGGGGGGCGTTGCGGGCCAGATATTCCTTGAGATTGCTCCCCCGCACGTATTCCTGGGCAATATAATGCGTTCCCTCGAAATCGCCCGTCATATAAACCTGGACGATATTCGGGTGGGTGAGCCCCGCGGCCGCTTTTGCCTCGCGTTCGAAACGCCTGATGTGGGTCTCATCACTCATCAGTTCGCTGTGCATCACCTTGATGGCGGCTTCGCGTTTCAGCGAGACCTGTTCAGCCAGATACACGGTGGCCATTCCCCCCTGTCCGAGGCGACGCAGGATTTTGAAATCACCCAGCTGCCTGCCAACAAGATTGACCGATTCAGTCTGCTTTTTACCCGTTTGAGGCGTCGTCCCCGGTTGATAAACCGTGTCCTCACTCAGATCGGAGTCATCCAGGCGCGCAAGCGGAGCGGATTCCCCTCCCTGCAGTTCAGCAGAGCGGGGAGAAGACTTTTCGCGTGCGGATCCGGCGGGAGCCCCAGGACCGTTTTTCTGCGGTTGATCGGAAGGCATAAGTCGTTGTCAGGCAGTATCGTAAGTCTATTCGGAAGGGAATGAGAGTCTCACACTCTCTCCATGATAGAGGTGATACCCTTTCAGGTATAGAGAAAGTTTTTATTTGTACAAAAAAACTTCCCCCGGCCCTGACAACGACCTGTTTCCGGTCGGATGATTCAGCCCTTGCGGTCTGCCAGCCGATTCAGAATTTCCGCCCCGGCTTCCAGAACCGGATTTTCCTGGGCATAGGAGATCCGGAAATGTGTATCCTGATTACTGAACACATTACCCGGTATGATCAGCAGGTTGTTCTTGATCGCTTCGGTGCAGAATTCGGTCCCCGTTCCCCATGGAGCTTTGACGAACATATAGAACGCCCCCTGGGCACCGGCGATTTCGAACCGGTCCGAGAGCAGATCCAGCATCAGGTCCCGCTTTTCCTTATATTCTTCCACGCGTCCCGAGATGTCGTAGTCCAGCGCCGCCAGACCAGCCCACTGCACCGGATGCGGGGCACAGACGAACGTGTATTGCTGCAGCTTGATCATCTGCTGCGTCACGGCTTTGGGACCATGCACGAAGCCCAGCCGATGGCCGGTCATCGAATGCGACTTACTCATCCCGTCGATTACGATCACCTTCTCATTATAAGCAGCCGGGCTCACGAACGGATCGTCATAACAGAAGGAACGATAGATCTCGTCGCTGACCAGCGCGATGTTTTTTTCCGCCGCCAATTCCGCCAGGGCCCGCACTTCTTCTTCCGAGGCCACGTGCCCGGTCGGATTGCTCGGACTGTTAAACAGGATCAGCTTCGTCTTGTCGGTGATCGCAGCCCGGACTTTTTCCACGTCGATCCTGAAATCCGGGTAAGTCTCCACAAACACCGGTTTGCCCCCCACCACGCGGGTCAGATGCGTATACATCACGAAGTAAGGATCGAACACGATGACTTCATCGCCCGGATTGACCAGGGCATTCAACACCAGCATCAATGCACCGCTGGTGCCGCTGGAAATAAAGACCTGGCGATCCTCGTGATGATACATCTCATCTACCCGCGTCTGGATCTTTTCGATCAGCGGGGCGATCCCCTGTGTCTGGCTGTAAGCATTTTTCCCATCCCGGACTGCCTGGCAGAGCGCGTCTTTGATCTCATCAGGAGTATCAAAGTGGGGCTGCCCGATGCTCAGGTTGATCGGATTTTTCATGTTCGCCGCCAGGTCAAACACCTTGCGAATTCCGGAGGCGTCAATCAGGTGCATCCGGTCGGCTATCCATTCTTCACTCATGGGAGTCTCATTCTATGATTAAAAAGCGGATTCAAGAGGAGCTGTAATGTTGGTCCGTCGCCATTATAGCTCATTTGTCTTGAGAATATAGCAAACGGCTCAGGTAGTCGTCGGCACATGTTTGGAGAGAAAATACAGGCCTGCGTAAATTCGGGCATCGAGCAGACAGCCGCGTGCTTCTGCCGCTTTGAGCCAGTCTTCGACTTCCGCGAACGGCACGGAATGCACGGTGATATTCTCCGATTCATCGCCGCCTCCCTCTGCGACCTGCTCCAGATCGAGGGCCAGGAAAAAATGAACCGCTTCATCGGTCAGGCCGGCCGAAGAGACTGTCGAACCGAGTGACATGATTCGCCCCGCTGCATAACCGGTCTCTTCTTCCAGTTCCCGGAGTGCCGCGGTTTCCAGCAGTTCGTCTTCCTGACCTGCGATGTCCCCCGCCAGTCCCGCCGGGAATTCAATCACCGGGGAATTCACGGGAGGACGAAACTGTTCGACCAGAATCACCCGGTAATCCCGGGTCAACGGGAACAGGCAGACCACTCCTGACGCATTGGCACGTTGCACAAATTCCCAGCGTCCCCGCTTGATCAACCTCAAAAAACGGGTTTCGATCAAAGTCTGGTCGGTCTCACTCATGCTGATTTGTTCTTTCTGCTCTCCAGCCTGAATCTCTGTGAACACGCGCGGGTTTCTTGAGGGGAACCCGAGCATTCTCATGGATAACGATTGATCTGTTTCCTCAAATTTCTGAGAATAAACAGACTCACGTTGATTCCAGTATACCAATCCCGAGGTACCTGTTTGATGCTCAACAGACGACAAAGGTTCGCTTCCCTGTGCCGGCCGTGTATGCTCCCGATTGTAATTGTAGGAGTCGCGCCTGCTTTTTTCCACAGTCCCGCAACCCGGGGCTGATCCGGACAGGAAGCCTGGTCCCACGGCGCATCGCTGACAGGGACTGGTGACCATTGCGTCTCGTCTGACCATCAATCCACTTCCGCCAGCCAGGAACCTCAATCCGTTTCACTTTCGATCAGGAAACATCTATGAAACAGTTCGCCCTTGCCCTGCTCTCTGTACTTTTCGTGCAGATCACGCTCTCTGCTGAAGAATCTGTCATCGATACGTCGTCCCCGCTGGAGACGATTGCGACCGAATTCGAACTCGCCGATGGTCCTGCCTGGGATGGACGCGGCACACTGTACTTCCCCGATGTTAAAGCAGGCAAGCTGTATCGCTACCAGCCCCGCACCGGTAAAGTCCAGGTCTTCCTGAACGACGCCGGCCGGATCAGTGCCAGCTTTTATGATCATGGCAAACTCTACCTCTCAGATAACGGCAACAGCCAGATCTCAGTTCTGGAAGGCAAACAGAAAAAACGCATCAATGGTCAGCCGAATGATGTCAAGCCGCCCCGTCGTCCGAACGATCTGGTCGTCGATCAGACCGGGGGAATCTACTACACTCTCACCGGCCCGGGTGAAGTCATCTGGATTTCACCGGAAGGCAAACAGTCGGTCGCCATTAAAGAGATCAAAACGCCTAACGGAATCACCCTCTCTCCCGATGGTCAGACACTCTATGTCGCTGCATACGTCCCCAAAGAGATCTGGGCTTACGAGGTAACGAAGCCGGGCGAAGTCAAAAACGGACGCCTGTTTGCCAAAATGGACGATGGCCCCGACAAGGGAGCCGACGGGATGACCATCGACCGCGCCGGGAACGTCTACTGCGCCGGTGCTGCCGACATCTGGATCTGGAATCCTGAGGGCAAACTGCTCGGAAAAATTCACACGCCCACCCGCCCCATCAACTGCACTTTCGGCGATCAGGACATGCGGTCGCTCTACATCACCGGCTTTGGTGGACTCTATCGTCAGCGCATGAACGCCTATGGCTGCATGCCCGAACCGGAAGTTTCGGCCAATAGCGGTAACCGCCCCTCCACGGTCGTACCAGATTCAGTCACGCCTCACTTGAATGTTGTCTACGGTCAGGCTGGACCGCGCAAGCTGCTCGCAGATATTTTTGTACCCCAGACCGGTAAAGGTCCTTTCCCGGCAGTCGTTGTCGTACACGGCGGCGGCTGGCTCAACGGTGATAAAACCAAGTTCCGGGCCCTGGCGATCGCCCTGGCTGAACGGGGTTATGTCACGATGGCCGTCGGTTATCGACTGGGACATGAAGCAAAGTTCCCCGCCGGAATTCAGGACTGTAACGCTGCCGTCCGTTTTCTCAGAGCGGAAGCCGCTAAGTACCACGTCAATCCTCAGCAGATCGGTGCCGTCGGCGGTTCCGCAGGCGGACATCTGGTCGGGCTGATGGCAGCGGCCCCACACGTCAAAGCGCTCCAGGGTGATGCCGGCTATGCTGACCGGTCTTCTCAATTACAGGCCGCCATCGTGATGGCAGGGCCGATGATGATGGCCTCCGGTTCGGTCGCCGAACGTTCGCGCAAGGACCCAAAGAAATCCAATTCCAATCAGTGGCTGGGCAAAACGATTGATGAAGCACCCGAGCTTTACGAACTCAGCGATGCCTACCTGCATCTTTCCCGGCAGACGCCACCACTGCTGTTTATGACCGGGGAATTTGACAACCCCGAACGCAACGCCCCCTCACGGGTAAAGCTCAAAACAGCCGGGGTTCCGACAGGCATTAAGGTCTACCCCAAGGGTAAGCACGGCTGCTGGAACCAGCTTCCCTGGTTTAATGACATGGTCGCCGATATGGACCAGTTCTTCCAGCAGCATCTGCAGCAGTAATCAATTCGAGCGAATAGAAGGAGAGAACAGGTAAACGTTATTTGTTCTCTTCTTCATCGTCTTCGTCGAATTCATACTCATCATCGGCAAAGTCGAACTCGCTGTCAGCCGCATCGTCGAATTCACTGTCACTGAAGTCGTCCAGTTCGTCGACTTCCATATCATCGCCTGAGGCCATCAGGTCATCGTCGTCATCAGCGAATTCGTCTGCTTCAAACTCGTCTGAGATTTCGGCTCCGGAATCAGGTACCAGATCTTCGTCGTCTCCGTCTTCATCAACCAGATCCGACTCTTCCTCGTCCTTCGCCTTGTTTTTCGACTTACCTGCCCCCTTGGGTCCGAAGATCAGGGCACCCACGGGCATCAGCGTCAGCATGGCACTCATCAGCAGTGTCAGGCCGGCCACTCCCAGCAATGTTGTCGACATGGCTTCCGCATGATTCAGAAATGCCATCACCAGCATGTACGTTAACAAAGCACCGGGAATTGCGGCTATCAATGACATCAAAGGGAGTTGAAGTTTCGACACAATCGCTGTTCCTGAAAGGGGCATATTCAAATGCAGAAAATCAAACGCGCCGTACCCGCCACTGTCTGATACAGGCAGGCACCGCACTGTGATACTATCGTAAAGAGGCTTTCCACGGTTTTTCAAGCCTCGATTTTAAAATGTTCTCTTTAAATATAGAGTCCCGTTTGACGGCATTACCCGTTTACTGCTATTGATGATCTATCGCTGCCGCATTTGATCGTTGCGGCGGGAATAATCAGTACGATCCCCCTAACCTGTACCAGAACCATTGATCAGCAGTCAGACGAGAAGCCGGATGTCAAAAACCAAGTGGAACCAGTTAAACCGGAATATCACCAATTGCGACCTCTGCGATCGTCTGCGGACCCATTGTCTGAAAATCGCGGCTGAAAAACGGAAAGCATTTCTCGACTGGGACTACTGGGGCAAACCGGTCCCCAATTTTGGTGATTCACAGGCCGAACTGCTGATTGTCGGCCTGGCCCCCGCAGCCCATGGTGCCAACCGGACCGGCCGCATGTTTACCGGCGATCGCAGTGGGGACTGGCTATACCGCGCCCTGCATAAAGCTGGCTTTGCGACGCAGCCCGAAGCGGTCAGCAGTGATGACGGACTGGAACTGATCAACTGCGCGATCACCGCCACCTGCCACTGTGCACCTCCCGCAAATAAACCGACGCGCGAAGAGATTGAAAACTGTCACCCCTGGCTGGAAGAGACAGTCGACATGCTACCCGTCAAAGTCTTTCTCGCTCTGGGACAGATCGGCTGGAAAGCGGTCCTCGACTTCAAAAAACGCCAGGACAGACTGCCGGGCAAACGACCTGCCTTCGGACACGGAGCCGCGTATCAGTTTCCTGACGGTCACTGGCTCGTTGGCAGTTATCATCCCAGCCAGCAGAATACGTTTACCGGCCGACTCACAGAGCCGATGTTTGACGACGTTTTCAAACTGGTCAAATCAAAACTGAAAGACTGAACGTAACCTTCCTCAGTTTTTCCCAGCCATCCCCACGACGCGATGAAAGTGCAGTTCCACCTCGCGATCCACGACCCGGCGAACTCCTTCGACCAGGCACTCGGGCTCATGTTCGGTCTCTCCGATCCGCTTGATCTCTTTCAGCGAAGTTCCCGGTGCTACCGTAAACGCGTTCTGATGAATGATCTGATTGCCCGCATCCAGTTCCGGAATGATGAAATGAATCGTGGCCCCAAAGGTCAGCATATGATGGCTGAAAGCATCTTCATAAGGTTGAAACCCGGGATAGGACGGGAGCAGGCCGTGGTGCAGATTGATGATGCGGCCGCCGGCGAAACTCCAGCAGATCCCGGGGGGCAGTACCCGCATGTACCGGGCCAGGAGCACGTAGTCAACTTCGTATGAATCGAACAGCGACACCATCTGATCGTAGTTCGGGTTCCCCCGCTCGTCGCCGATGTTATGAAAGTCCAGTCCATGCTCAGTCGCCAGCGACTGGCAACGATCCCGGTTGCCGATGATCACTGCCGGCTCTGCCTGGATGACGCCGGACTTGATCGCTTCCAGAACCGCTGCAGCAGGCTCACTGCGATAAGTCGTACAGATCGCGATCCGGGGAGGACGATCGTGCTCGTCCCGCGCCCAGACGCGTAAGGTCAGCCCCTTCTGCGCACCGATCTGCATGATCCGTTCCCGGAGCACCGCGATCGGCTCCACATCAACGGGCCAGTCGATACGCAGCAGCATGGCAAACAGGCGTTCTGAATCATGGTCATACATCTGGATCTCATGAATATTGGCCCCCACACCGGTCACATAGTGCACGATGGGATCTGCTAATCCGCGATTGTCCGGCCCGACGGCTGTGATAGTAACTTGCATGACTCAAACTGCTTTCCTGAATTCCCGGTTTGTTCTGACTCCGACGTCAATCGTTAAAAACCTATCTTAAATGTATCCCACCGAGTGACTGCTCACCCCGATTTATCAAAGCCTGGCTTAAAAACGTCCTGTTGCTCCTGAAATCATATTCAATTTACGGTTTTGTCGGAATTCTGAAACACGATTTGTAAAGCCGTGTTCAGATCTCTTTACAAAAATCGCTGAGCTCAACACTTCGCCTGCTCAATCCCGTCTTTTAGCTCTTCCCCTAAACCTCGAATCGCTAATCAATTAGAGCATCCCCACTCCCAGGCAGCCCCTTCGATCCTCAAATCAGAAACATCTGGCACGATCTCTGCAATCGTTACAACCGGTAAAGAGGTCAAGTTCAGAATAACTGATTTCTTCCCTGTATCTGGATTTAGAACGAACCGGTAACAATCCAGGACTGGGATGCAGGCAGTTCCTGTCAGCAGATGCGATTCGACACTCAATCGATTCGCTGCTGTCCCCCCGGCTTCAGCCCCCGGGGGAATTCTGAACCGACCTTGATGTCTCTCCCGATTCAGAAATGAATCAAAAACAAAACTCTCTATCTCAACAGAGGAACTCAAACAATGTGGAAACAATTTTTAAATGACGAAGCTGGTTTCGTGATCTCTGCGGAACTGGTACTGGTACTGACCATCGCTGTCCTGGCCATGATTGTCGGCCTGAGCGAAGTTGCCGTCGCCGTGAACACTGAACTGAACGATATTTCAAACGCAATCGGAGCTCTTAATCAAAGCTATGCCTACACCGGCTTCTTAGGAAACGGTGGAAAATCAAAGAGCTATTACGCCGGTTCGCGATTTGAAGATGCTGTCGATGACTGCGACTTGAACACGACCTGTGACCTGGTTACGGGAGTTCAGTTTGTAACTGCCAGCGAAGCAACCATCAGATAAATCTAACTGAGTACGTTAAGCTTGAGAGCTGATCGAGACGGACACCGGAAGAGAACCTTCTCTTCCGGTGTTTGATTCCACAGGCCGAATTTTCTGCAACGGCACATTTGTTGTTTTTTTGAAACACCATTTGTAAAGCCGTGTTTCAGTTTCCTTACACTTCTTGACGCCCCTCCCTGCTGAACATCGTCATGCCATCCGCAGTTTTCAGCGATAAACTGCAACAATAAAACGTGTTAGTAACAAGACTCCTTGTTTACGAGTTCTACCGTTTATAAAGATTCTTCCTTCGGCATGTCCTGTGCAAACATCCCAACACTGCATAGAGGAATTGTGTAATCAGACCTTTAGCAATAGGGGTTTGAGTCATCTAGTGAGTTCAGAGTGAACCGGTTCTCTGAATTTCAACCTGCATGACAACCAGTTCCTGGCCATCAGCGGTTTGGTACAGCCACTCGGGCTGTATTGATTCTCGTTGGGCTTGTGCATAAGTGGTGACGCACGCGGCGTGGCTGCTGTCTCTCGCGATCATGATATCTCGATCAGGATCGGAAATAATCTCTTTACTCTCAAGTAAAAACAAGGAACTCTGACATGATGAATCAATTCTGGAATGATGAAGCTGGTTTCGTAATCTCTGCGGAACTCGTTCTCGTTCTCACCATCGCTGTGCTGGCCATGATCGTTGGTCTGAGCGAAGTTGCTGTTGCTGTTAACACTGAACTGAACGATATTTCAAATGCAATCGGCGCTCTGAACCAGAGCTATGCCTACACTGGTTTTGCAGGAACTGGTTCTGGCGGTGGAAAATCTAAGAGCTTCTACGCCGGTTCTACTTTCTCAGACGCTACCGATGACTGCGACCTGAACACCACTTGCGATCTCGTAACTGGTGCTGGTGCTGTTACCGCTTCTGAATCAACCACTCCGTAATCCGAATTCGGTTAGATCAGTAAATCCAGGCTCTGTTCGGGACATCCCTGGACAGAGCTTTTTTCATAAAGGGCCTGTCAAATATGAAAAACTTCTGGAATGACGAAGCTGGTTTCGTAATCTCTGCGGAACTCGTTCTCGTGCTCACCATCGCTGTACTGGCCATGATCGTCGGACTCAGTGAAGTCGCGGTTGCCGTGAACACGGAATTGAATGACATTTCCAACGCGATCGGCGCACTGAATCAGAGCTATGCTTATACCGGTTTTTCAAGCGTTTCACCCATCGGTGAAAAAGTGAAAAGCTCTTACTCTGGTTCAAGCTTCATAGATGCTGTCGATGATTGTGACCTCAATACGACATGTGACCTCGTGACAGGCGTTGCAGCCGTCACTGCTTCTGAAGCTACGACACCGTAATTTCAGAATAGATTTCTACAACTGATTCTGGCTCTGTTTGGGATGATCCTGGCTCCGTACGGGACATTCCCCGAACAGAGCCTTTTTTTATGGATAGCCAATTGATGCAAGAAATGAATATTAGAAAAACCTGAAGTTGAGATCAGGGGAACTGGTGCAGACCCGCGAGGCCCGGGCGATCAGCGTGGGCCAGTTTCAAGTCGTCGTCACGGTCTACAACCTGATCCCAAGCTCTCTCTGAGACCTGCGGTTCTCCGAACTGACACGATCGCTGCATGAGAACTCGTGCTGCCCGTTGCTGGAAAAGCGAAATCGATGCTGTGAACCGGATTCCCGCTTTTCAGATGTAATTTTGATTTTGACCTTTATTAAACGAGTGATCTGGTCACGCGCAGCGCTGCCGTTTCCATTGCTGATTCTGCAAAGATCGCAGTTTCAGATTTTACAACAGACAAAACCGACTCTGGCTCTATTTGGGATAGTTCCGACACCGCGCGGAACCATCCTGATTAGAGCCTTTTTTATTTGGCCAGGCTGAAATTTCAGCGTGGGTCTGAAAATGCGAATTACGCAGTCCACTCCAAAGGAGTCATGCGACTGCGCACTGAAACCTTGAGAGTGAGAGAAAGAGAAAGAGAGAGCGTTTTTTTCAGGGCTCCGCGCGGAGTCCATGCTGAACTGTTTTTTTGAAAGGGCTGAAAGATGAAAGCGTTATGGAATGAGGAACACGGATTTGTAATTTCTGCGGAACTGGTACTGGTGATGACTATCGCCGTGCTGGCCATGATCGTCGGACTGAGTGAAGTCGCGGTCGCCGTGAACACGGAACTCAACGATGTTTCGAATGCCATCGGGTCGCTGAACCAGAGCTACGCCTACACCGGGTTTCTGGGGAGTGGTGGTAAAATCAAAAGCGGGTACACCGGATCCCGCTTCACCGATGCGACTGATGATTGCGATCTGAATACGACCTGTGATCTGGTCGCGACCAGTCTCACCACTTCAGAATCTGCCGGCGACCGATAGTCGCAGCGAGACAAGCTGAATAACTGGCACAGCCAGCATTACCCCTAAACTCGTGTCTCTGCAGCATTTACAACGACTGCAGGGGCCCGATGTTTAAAAAAAAACTCATCGTGTTGCCTCCTGGTTTTACAGTCTGTTCAGATCCATTGATAAATTCTGTTGCCGGAAATCAACCAACCGAACTTTTCCCGATCCAGATCTCATTTTGTGGCTGATTTCTGTAAACAGCCATTTGACCTACAGTTATAGCGATTACGCATCCGCGTTTCCTTCGCACCACCGCCCCTGCTGCCCCCCGGCAACATCCCCGTCCATCCGTTTCTGGCACACCTGCTGCGTTAAGAACTTGCCGTAACCGAAACGAAAACAAAATTCATAACTGAAAAGAAACAATCGATTCGCAGCGTTGTGACCCGTGTTGAGGCTTCTTCAAATTCTTGCGACTTGTCCCCGAGAGAAGAAGAGAAGCAACTGCATTGCATGAAGGTGAGAGAGCATTCAATGCGTATGGTGTCCATGACATCATGACTGGGCTTCCTTTGCTCCGCGGGTCATAACGTGCGTTTAACAAAATTTTTAAGCCTACAAATCTGCAGTTTGTGCCGTGAAATGCACCGGCCAGTGCATTCCACAACTGTGCCTGAGTGGAGCGTTGTCTCCGAATTGGGTCACGACCTGGTTATCGCGTCCGCTTTAACCAGTAACTAGTCGCGGAAGGTCTTCCCCTGGGAGACCCTTCTGCAAATCAGTCTCTCATTAAAAAGTTTAAAACCAAGGAACTCACTAGAATGTTAAATCAACTTTGGAACGATGAAGCAGGTTTCGTAATCTCAGCTGAACTGGTACTCGTACTGACCATCGCTGTTCTGGCTATGATCGTCGGCCTGAGCGAAGTCGCTGTTGCTGTCAACACTGAACTGAACGACATTTCAAACGCAATCGGATCTCTGAACCAGAGCTACGCCTACACCGGCTTCGCTGGAACTGGCGGAAAGAACAAAAGCCACTACGCTGGTTCTATGTTCAACGACGCTGTTGATGACTGTGACCTGAACACAACTTGTGACCTGGTTACCGGTACAACTGGTGTTACTGCCTCAGAAGGCGTAACTCCGTAATTTGATCTCTCATCAAAATTACACGCTCTGCCCGGATTCGTCCGGGCAGAGTTTTTTTTCGACAAGGGGATAAAACATGTTGCGGGCCTTATGGAAAGATGAGCGTGGATTTGTCATCTCAGCGGAACTGGTACTCGTGCTGACCATCGCTGTCCTGGCAATGATTGTGGGATTGAGTGAAGTCGCGGTCGCTGTGAACACGGAACTCAACGATGTTTCCAATGCGATTGGCGCTCTGAATCAAAGTTATGCTTATACCGGTTATGCGGCCACTGCCACTTGTGACGGTAAACACAAAAACTATGTTGCAGGCTCTCTGTTCAATGACAATGCAGATGACTGCGACTTGAATACGACCTGTGATCTGGTGACCGGCACCAATGCAGTGACGGCTTCCGAAAGCGTCACACCCTGATCTGTTCTGCTGCGAAGCGAACATGAAATTCAGACACTCAGAACCGATGGGACGTCCAGCGGTTCTTTTTTTACGCTTCGTCCTGCTTACACTTTGTTTAAACTTTCTGTTCAACCCTGTTAACAGATTCCGAAATCCGTCCTGCGTGGCCTGACCGCGCCTGACGATGAGTCACTTCGTCCTAAATCATTTCTGTATAAACAGATACTCTTTCGTTTTCCCCGCCTTTCACCGACACTTTCCGGCAAACTGGCACGTCTCCTGCATTAATGTGAGGCAGGTAGAGCAGTTTGAGTTAAATCACTCAAGCCCTCTGCTGACAGAAATTACTCTCTCACAATCAATCTCTCTCACATAGCTGTTCATGATCGCAAGTCGGGACAGCGCACACTACCAAAGTTAAGGGGACTCTCTCATGTTGCGCGTAATGCACCGTTTGTACAATGATGAAGCCGGTTTCATCATTTCAGCCGAATTAGTCTTGGTCTTAACCATTGCCGTCCTGGCGATGATTGTTGGACTGAGCGAAGTTGCCGTCGCCGTGAACACCGAATTGAACGATGTCTCCAATGCCATCGGTGCGTTAAATCAGACCTACGCCGTCACCGGTTTCTGGTCCGGTTCACGTGGTAAAACCAAAAGCTACACCGTCGGCAGTGAATTCGATGATTCCTTCGATGACTGCGATCTGAACACCACCTGCGATATTGTCTGCGGAGCGGAAGGCCTGCAGTCTGAAGGTGGCTGGTAAGACATGACCGGGGTCAGACTATTCTGACTCTGAAAAGAAAACAAAAACACCGAGGCAGGTTTCGAAAGAAATCTGCCTCGGTTCTATTACCTGGTCTCAGATAGAATCTCACATAGATTTGTGCCTGATCCGGACCTCAAGATTGTGTCAACAACCGGTTCTCTGCTTCAAAGACAATTCCAGAGGTAGAGATCTTCTTCACGCTCCAGGGCAAGCTTTGAGAGCCGGCACAGAGCAGCAAGCAGGTCCTGAAGATCCTGGTCGTTATCGTAGGGAACTTCACTGCTTTCCTTCCATTTCTCAATCACCGCCGTCATCTCGTGTGCTTCTACGTCGGCCAGTGCTTTCACCAAAGACTCGGGAAAGATGAACGTAATCTGATCGTAATCAATGTCAGGGTCACCAGCAGTCTATAGCAATGAAAAAAGGCAGGTTTCGGATGAAACCTGCCTTTGTGCGTTCACAACACTTGGGAATCGTCAGACCGCTTAAGCTGAAACCTGGGGTTTAGCAGGAGCGGATTTCGGATTCGCTTCGGGTTCCGGCTCGGGAGTCGGAGCAACCGGCTTGTTTGATCCCCGGTTCTGGGGAGCAGGAGACAGGTCGCAGTTTCCGGTCGAGCAGGCCGAAGTGGTCGGGCAGACGGTGGTAGGCACCATCGTGCAGACTTCGTAAGGCACCTTGCGGGCCACACACTTGGCAACATAACGTGTGCAGGTGACTGGTACCTGTTTGGGTACGCAACGGGCAACACGATGTGTCACGGTGTAAGGCACTTTGCGAGTGACACATTCAGCCACTTTGCGGGTGCATTTTTCCGATACCATCCGGCAGGTCTGTACGGGTACTTTACGTACTTTTTCTTCACAGACCCAGCGGCAGGTTTTGTACGGAACCTTCTGAGCAACGGTTTCGGTTACCCAGCGGCAGGTCCGGTAAGGTACCTTGGTCACAACGACTTCAGGAACCATTTTGCAGACCTTTACAGGTACCTTGTTGACGATCACTTCCGGAACGTAACGAGTTACCTGAACCGGGCAGTTCTGACGGACAACCTGAGGCACATACTTTGTGCAGGGTACCTGACAGGCAACGCGGCGCAGTCTCCAGACCTTGCGGCAATGAGTTTTGCCGGGAACCTGAACCATCGTCATCCGGGGAATACCACAGGCGTCGGTGGTCCAGCAGGGACGGCAACGTCCTGGTTTCTGAACCTGACGCGTTTCCCAGCCCCCCTGCAGACGGTGAACCGTCCGGTAGGTGGTCACAGGCTTCATGACGGTGTAGCAACGCTCCTGGTTGATCGTTTCCGTCACAGGACGCATGACCGTCTGGCGGCATTCCTGTTCGATGGTTTCGACAACCGGACGCATTACAGTCCGACGGCACTCTCGCTCATTGGTTTCCCAGACCGGTTTCTGCACCTGATAGCTGCAGTCACGGTACGCAGTTTCAACGATGGGACGTCGCACGGTGTAACGTTCTTCGCGTTCTGCAGTCTCGTATACGGGTTTTTGAACCGTATATTCGACATCGCGATAGACCGTTTCGTTGACCATACGATAACAGGTTTGCTGTTTGTCTTCGTAAACTGTCTCGTATTCCGTACGATAAGCCGTGTACTGCTGAGGTTCCATAACCTGATCGTACTCGGTCCGATAGCATGTTTTCCGCTCGACTCGGCAAGCAGTGTAACAGGCAGTCGGCTGGCAGGCAGTGGTCGGACAGCAGTTGTAGCTAGCTGCGCCAAAGTACCTGCAGGCTTGTGCGGAATCGTTGACAGCCAGCATCGCCACAGCGGCGAATGCCAGGGCCAGTGTTTTTCTCATTATTTCCCCCTCCAAAAAAGTTCGTCACATGATGAAAGCGTGCGTTTTCCGATTTTTCATTTCATACATGACTGCCTGCATTATTGACATCACCTGAAAAAAGATGCAAATCAAAAGCTGACGTCCCGTATGGAAAAACCAAAATCACAGCGGGTTGTTCTATTTAGCACTCAAGCATAGAACAAATAGCTTTGGCAACTTGAGGAAAAAAGGGTGATATCGCCCTTTAGTCAAGAGGTCGATTGGCAGCGCTGTTTATAATCGTTATCACCTGCAAAGTTTCACAAAAGCAACATCAGCGCTGCTTAAACGACTGCCATCACTCAACATGTGTCATGAAAACCACACGCCAAATCAGCTTGAGACGCCTTACACCCCATCACATGCAGATATCAAAACGCGTTGATCATTCAAAATCGGTCGCATAACGCGCGCGAACCGCTTCCAGATCAGCGGGGGTATCCAGGTCGATTAATATCTCCGGATCCTCGCATTCCCAGAGCACCGGCGCGGCACTCCCCTCTTTCCAGAGCGCATTGATTCCCTGCGCGGCTCCCAGTTGAAAGACCTCGCGCGCCACCGACCAGCGAAAAAATGCGGGGTGCCCTTTCTTCCCTTCAAAGGAAGGAATCAGAATCCGCGCATCACTCTGCGACCAGACTTCGCATAGCCGCTCAATCAGCGTCCGTTTAAGCACCGGATGGTCTGCGGGAATGAGCAGCCAGCTGTCTTCTGCGGTGGGTGCATAGTGCGTTTCAATCCACTGCAGTCCCACCTGCACACTGGCTTTCATATCCGGCGGATCGACCTCCGGTTGCACCAGTTCCACGTTCTCTCCAACCAGGTGCGACGCCAGCGCCTCATCTCCACCACGGGCCACGATGACCGTGCGGGTGATCCAGGGAGTCGCCAATCCGTGAATCAGCCTCTGAATGACCGTCTCTCCCCCCAGAGAGAGCAGCAGCTTATGCGTTCCCATCCGCCGGCTGTGTCCCGCGGCTGGAATCACCGCAAACAGTCTGCGTGGTGTCATAAAATCGTCCCTTCGGCTAAAATAAGATGCGACGTTTCTGACGCAATCATTCAAGGGAACGGCTTCCTCTCGGGAAAGCCGTCAAACCTGTTTTCATAGAGAGTCGAGGTAGTTTCGTGCAAATCCTGTTAACCAACGACGATGGTATCCATGCCCCGGGTCTGCGGAGCCTGAGAGCCGCACTCACACAACTGGGAGACGTGGAAGTCGTCGCCCCCCTCGCTGAACAGAGTGGCGTCGGCTTGAGCATCACTTATCTGCACCCCCTGATGATACATCAGGAATTCGAGGGAGAAAAGCATTGGGGCTGGGCGGTCGCCGGCAGCCCCGCGGACTGCGTCAAACTCGGTATTCTCGAGTTCTGCTCACAGAAACCAGATCTGATCGTCAGCGGTATCAACTCTGGTTCGAATGTCGGCATCAATGTGCTTTACTCCGGTACGGTCGCGGGCGCCATCGAAGGTGCCTTCGCCGGGATCCCTTCAATTGCCGTCTCCGCAGCAAGCAGCTTCTCGAATGATGTCAAACCGGATTACGATCGCTGGGCCGAACAGAGCATCCCCATCATCCGTCAGTTAATGGCGCAGCAGGAGACATCCGCTGACCGTTTATGGAATATCAACTTTCCCGAAACCAGACCCGAATGGCCCTGCGGCGTCAAATGGGCCTCCCTGGGCGTCAAACGCCACTTTGATGTGATGGAAAAACGCATCGATCCTCGTGGACGTCCCTACTTCTGGAGTGGCCTGGATCCGATTATCAATCATCAGCTCGAAGCAGGTACCGATATTAAAGAGCTCTCGGAAGGCTACGTGACTGTCACGCCGCTTAAATATGATATTACCGACCATGAACGGCTTAACAGTTCCGATAATACACCGGGACAGAATTTCGATCTTCCCCCCGCTTAACCGCGGAAACACAGGTCCCGTCAGGGGGACAGCGACCGCAGTTTGACAGTCGATCCCCTGTCAGGGTAACATTACCATTGGTGAATCTGTCTGAGTTCCGCTGCTGTGCTGCTGAATTCCTGTTTCGCCGGTACTGTTGAAATCACTTCCGAAACGATATCCAGACGCCCCGTTCGCGCTCCGCCGTCGCTGAGATCAGAAAAGGGGAAGTGAGAGGTGAATCGTGGATCAAACCAGACCTCAGGATCAAACCAGTCTGACCTCTCGTCTGCTGTCAGAGACATTCCCCGAAATTCAGACTCCCGATTTCCTGGAAAAACTTTCGGACGACAGCCATCAGCTGCTCCGTAAAATCCTCTCGATCACCCCTTTTATCATTTCAGCCGTCGATAGCCAGGGAATCGTCACCCTCTCCGAAGGGGGCGGGCTCACCAGGCTCGGTTTCGAACCCGGAGAATGGGTCGGCAAATCGATCTTCGCTGAATTCGCTGACGACCCGGATCTGATCGATCTGTTCCAGCGGACCTTGCACGGCGAAAAACAGCGCCATGTCAGAACAGTGGGTGAGCAGACCCTCGACGTGGAATACACGCCTCTCTATAACGACCAGCAGGAAATCGCCGGATTTCTCTCGGTCGCCGTCGATATCTCCGAGAAAGTGGCATCACAGGAAGAACTGCGGCGTTCCGAGGAACGTTTCAGTACCATCTTCCAGGTCAATCCGATCGCGATGTGCATTACGGAAATCGACACCGGTATCTTTATCGAAGTCAACGAGAACTTCCTGACGGCCCTGCAATGCACGCGGGAAGAGATCCTGGGAAAGAGCGCGTTCGATATCGGCTTCTGGCCCAGTAAAGAAACGCGTCGCCAGATGATCGAGCAGGTTAAAAGCGAAGGTACCGCCCGCGAGCTGTACTTCGATTTTATCATTCCCAACGGAACCCGGCTCTGCACCATGCTCTCAGCGGTCCAGATTTATTTCCGCGGCGAAACCTTTCTACTCTCCTGCGTGAAAGATGTGACCCGCGAACGGGCGGCCCTGGATGAACTCGAAAAACTCAATGAAAACCTGGAAGCCCGCGTCGCTGCACGCACCGCAGAACTCCAGCAGGCTCACGCCAGTCTCAATGAAGAATACACCAAACGCAATCGTCTCTATCGGGCACTGCAACAGACCGAGGCCCGCTGGCGTTCGCTCGTAACCAACGCCCCGGACACCATTCTCACCCTCGACATCGATGGCACAATCCTGTATCTCAACCATCCGCTCGCAGACCGGGCCATGGAAGAAATCATCGGATCCTCCATCTATCAATTCCTGCCTGCCGGGGACATCCAGAAAGCCAGAACGATTCTCAAACAGGTGTTCCAGACCGGAAAACCACAGGAGATGGAAACCGAAGGCGTCTCATCCTCAGGCCAGAAATACATCTACTCCTGTCGTATCGGAGCAATGGTCAGTGGCGGGATTACGATCGCAGCCATGGTCATCGCCACCGACATTACGCACCAGAAACTGGCCGAACAGGAACTGGTCCGACGCCGCGCAGAACTGGCACACCTCTCTCGTCTGTCGACGATGGGCGAACTTGCCGCCGAACTGTCACATGAACTCAATCAGCCGCTGGCTGCCATCAACAATTACACCAATGGCTGCATCCGCCGGATTCGTTCGGGCATTACATCACTCGATGATCTGATCGAACCACTCGAGGAAATGTCGCGTCAGGCTCAGCGCGCCAGCGAAACCATCAAACGCCTGCGGCGTCACGTGCAAAAAAGCGAAGTCGAACAAAAGATACTCGACATCAACCTGGTCATCGAAAATTCGATCGCCCTGCTCCAGCATGAGATTCAGCGGAACTTTATCAGCCTGCAACTGGAACTGAGCCCCAAACCACTGCGAACCATCGGCGATGCGATCCAGCTGGAACAGGTACTCGTGAATCTGCTGCTCAACGCCATTGAAGCCATGTCCGAACTGCCGCCCGAACAACGGAAACTGCTGATAGAATCGGATCTTCACATCAACGATAATCTTGTTATTTGCGTGACCGACAGCGGAATAGGTTTGAAAAAAGGTGAAGAAAATTCTATCTTCGAAACATTCTACACAACTAAACAAAAAGGCCTGGGCGTTGGTTTGTCCATCAGCCAGACCATTGTCGAAGCGCACGGGGGAAAACTTTACCCCCGTCGCAATAAACAGGGAACGAGCTTTTTCATTGAGCTTCCCTTAGTAAATGGAGATAAAAGTGGTGGTGGCTGAAGCTATGACAACCCAACAGGAAGCAACCGTATTTGTCGTCGATGACGACCCGGCAATTCGCAAATCACTCCGCTGGCTGATTGAATCGGTCGGGCTCAAAGTTCAAACCCATGAACTCGCCAGCGAATTTCTGGAAAGTTATTCTCCCGATCACCCCGGCTGCCTGGTACTCGATGTCCGCATCCCCGGTATGAGTGGTCTCGAACTGCAGGAGAAACTCAGGGAACGGGGCTACGACATTCCCGTCATCATCGTCTCCGGTTACGGAGATGTTCCCATGGCTGTCCGTGCCATGAAAGCGGGAGCCGTTGATTTCCTGGAAAAGCCGGTCAGCGACCAGGTTCTGCTGGATTACATCCAGAAAGGCATTGAACGCGATATCCAAAACAAGGCGAATCGAGAGCAGAACAAAGAACTCGTGGAACGCAAAGCGACACTCACCCGGCGCGAAAATGAAGTTATGAAATATGTCGTCTCGGGTTTCTCCAGCCGCGAAATTGCAGAGAAGTTGAATGTCAGCTTTAAGACGGTCGAAGCCCACCGCGCCAAGATCATGAAGAAAATGCAGGCGAAAAGTGTTCCCAAGCTGATCCAGATGGAACTGCAGATCCAGGGAAGCCCGACTCCGACTCAGGAACGCTGACCCTTTGAATTTTGCGACCGATCCGCCATAATCAGAAGCAGGATTTATTGGACAACACAGTTTTTATCAGCGTCCGGGCACGAACTTGAATACTCAACCAGAACTGGCATGGAACGACGTTCCCGTCTGCGACACATTTGCAGAAGCATTCACCACGGTCGGAACCCGCATTATTGTGACCGCGGTCTCCGAATCCTGGGTCCGGATCGCGGCAACCGAAGTCACCGGTTACGCCACCAGTGTCATCGCCTGTGATGCCGAAGCCGGCGTCGAAAAGTTCCTCTCCCCTGAAGAGAGCCCCGATGGACGTCCCGGCGTCAGCCTGATGTTCTTCGCCTTCAGCCGCTCTGCACTCGAGAAAGCAGTCACCAATCGTGTGGGGCAATGTATCCTGACCTGTCCCACCACTGCCTGCTACGCCGGCATCCCGGTGACAGATCCCGAAAAAGCCCTGGCTTTGGGTAAACAGCTCCGCTTCTTTGGGGATGGGTTTCAGATCTCGAAGAAATGGGATGACCGCCGCCTCTGGAGAATTCCCGTCATGGATGGCGAATTCGTCTGCGAAGATCGTGTCGGCTCCTTTAAAGGAGTCGCCGGGGGCAACCTGCTGATCTGCGCGACGAACCAGTCTGCAGGTCTGCTCGCAACCGAAGCGGCTGTTACCGCCATGCAAGCCGTCGACAATGTCATACTCCCTTTCCCGGGAGGCATTGTCCGCAGTGGCAGTAAAGTCGGTTCGAAGTATTCTGCGCTCAAAGCCTCTACGAACGACGCCTACTGCCCGACCCTCCGTGCCGAGACCAACTCTGATCTACCCGAAGGTACAGGCTGCGTCTATGAAATCGTCATCGACGGTGAAACATTCGACGACGTCCAACAGGCGATGTGCAACGGCCTGCAGGCAGCCACGCAGTTACCGGGACTGCTGCAGATCACAGCGGGCAACTACGGCGGCAAACTCGGCAAACACCATTTTCATCTGGCCGAAGTCATCGCTGAACTCAAACGGAGATAGTCTCCGGGACTAAGAGTCGTCCCGGAAACTTTCTGTAAGCAGCATTTCCTGTTCGAACTGATGGCTGCGTCCCGAGCCTGTTGCCGGGCTGGCACTCGCGGGACGATAAACCCCATGCAGCGGATGGCGCCCAAACAGGTTTCCTTTGAATCGGCAGTAAATAAATCGCCAGGCGCCCATGTTTTCCGGCTCTTCCTGAACCCAGTAAACCGGGGTTCCTTCCGGATAGGGTGCCAGGGCTGCTTCCAGATCTTCATGGGGCACCGGATAAAGCTGCTCGATTCGCACGATGGCCACATCGTCACGTTCAGTCTGTCGACGGCGTTCGTTCAGATCATAATAGATCTTCCCGGTACACAGCAGAATCCGTTTCACATTCTGCGGATTCAGATCGCTCGTATCGCCGATGACCTTCATGAAGGAACCAGAAGTCAGCGAACTGAAACTGGAAACCGCATCGCGATGTCGGAGCAGACTCTTGGGAGTCATTACAATCAGAGGCTTACGCCACTTGCGGATGACCTGACGTCTGAGCAGATGGAAGAACTGGTCCGGCGTAGTCGGTACCGCAATCTGAATATTACTTTCAGCCGCCAGTTGCAGGAAGCGCTCGAAGCGGGCACTGGAGTGTTCCGGTCCCTGACCTTCAAAACCGTGAGGCAGCAGCATGACCATGCCGCTGTAGCGTTGCCACTTGTCTTCTGCACTGACAATAAACTGATCGATGATGACCTGAGCCGCGTTGACGAAATCGCCAAACTGGGCTTCCCAGATAATCAGACCATCGGGACAGTCCAGGCTGTAACCATAGTCGAAACCTAAAACCCCTGCTTCGGAAAGCGGGCTGTTCACAATCTCGACGGTGCCCTGCCCTGAAACCAGGTGCTTGAGCGGTGTGTACTTTTTACCGGTCTTCACATCGTGCAGTACGGCATGACGATGGCTGAAAGTACCACGCTGTGCATCCTGACCGCTGACGCGAATCCGGTAACCCTCGGTCAGCAGTGATGCGAATGCCAGGGCTTCTGCGGTTCCCCAGTCCAGCTTTCGCTCTCCTGCGGCCATATCCTTACGGATCTGCAGTAAGCGTTTGATTTTCTTGTGCGGCGTAAAACCATCGGGCAGTTCGGTCTGTTTCAACAGCAAATTAGACAGACTCTCCGCGGGAACTCCGGTATCGATCTGATCCGCGGGCAGTTCTTTTCCGCCGCGATAACCGGTCCAGATCCCGCCGGGCAGTTCGACCTTGTGAGGATAATTCTCAACCCGGGCTGCCGCCAGTTCGGCTTCCAGATGGGAAACACTTTCCTCCTGTAACCGGTCGGCATCTTCCTCGGTGACCGACTTTCGTTCCAGCATCCGCTGCAGGAAGCTGTCGCGGACAGACGGCCGCTTGTCGATCACATCGTACATCAGGGGCTGAGTGAATGAAGGCTCATCCCCTTCGTTATGCCCACGACGACGATAGCAGTACATGTCGATGACCACGTCCCGATGGAATTCTTTGCGGAAGTCCATTGCCAGACGGACAACCTGGGCCACTGCTTCCGGATCTTCGCCGTTGACGTGGAAGATGGGAATCTGCAGCATCTTGGCCACATCGGTCGCGTAGGTCGAAGAACGGCTCTGAGCGGGGTCGGTGGTGAAACCGATCTGGTTATTCACGACAACGTGAATCGTCCCCCCCGTACGGTAGCCCCGCAGTTCGCTCAGGTTCAGGCTTTCCTGCACCACGCCTTCGCCGGCAAATGCAGCGTCACCGTGAATCAGCAGCACCATCCCCTTGGTCCGGTCAATGTTGTGCCAGCGATCCTGTTTCGCCCGCATACGTCCCATAGCAACCGGGTTCACGAATTCCAGGTGGCTCGGGTTGAAACAGAGCGTCAGGTGGACGTTGTGGCCGGATTCGGTCATCCAGTCCGAGCTGTAACCCAGGTGGTATTTCACGTCGCCGCGACCCACGCTCATTTCCGGAACCGAATCTTCGTATTCACGGAAAATCTCACGAGGTTTTTTCCCCATGATATTGGTCAGCACGTTGAGACGACCGCGGTGGGCCATACCGAATACGATTTCATCGACCCCCTGCTCTCCCGCTTTTTCAATCGCCAGATCGAGCAATGGAATCAGACTTTCGGCTCCTTCCAGCGAGAAGCTCTTCAGGCCGACATACTTTTTCTGAATGAATTCTTCAAAGCCGACGGCGTCGGTCAGGCGACGCAGAATCCGCAGGGCTTCGGGACGTTCGAACTTGAGGAAGTTCGCCGTACTTTCCATCCGGGTCTGCAGCCACTCCCGTACCCGCAGACTGTCGATGTGCATGAATTGCGCACCGATCGATCGGCAGTAGGTGTTCTTCAGCCACTGTATCATTTCCCGCAGCGTTCGCTGTTTCGGACCACCAAAAGTGGAGGTCGAAAAGACGCGGTCGTAATCCCGCTCCGAGAAATCGTAAAACTCGGGCATCAGTTCAGCCGGTGTTGCCCGCTTTTTTCCCAATGGATCGAGCGATGCCAGGATGTGTCCCCGCACGCGATAGTTACGGATCAGCTGGTCCAGACGTTCCTGCCGGTCGGCGATTTTCATTGTCTGGCGATCGACGGCTTCATTCCGGACGGGTGACGGTGGATTGAACATCGAATGCCGTTTGAATGTGGGACCAAAACCTGGCTTGCGTTTGCGGGCCGACTTCTGGGGGAACCTGGCAAAATAATTTCGCCATTCCTCGCTCACCGAACTGGGTGACTCCAGAAAGCTCGTATAGAGGTCTTCCACGAAGGTTAACGATTCCGAGCTTAATTCGTTAATTAAATCTTCGGGCAGCGAACTTTCGCTCTGCCCGTTGCCGTCATGGTAGGACGAAGCGGGATCTGGTTTATCTAACATTCTGCCCTCTCCGGGCTGTAATTAAGAACAACCGACATACGCCTCCTGCATCTCAGGAAACCTGAAAGAGCAGGAGTTCTGTCGCAGTTACGGTTTCGAAAAGATACTACTTCTACGATATCCTATAAGATCTGAGATTGAAAGCGCATCACTCCAGACCTCTTGCAGTATCATAAATAAAGTTAGCAAACTGCTATTCGCTTTCCTACTCAACCGCTGCCAGTCTTTTATTCAATTTTTCAGGAAAAACCAGAATATCAGTCACCCGACGAGCAAAGGGAAAGCCCCAGCTCCGCTTCCCGACAGCGCACTAAAAAACCGGCTCCGTTACACCAGGTAACGGGCCGGTTCGATAGATCGCTGCCCGAAAACTCAGGCTGTCATCAAGAGACTAGGTCTGCTGCTGACGCACGACGCGTTTCCGGATGTCTGTTTCCAGAACACCGAAGGCCTGCTCATGCCGCTGCAGAGCCATTGAGAGAGCACTCAACAGTCGCTTGGCTGTGTAGTGATTCAGAATGATCCGCTGTCCCACAGTGATTTCAGTGTTGGCGGGATCCAGTGGCTGCGGGTTCAGTCCCAGGTCCAGAATCAACTCTTCTGGAGTACTGGAAACGCGACAGAAATTGGCATAGCTGGCAATGACGTTTGCATCATTCACCTTGACCTGCTGCTGCTGCTGAGCGGGGGCCTGACCTTGAGCCTGTTCTGCAGCTGCTTCTGGTGTTGCTTCAGCTGGTTTGTCATCTTTCTTAGCACTCACGCTTGATTTCTCCTCAATGTTACAAAATCTGAAGAAGTTATTGGTTCCGGATATGGGAACTGTACGGACCGGAGATGAAGAGCTCCTGCAGTGACAGGCAGTTCATCCCGGTAAAAAAAGATCAGTTCGTCCCGAGTTCCCTCAAGACACCTGAAACATAACATCGGCCTGTTCACTATTCAAGAACAGAAACCTAAGTCTTTCAAACTCTTACGAGACAGGGCATCGACCCTGACGAAAATTACTGTATGTTGTCAAAAAGCAACTCAATCGCCTATCTCACCTACAACAGCCAGTCGACGTTGCACTTATGAAAAAAGGCCCTGATATGTCATCATACGTCACATATCAGAGCCTGCTGAATTTAAATTCAGTGAATTAGCGATTTAAAGTATGGGACCTGCCCAGTTTGAGAAGACTGCATCAAAGTCGCCATCTCCATCCTGGTCCAGTCCTGTCAGCTGCCAGTCGGCCGGATCCAGCTCACTCAATTCGTGACCCAGAATCTCGCCAGACTCGATAATCGACAGGCCGTGTTCCCGCAGCGACTGAACGAATTCTTCATTCAGACCTTCCAGCAGTGTCAGATCCAGTTCACTCGGATCTGCTCCCTGGGAGAGCTGATTTAAGGTGTTCCAGACCTGATTCCAGATCACAGGCAGATTCGAGCCTGCAGGGTCACTCTGGCTTCCAGTGGCGTCGAAGCTGACCTGAGCCAGTTCGACCAGGGGAGCCAGCGGCTGGATTGCTTCAGGCAGAACCGTTTCATCGCTGCCTGTCAGAGGCAGATTTGCCATCAGCGGAGCGTTGACGCCCACCAGAATCTCGAAGTCGCCAGAAGCAGCCGTCTCATGAGCAGTCTGCAGAATCAATGCATCCAGAATCGAAGGCAGTTTCCGCACACCCGGATCCAGTGTCGCGTTCATGACGTCGCCATCATGTACCGAATCATCCAGGTGCAGGCCATCGTCTGTCAGCGTTGCTTCAAATCCGTTGCCGACGAAGCTCAGCGTACCACCTACGCCCACCTGAATGTGGCTTTCGAATGGTGCATAAGTATCTGTGAAGCCGGCAACGTGACCGATTTCATGCAACAGCACAGTTAACAGGTCGTAGTGACCCGCTGCCTCGGAATTGATGTCAGCCGTGTAAGACACGCCCCCTTCCAGCTCGCCACCACCAAAGGCAGTTGTCGAGATGTCAGAGTACCAGCCCAGGCCGGCGGCATCGTCGTCCAGTGTCACAATCCCCGCGACAGGTCGGCCCTGCTCGTCGACAGCGGTGATCTGGCCTTCACCCAGTTGAGTGCCGCCCAGGTCGGTGATCACCAGCTGGATATCCAGAGGCTCATCCATTCCCAAAGCGTCCTGCCAGATGCTCAGTGCCGTATCCATTACCTGATCGATCGAAGAGTCACCACTGATGTTGGTGGTCTTACCATACCAGCGTTGCAGGAAGTTCGACGGGTAGATCACATCGCGATTCCCACCCTTCGAGACACCGTAGTTGGTGGCAAAGAACGTCAGGTCTTTGAAGTTGACATCACCACTCTTATCGGCATCCAGGGCCCAGACATAGGGTGAATACGTATCGAGCACATTCTGGTTGTAAACCGAAGCCAGAATCGTCAGATCCTTGAAGTCAATGACATCATCATCATTCACATCATAGGCAATCGCCCACAGGTCTGTTTCGGGAGCATCGCCCACCAGCAGGGTGGTTTCTGCATCCCCTGTCAGGCTGACACTCACATTGCTCAACGAGAGCCCCAGGGCATGTGGACCGATGAATTTATCCTCGAAGTCAATCGAGACATCATCCTGCTCCAGGGATTCAAATTTCACGCGGGCCAGCAGCGCCTTCTTGAGGTGTCCTGCTTTCTCGTATTGAGCCGTTCCACTCAATCCGGTTACGACGCCGGTGGCATCATCAATGATTGCCTGTCCGTTGTCAGCAAACGCGGCACCAAATTCAATCGCTGTGGCGGTGAAGAAATCGGTGTTGTAATTCAGATCGGCAATCGCTGCAGTAATGCCCTGAGCATCTGCCGTTTCAACGTAGATTTCCACCCAGAAGGAACTCCACTCATCGATCCAGGTATCGCTGGTCGGCAGACTGCTGGTCTGACCATAGGCATCCAGCTGGGTCTGATCACGGACGACCGCCAGATCGACGGCTGTCCCGTCTTCCAGCGGTGCATCAGTAATGACAGCCTGGGTTCCATGCAGCGGTGCTGCACCATTCTGTACTGTGATATGCAGGTCATAGCTACCCACATCCGAAGGATCAACGCCCGTCGGACGTCCTGCGGTATCCGTTGGATCATACGAAACGGGGTCATCAGTGTCGTTATAGGCACTGACACCGATAAAGAAATTACCCGCACTTCCCGTAGTGTTGGTGTAGGTTACATAGGAATCAAAGTTGGACAGGAAACTGACAAAGTTTTCATCCGGGGCCAGATCGTCATCCGAGTAAGCCACTTCGTTTCCGGCTGCATCAAAGATCCGCACCACGCTGTCCAGTCCTGTCTCGAACTGGCTGGCGTCGATGTCCACGATCACGCTGTCACCAGCGTTCAACTGCACCTGGAACATATCGACATCCAGCAGCGGATCGGCGATGGAAGTATTATTCCCGATGCCGCCATAGAAGGTCTTGGTCCCCGTGGTAGCTGCTGAAGAGGAGTCTAACAGGGTGTCATGAGCCGTGCCGATTGTGTCTCCATATTGATCGGTCGTCTCCTGATCCACGAGGAAGCGAGCAGTCGCGTAGCCGGTCAGTTTCAGCTCGACAGGATATCCCGCTTCGGTGTTGAAGTTGAGCACACGGCTGACAGGTATCACCAGTTCATACAGACCGGTGGAAATTTCCGTCAGTTTAGCCTGGCTCCAGCCAGTCAGACCGGCTGGTACGCCTGCCCCTGGATCGAAGAAGGCCATCGTTTCACCAGCTGTGGACTCGACCGTATCACTGGCAACAAAATTACCAAAGGCCGGCACAACCAGCATGGAATAGAGGTCACCATTGGTCAGTTGCCAGTCCTCGGAAATGTTGAAATTACCGTTGCCATCCAGAGCCTGCGTACTGGAGAGTACCTGCACCAAGGCATCCCGAATGGCAACTGACAGGTCAGCAGGGTTACCAGTCCCGCTGAAATTCGGTAGCACTCCTTCCAATCCGAAATCAGCCAGTTCCTCTGTAGTTCGGTCATTATTCGCTGCTGTGCGATCGGGCAGGGCAAGTCCAGACGGGTTAACTTCAATAAACGAATCAAGAATCTGAATCGTGGAAGGATTATCCACGTCGTCGAACAGGACATCCAGGCGACCACTCACGGTCGTACTGTCCAGCCCCAGATCCTGGGGAGTCAGCGTAACCTCTTGCCCATCGATAGTGATTTTACCTTCGATGTTAATGTTGGTCATATCCGTCTGAATCAGGAATTCGGAGGTCCCGAAATGTGACACCGAAGTTCCGATGATATCAATCTGGCTCAGATCGATGGCAGTACTGCGATTGACCGAATCTTCACCGGGAGTGATGTCAATAGTATACTCAACCGGGTCGGCGTCTGCCGTCGGGGCATTTGCGGTAAATGTCGCGTATCCCACCCGGGCATAGTAACCGTCAGCCATACCTTGTAAGAAAGTCAGTCCTGATATATCTTCAATGACTCCGTTGATCGTATCAATATCCAAGATACCACCAATGGCCCGGAAGGCACTCGCCTCTCCCGTGGCTTCAGCTGATTGAAATTGTGCAGCCGTTGTGTCATCCCATAACAGATCAAACAGAACAGACGTGATCGAGGAATTTTCGGTCGTCTGAGCGGCCAGAACCTGTGCCAGTTGATCACTGATCCAGATTTCAACATTGTAGCTGGCCCCCTCGACATACTCCGTCGTTTGAGCAGGCAGGTCGCTGATATCATCTAACTCGGGAGAGACCGTAATGTTGGAGTTAGCAACTTTGGCGATATCAGATAAGCTTACTCGTTCCACCCGAATTGCCAACTCGCCATTATACAGCTGATCTACAATCGTGCTGCTCAATCCGCTGAAGGTGCCGTGCAGGCTCTCGTTCGACATATCAAAAGTTGGACTGTCATCCACATCACCCGGATTGGATGTGTAGATCGTATGAACTATGGTATTGCCGTTAACCAGTCGAATCGCTTCCACATCATCATCAGTGGTGACGGTTTCTGATCCATCAAGGTCCAGATCCAGGTAGTCAGCGAGATAGATCGAATAATCCAGGTCCGTATTTCCATTGGTCAGATGGAACACACCACCTCCAGGAGTCCCCAGGGCTCCTTCGGCACGGAAGTACGAGAAGTCACGACCGCCGGAAAGAGTCGGCGTAGCGATCAACCGGATTTCCATGGTTTGCTGCGGGTCAGGAATCAACTGGAAGGTCGGCTCAAACGTGGGTGAAATCCCATCAGTCGACTCGGCACGCAGTGTGATATCCGTAGGCAGTCGTTCCTGGTTAGAGGCATAATCAGTGAACGTGATTTCCAGGATGTTATCGGTGATGCTCACACTTTCGACCCAGAAGTTTGCTGCAAACGAACCACTGCTGAGCAGGGTGTAGGTGATGTCATCACTGGCATCGGGATCATTAAAGTAATTATCCAGATCAATGGTCACCGTCGACAGACCGTCGCTGTAAACATCATCCAGCGGTGCGGTCTGAACCAGGTCCTCGTTCGTACCGGTAATCGTCATCGTGACGGTGGCGGTATCCGAACTGCCGTTGCCATCGCGAATCGTATAAGTAAACGTATCCGTTGCCGTATCGGTGGGCAGAATCAGGCTGGCGAACTGACCGTTCGGATTGTAAGTGAGTGTACCGTCCGCCTGCAGCGTCACGGTCGCCCCGGAATCGAGAGTGATTGCATTGCCGACGATCGCGGTTTCCGTCCCCAGCGTGGTATCGGTAATTTTAAAGACCGACAGAATATCATTCACATCCGGGTCCAGATCGGGGCCATTGCCGTTATCCAGACGCACATCAAAGTTCAAAGAAACATCTTTGGATGTGGTCACGTCGTCGTCAACGGCGGTAACAGGATCGTTGACACCGGTTACGGTGACCGTGACTGTGCCCGTATTACTTACGGCACTATTTGAATCGGTGGCAGTGTAAGTGAAGGTCACCTGGCGGGTTTGACCGACGGCCAGGTCCTGGAAGTCAGTCCCCGGATTGAAGGTAAAACTGCCATCTCCGTTTGAAGAAGCAGTTCCTTCACTCGGCTGAGCGGTGATTGCATAGACCAGGCTGTTGGCGTCGTCGTCACTGTCCACATCATCGGCCA